>CAKZKQ010000699.1 GCA_937123825.1 uncultured Pseudomonadota bacterium
ACCACCGACCACAAACCCCTTGGAAAGCCTCTCAAGGCTCAACCACCGCGCATCCGACCTCAGAGAAGTGAAAGCACTTTCGACGAGATGCCCAACTCGTACCGGCGAAGCCAAGAACCCACCCATCGCAAATGCTATCAGGGAGCGCAGCGACCGCACCAAAAGGAAGCGAACGCAGTGAGCGACCGAACCAAAAGCGCAGCGCCAGCAAGCGAACCGAAAGCAAGTCCAGCGAAGCGCAGACGCCGCGAACCGCGATTTCACTCAGTGAAATCGCAGTTCCCGCCAGCACAGCTGGCGGGAACTCTGATGAGTGGGGCGCCGTCCCAGACGCTTTGGATGAAGGCGTCGATTTGTTGGCGAGCGGCGTTGCCGGCGGGGGAGTCTTTGGCGGCGAAGCCGTGGATGTCGAGGGCGCTTTCGTCGCTGACTTTGTATTGGGTGATGGCGGTGGTGCCGACGGCTTCGGTGGCCAGTTCGAGGCCGGTGATGGGTCGCAGGACTTCGCCGATGTGGAGTGCGCCGGTGGAGGTGGCGACCAGGTCGGTGCCGATGTTGGGCATGACGGGGTCGCCGATGGATTGTTGGATGAGGAAGACGGGTGGGTTGTCGATGGCGTCGGCCCAGACGGCGCCGTCGACGACGTCGAGCATGGTTTGGCTCATGGCGATGGCCAGTTCGATGTCGACGTTGGTGTCGTAGGCGCTCTCAAAGATGAGGATCAGGACGCTGTAGAGGTTTGAGAAGCGCAGGTAGTGGGTGAAGCCAGCGCCGGGGACGTTGATGACGGCGGCTTGGATGGTGGGTTCGACGTTGGAGTAGAGCATGCCCATGGAGCCGCCCAGTGAGCCGCCGGCCCAGACGGTGTCGCTGGGGTCGGGGCGGCGTCCGACGGCGGGGTTGTCCTGTCCGTCGATGGTGGGAGCGGCCAGGAAGTCGCCCAGGACGCCACCGAGTGCGTATTGGATGCCGATGCCCATGACGAGGTTTTCGGCCAGTTCGCTGGCGATGCTCTCGGCGCCGGGGATGCCTCGGCGGAAGTTTTGGGCGTTGGTCAGCAGACCGGCTTCGGTCCAGCCGTCAAATTGGATGCCGACCTTGGCGGCGCCAGATTCGGTGATGAGGTCATCGAAGGCGCTGTCGCTGACGTCGCCGCCGGTGCCGTGGCCGTACATGATCAGGCGGTAGTCGCCTTCTCCGGCGGGGACAACGACGCGGAAGGCGGCTTCGCGTTGGCCGACGCGGGTGGGGGCGCCTGCGTCATCAAAGGTGAAGGTGTTGTTGTCGCCAAGGAAGCGGGGCATGCCAGTGAGGCGGCCCTGGACGATGACGGCGATGGAGTCGCGCGGGTTGATCTCCATGCGGTCGACTTCGATGCCGATGTCGTCGTTTTCCACGGCGTCGATGACCTGTTGGCGCAGGGCCATCAGCGGCTCGATGGGGCGACGTTGGTCGCGGGTGGTGAAGGACCAGACGCGGGCGACCTCGGTGGGGTCGACGCCGGCGGCCTGGAGGGCGAGTCTGGCGGGGTTGTGTTGGTCGGCCAGGTCTTGTTCGTCCTGGGTTTTGGGGTCTTGTTGTGCCAGGGCGACGCGGGTGTGGTCGGTGGCCTGGACGCTGGCGCCGTCGGTGCTTTGCAGTGCGGTGGTGACGATGGCGGTGTATTCGGTCGAGGGGGCCAGCGGGACCTGTGGGTAGGCCACGATGGCGCTCTCGCTGCCGTCGGCGTTGGTTTCAACAAAGACTTCCACGCGCACGGGGATTTTCTGGCCCAGTTGGGGTCCGTCTTCGGTGACGATGAGCTGGACGGCGGCCTCAACGCCCTGTCCGGCGGAGTTGGGGTCGATGTCGGTGGCGAAGGCAGTGACGATGGGTGAGACGCGAGAGAACCCCGTGGCGCGGCCAAGCGGGGAGGGGTCGTCGATCTCGGGCAGGCTGCTGGGGTCGACCTGGATGCGCAGGCCGGTGGGTGAGTCGGTGTCTGCGACTGCAAAGGTGTCCGAGGGCCAGGGCAGGGCGCAGCGGGTGGTGTCGGCGCCGTCGCACGGTGCGGTGGCGGGGGCGCGTTGACCGATCATGCGTGGGTTGGACGTCAGTTCGACAGGCGGATTGTTGTTGGCGTTGTTGGTGTCGTTGTTGTCGACGTCGCCGGGAGGTGGGTCGTTCGATTCGCCGTCGTCACCACATCCAGCCAGCGGCATCCAAGCCGCCAGCGCCATCCACCCCAGCCAGGTGAGCTTGCGCATGGAACCTCTCATCGTCTCATTTGGGGCCTTTGGCCGCCGCCGCGTGCCTTGCGGGTGTGGATGGCGCCGCGATGGGGAAGGGCGGCGTCATTCATGCCTTGGGGCGGCGAGGTGGCGGTCGGCTCTGGGCGTTGTGTGTTGCTTTGGAGGCGCGCCGATGCGGTCTGCTTGTGCTGGGAGTTCCGGGTCCACAAACGGGTCGGGGTCCAGGCGCGGCGCGTCCAGACAGGCAGACTATAGTATGGGGGCTGCGGAAAAAAGGGTTGGGCTGTGATCGTGCGTGCCTCAGCGGTGCTCAGGGCATTGTTGCGTCTGGGTTTTCTGGTTTGATTGGGGGTGTGTTGGGTCTTCGCCTTCGTGCTTCAGGTCTGTGAGGGTGGCGCTCTTGTGCAGAGAGAGCCTGTGAGGATGGACGTCCGGGGCAAAGATGTGGTCTGATGTAGGGCGGTGCACGAAAGAACTGTCTGAAGACTAAGTTGTGTCTGAGAAGTGGGATCGTTGAGCAACGGGACCATTGTTGGACATGGACCAATGCCAGAGCCCGTTGGGCTGGTGTTGTGGAGATATGGGTCCTGGGCGCGCGGCCAGGGCCGATGAATCAAAGGGAGGTGTGTGTGTCGCAGGGTGAATCATTGAAGGCGCGGGCTGAAGCGCAACTTCGCAGCAACGATCGGGATCGCTATACAGTGCCGTCATCGCGTCTCTACCCTCACCAGTGGGCCTGGGACTCTGCGTTTGCGGCCATTGGGTGGTTGCACATCGATCCGCAGCGGGCGCTGTTGGAGTTGACAACGCTCTTTGAGGGGCAGTGGGACGATGGCCGCGTGCCGCACATCCAGTTTCACATCCTGACGGGGGACTACTTCCCCGGGCCGGACTCGTGGGGGACGGAGCGGACCTCAACGATCTCCAACCCGCCGGTGTGGATGCTGGCGCTGGAGCGGATCTTTGAGTGTGGCCATGGCCATGAGCAGATCCGGGCGATGATGCCTGCGCTGGAGCGCTCTGTGACTTTCTTTCACCAGCAGCGCGACCCGCTTGATTGGGGCGTGATCTGCACGGCGCACCCCTGGGAGAACGGTTTGGACAACTGCCCGGCCTGGGACGCGGCGCTGGAGGCGATCAATCCTGAAGACGCGCCTCAGTTTACGCGCGTGGACAAGGAGCGGGTCGAAGACCCCGAGCAGCGTCCGACCGATGACCAGTACAAGCGCTACATGGCGGTGGTGGAGTCCATCACGCGGGCGGGGTTTGGGCTGGGAGATTTTGCGGTCTACGACCCATTTCTGACCACGCTGGTGGTGCGCGCCGAGGGGGTGCTGGGGCGTTTTGCGCAGCACTTTGGCATGGAAGACGTGGCCCAGCGCGCCGCCCAGCGCGCCCAGAAGCTTCGCCAGGGGCTTGTGCAGCGGCTGTGGAGCCAGGAGCTGGGGCGATACCGGTTCTACGACGCGCGCGGCAAGTCCTGGATCAGCCCCGACGCTTTGCCGGCCTACTCGCCGTTGATGCTCGGCGATCAGATCGAGGGTTACGCGCAGATGAAGGCCACGCTCAAGGCCGACTTCTGGGCGACCTGGCCGCTGCCGACCGTCAACCCCTCCAGCGACCTCTTTGAGCCCGAGCGCTATTGGAGGGGGCCGGCGTGGATCAACATGAACTGGCTCTTTGCGCCCGAGTTGGGGTCGGAGCTGGTCGATAAGACCCTTGAGTTGCTTCAAAAGGTGGGGTTCTGGGAGTACTTCAACCCGCACACTGGCCGGGGGCTGGGGACGGATGGCTTTGCCTGGAGCGCGGCGCTTGGCCTTGACCTCATGGTTCGGCGTGAGGAGGGCTCGTCATGAACGGATTGGACTGGTCCGTGGTGGCGATCTACATCGCGGCGATGATCTTCATGTCGTGGTGGCTCGGCCGCAAACAGGAGGACATGCAGAGTTACTACCTGGGCGGCAACAACCTGTCGTGGTGGTCGATCGGGATCTCGACCATGGCCACCCAGTGCTCGACCAACAGTTTGCTGGGCGCACCGGCGTTCATCATCACCACAGGGCTGCTGTGGCTTCAGTACGAGTTTGCGGTGCCGATGGCGATGGTGATCATCATGATCTTCCTGTTGCCGTTTTACCGCAAGCTCAACCTCGTCTCGATCTACGAGTACCTGGAGCGGCGCTTTGGCAAAGGGACCCGGACGCTGCTCTCGGTGGTGTTTCAGTTTTTGCGGGCCTTTGCCACCGGGGTGACGGTCTACGGGATCTCCATTGTCTTGCAGGAGATCGTCGGGATCCCCTTTGCGGTCTCGGTGCTGATCCTGGGGACAGTGACGATCATCTACGACATGCTCGGCGGCATGGAGGCGGTGGTCTACTCGGACGTCATCCAGATGGGCGTGCTCTACCTGGGGATCGTGCTCTGTGTCTTCTACAGCGTGGACGCGGTTGGCGGTCTGGAGGCGGTGTTTGAGCTTTTCCCCAAGGTGGGTGAGACGATCGAGGCGCGCACCGGCGAGGAGCTTAACTTCAGCGGCTTTAGCGCGGTGGACTTTGAGGGGCACGGCTTTGGGGACGGCAAGACCTTTGCGTTCTGGCCGATGCTCATCGGCGGGCTCTTCCTCTATGTCTCCTACTATGGTTGTGACCAGACCCAGGTGCAGCGCGAGTTGTCCTCCAAGGACCTCGACGACACCAACCTGTCGCTGATGCTCAACGGCCTGATGCGCTTTCCGCTGGTGCTGACCTACTGCTTTATGGGGGTGTGCATTGGGGCCTTCATTGTGCAGTCCCCCGAGTTTCTGGACACGTTGGCCATCGCGCAGCCCGACGGCAAGGTCGAGTACAACTACAACCTGGCTGTGCCCAAGTTTGTCCTTGGCCACCTGCCCCACGGCATCATCGGTCTGGTCATCGTGGCGCTCTTCTCGGCGGCGATGTCTTCGCTCGACTCAACCATCAACTCCCTGTCCGCCACCAGCATGAAGGACATCTACGAGCAGTTCATGCTGGGCGAGGGGCAGGAGATGACCCCCGAGCGTCAGTTGCGCGTTTCGCGGGCCTTTACGGTCTTCTGGGGGGTGGTCTGCGTGGCCTTCTCCTTCTTTGTCGGCGGCATCTCCAAGTCCGTCATCGAGTCCGTCAACAAGATCGGCTCGTTGGCCAACGGCCCCATCCTGGCACTCTTCCTCCTTGGCATCCTCACCCGTCGGGCCAACTCCACCGGTGCCGTGGTGGGGCTCTTGTCGGGCTTTGGAGTCAACGCTGGGCTGTGGATCTTTGCCCCCGACGTGTCGTGGCTGTGGTGGAACGTGATCGGCTTTGTGGTGTCGTTTGCGGTTGGTTACGGCGTGTCGTTGGTGGCCGGAAAGTCGCCCGAGGCCGAGGGCCGCTCTTTGGAGGGGCTGGTTTACTACAAAGGCGTGGCCGAGTCCTTCAAGTACCGCCTCAACTGGCCCCGCAACTACGCCATCATGGGGGTCTACACCCTGGTGATGGTGGTGATCTGCATCATGATCGGCCAAATTGGAGGCTCTTGATAGAGCTTGATTGAAAACAGGGGGTTGGAGGGTG
Organism: uncultured Pseudomonadota bacterium; assembly: GCA_937123825.1. Taxonomy (GTDB): domain Bacteria; phylum Myxococcota_A; class Bradymonadia; order Bradymonadales; genus CAKZKQ01. The sequence goes on from CAKZKQ010000699.1 coordinate 5,804, forward strand.
GATTTGTCCAATAGTTCTGTAAAAATCCCCTATTTGTAGAAAAATCCGTTGACGTTGTACGGTTCCTGCTCTACTTAAATTGTGACTCGCGAATGTTTGCGAAGACCCGCAATTGAGATGGCCCCACTTTAAATGGGCAGGGAGCATAGACGACAATGAACAAGCGCCGTTTGATTTCAGCAGCAGTGTGTATGGCCAGCACCGTCGGTTTGGTGTCGGCCGCATCGGCCCAGGACTCGAGTGTGGACGGTTGGGTGGAAGAGCCCAGCACCTGGGTTGAGCGTCACGCGCCGGAGGCAGGGACGTTCGAGTTGGGGATCTACGGTGGTTTGTTGTCGCCCTCGGAGCGTTTGGAACTCTTCAACATCGATTTTGACCGCCCCGACGCCGGTTTTCAGGAGTACGAGGGTACGGCCCCCGACATTGGCCTGCGTTTGGGTTACTACCCGCTGAGCTGGTTGGGCGCCGAGCTTGAGGGCGGTGTGATGCCGGCCAGCACGGCGGCGGGCGACGCGACCTTGTGGACGACCCGCGCCCACGCCATCTTCCAACTGCCCTACTGGCGGATCGTGCCCTTTGCCACGGTTGGTGGCGGCATGATCAACGTCAGCAGCGACGACGACGTGGTCGGCAACGACTTTGACCCGCTCTTCCACTTTGGCGTTGGCGCCAAGTTCTACTTCAACGACTGGGCCCACCTGCGCGTCGATGCGCGCAACAACGTCAGCCCCATCGCGCTTGGCCCTGGTGCGACCAACAGCCTGGAGTTCCTGGCGAGCTTTGCGTTGACCTTCGGGCGCGCCGAGTCGGCGCCCATCGCCTCCAAAGAGCCTGTGGTTGAGCCCAAACCCGAGCCGAAGCCCGAGCCTGCCAAGCCGGTCGATACCGATGGCGACGGCATCTTTGACGGCGACGACAAGTGCGTGGACCAGCCCGAGACGGTCAACCAGATCGAAGACGAAGACGGCTGCCCCGAAGTCGATAGCGACGGCGACGGCGTGCTTGACCCCGTGGATTCCTGCCCCGATCAGCCGGGCCCGCGCGAAGGCTGCCCGATCCCCGACACCGACGGCGACGGCATCAACGACGAGCAGGACAAGTGCATCAACGAGCCTGAGACCGCCAACGGCTTTGAAGACGCCGACGGTTGCCCCGATGAGCTGCCCAAAGAGGTCAAAGAGTTCACCGGCACCATCCGCGGCATCCAGTTTGCCACCGGCTCGTCCAAAATCACCGCCAGCTCGCGCCCCACGCTCGACGAGGCCGCCAAGACCCTGGCCGCGTACCCCGACCTGAACGTGCTCATTGTCGGTCACACCGATGACCAGGGCGAGCGCGCCAAGAACATGGAGCTGTCGGCCAACCGCGCCGCGCAGGTCAAGGCCTACCTCATGTCCAAGGGCGTTGGCGCCAGCCGCATCCAGACCA
>CAKZKQ010000700.1 GCA_937123825.1 uncultured Pseudomonadota bacterium
AGCGAAGCACGATCCACACATCACAATTGCTATTAGCGAGCAACGCGAGCGCACCAAAAGGAAGCGAGCGCAGCGAGCGACCGAACCAAAAGGGAGCCAAGCGAAGCGTCGGCGACCGAACCGAAAGGGCAGCCAAGCGCAGCGCGGCAACCGAACCCGAACGCGCTCAAAGAGCGAGTTCGTGAGGCATGAGAGGTTTGGGGGCGCGGAAGTATTGGATGGGTGAGTAGGCCAGGAAGTTGCTGACGGCGGAGGTGTAGAGGTCGGCGTAGAGGGAGACCTGGGAGGCGAAGATGCTGTGTTCGTTGGAGGCTTTGAAGATTTGGCCCCAGTAGGGGTTGAAGTGGGCCTCGATGGTGCGGTCGAGTTCGAGCAGGACGCGGACGATTTCTTTGCGGCGGCGAGTGAGGTTGTCGCGGCGATGTCGGGTGGTGGGGATGGCGTTTTGGAGGGTTTTGAGGGTGTTTTGGGGCAGTGGTGTGGTGTTGTGTTCTTCGAGGGCGATGTTGAGGCGCTGGAGGGTGTGGTGTTCGTAGTGGAGTTGTTGGTTGACGCGGTGAAGCTCGGCTTCGAGTTCGTGTGAGCGGGTCAGTTGGGGTTGGATGTCGTGTGCGTGGCGCAGTTCGGCGGCCATCTCCTGGACGAGCATGCAGGAGCGCCAGGAGGAGGTTTTTTTGCTCTTGAGGATGTCGCCGTAGATGTGGTCGCCGACGTAGAGGACGCGCTCGGTGCCCCAGCCGGTGAGGCGTTCAAAGTCGGCCAGGTTGCCGCCCTGGTAGAAAACGCCGCGCTCGAGGGTGTCGGTGGCTTGTCCGACGATGATGCCCTGGTCGTCGAGCTTGAGGAAGGGGCGCCGGCCGGTGAAGAAGGTGGGTTTGGTGGCGGCGGTGATGATGGCGTCAAAGTAGTGTCGCCAGGAGGGGTAGTCGTCGAGTTGGTTGTCGAGCAGGTGGCGCATGACGCACTCGGTGTAGCGCCAGCGGCTGTTGGTCATCAAAAAGAGGCGTTTTCCAGCCGAGCGCAGTCGGTGGAGGGTGGCGGCCAGGTTGGGGTCGCGGTGGATGTAGCCGTCGAGGTCGGCCATGATGGCGTCTTTGAGTGAGTTGTCGCGGTGGGCCAGGTCGATGCAGGCGCGGATGTCGTCAAAGAGTTGGAGGTAGCTGACGGGCAGGCCGCCGTGTTGTTCTTCAAAGTGGTCGATGAGGGCGGCGTAGAGGAAGGCCTCGGGCAGGGCAAAGAGGGTGTCGATGAGGTGGTAGCGGCCCTTGGTGCTGCGCAGCGTGGCGCGGGTGTAGCCGTGGCGGTCGACCTGGGCGACCTCTTTGAAGCCGTGGAAGGCTTTGACGACGCGGCGGTCGGCGTCGATCTTGAGGATGTTGCCCTCTTCCTTGTCGATGACGAGGCCGCGGATGGCAAACGATGGGTTGGGTTTGATGGAGAGGATCGAGGGGGCGTAGTTCTTGACCTTGACCAGGCGCTCCAGGGTCTTTTCGACCGAGAGGGCGTCGAGGGCCTCCTGGCGGTAGAGCGCCAGGGTGTAGTCCATGTCAAAGCCGATGGCGTCGATCTGGTCCATGTGGACGTCGCGGTTGACGAAGACCTGGTGGGAGCGCGCCAGGTGGGGGCGCTGTCCGGTCTCCAGGTTTTCCAGCAAGAGGTCCAGATCGTGATCGTATGTCAGGTGGGGGGATTGAGTCATGCAGGTGTGCCTCCGACAGGTGCTCATTTAATGGCAGGTGTGCCACACCTGCCCGCATCAAGTCGGATTCACCTTTTGGCCATGTGTGGACTGCAACACGGGGCGATGACGGCGCTCGGGGGACGGCCTGGAGTCGCCGTGGTTTCGTCCTCGGGTGGTTCTGCGGTCGAACGCGGCCTGGGAACCCTGGAACGCACGGGGCGATGTGGCGTCGGTCGCATGCCAGCCCCAAGGGCGGCGCGCCGACTGAACCTATTTAAGAACGATTGAGGTCCGCCGCCAGGGGGTCGGCGCAGGAAGTCGCCCAAGAATGTCCACAAAGTGCCTTTTTGAGGTTTTGGAGGGGTTTGTGACGCCTGTGCGGCGCGCCAGGGGCGGTCTGTGATGGCGGCGGCGAGCAACGGTTGCCCAGCAAGGCACATATCACTATATTGCTCGCTTGATTCCAGGGCTGCGGGGTGGTGTGCGATGCCGTACTTCAACACCCTCCCCACAATCCCCCCACCCACACCTAGCAGGGTTGTCATGAGTCGTATCACTCGCCTTTTGTGGGCGCTTGCCCTTTGGTTGCCTTTGATGGCGGCCTGCTCGACCGCCACGGTCCAGGACCCTGGCGGCGATGACGCCGACGCAGGCGACCAGCCCGATGCGGTCGATGGCCAGTGTTCTGGAGACCAGGACTGCTCCGAGGGGCAGACTTGCAATCTGGCCACCAACCTCTGTGAGGATGCGGAGGACCCCGGCTGTCAGAACGACGATGAGTGCCCCGATGGACAGCGGTGCGTGGAGCAGGCGTGCGTCGAGGACGAGCGCTGCAACAGCGATGGCGACTGTGAAGACGGGCAATACTGCGCTGTGGTCAACGGTCAGTGTTTCGACATCGGCACCACGCTGTGCCAGAGCTGCGACGCCGACGTGGACTGTGGCCGCTTTGATGACCGCTGCATCATCCTTGATGGGCAGGTGTCTGGAACCTGTGCCAGCGCCTGCGGGGTGGGCGATTGTCCTGCGGGGTACACCTGCGATACCTCGCTGGCCACCGATCGCGTCGCTGGTCTGTGCCTGCCGGACGACAACATTTGTGACGGTGAGGCGCGCTGCGCGGCGATCGAGTGCCCCGATGGGCAGCGCTGTGACCCCGACGATGGTCAGTGTGTGTCTGGGTGCACCGCCGACATGGATTGCACCGACATGGACCGGCCGCTTTGCCGCGACGATGGCCTTTGCGTGGCCTGCTTTGCCGACGATGATTGTGGGGAAGGGCGCTTTTGCCAGCGAGACAATGGCCTGTGCGTGCAATGCCGCGACGATGGCGATTGTCCTGACGGCGTGTGCGACCCCCAGGGGAACCGCTGTGTGGGCTGTGTGGACGGCGATGACTGCGCCCCCGACCAGATTTGCAGCGACGACCAGCGCTGCGTGGGTTGCCAGAATGACGGCGATTGCCCCGCTGAGGGCGCGTTCTGTGACTCTCAGACCGAGCGGTGCATTGAGTGCAGCGCCGGACAGGAGCAGCGCTGCACCCAGCGCGGTTTGCAGTGTGATGTGGAGCGCAGGATCTGCGTGGAGTGCTTTGTGGACGGAGACTGCGACGGTGGTCAGCGCTGCGGCGACGATGGCCGCTGCGCCGAGTGCCTCTCCAACGCCGATTGCGGTGGCCAGACCCCGGTGTGTTCTGACGAGGGTGCCTGCGTGGTCTGCACCGAAGATCTGGGCTGTCCCCCTGGGCTGGTCTGCAACGGTGAGCAAACCGCCTGCGCCGATTGCCGCGCCGCTGGTGACTGCCCTGGCGAGTTGTCTTGCGCTGGGGCCGGGCGCTGCTCGGGCTGTACCCGCAACGACCAGTGCGCCCCCGATGTGTGCGACACCGACGAAGGGCTTTGTGTGGAGTGTCTCAACGACGACCAGTGCGGCGATGGCGTTTGCGGCGACGACAACCGCTGTGTGACCTGCCGGGACAACAACGATTGTCCTGGGGAGCAGCGCTGTGATTCGGATCTGGGGCGCTGCGTGGACTGCGTCCTCGACAACGACTGCCCGGGTGGCGTCTGTGACCCGCTTGGCCGCGTGTGCGTGACCTGCCGCAACGACGACGATTGCGGCGTCAACGCGTTCTGCCTTGATGACCAGAGCGCCTGTGTGCAGTGCACCCGCAATGAGCACTGCCCCGGTCAGGTCTGTGACCCCGGCACCAACACCTGCGTGGAGTGTCTGGGTGACACCGACTGCGGCGACCAGCGCTGCGATCCTGGCGCGCGCCGCTGTGTGGAGTGCTTCAACCGCAACCACTGCGGCGTGGATCAGGTCTGCGGCGATGACAACACCTGCGTGGAGTGTGTGGCCGACGGCGATTGCCGCGTGCCAAACGTCTGCAACGAGCAGACCAACACCTGCGTGCGCTGCGTCAACGACAACGACTGCGCGGGCGGCGTGTGCTCCAACAGCACCTGCGTCCAGTGCATCAACGACGCCAACTGCCCCGGCGGCTCCTGCGATCAGGTCACCAACACCTGCGTGGAGTGCACCAACGACAACGATTGCAGCGGCGATGAGGTCTGTCACCCCGACCGCAACCGGTGCGTGGAGTGTGTCTCTGACAACGATTGCAGCCTCTTTGGCTCCGATCGCTGCGATCCGGGCAGCAACACCTGCCAGGAGTGCGTCGTGGACAACGATTGCATTGGCAACGGCGGCCGCTGTATCCCGCAGCCCGGTGTGACTGGGGTCAAAATCTGTGGTGAGTGTACCCAGAACGCCGATTGCCCCCAGTCGGCGCCCACGTGCCACCCCACCACAGGTTTCTGCGCGGCGGCCGGAGAGGTCTGCAACAACGACGGTGATTGCGGCGTGGGTCGCTCGTGCGACACCTTCTTTGGCAATGACCTGTCGCCCAACCAGATCTGCTTTGAGGACGACGCCACCTGCCAAAACGACGGCGACTGCCGCCCCGACCACCAGTGCACCAACGTCCTGGGGGTCAACCGCTGCACCGGCTGCCTCTTCCTCATCGGCTGCCCGGTGGGCCAGATTTGCGTGCCGATCTTCAACTTCTGCGATGTGGCCAACTGAGACACGGCGCCCTGGCGATGACCACACCCTCCACACAGCGGGCCTGTGTTGTGCTGATCGGCAACGAGCTGCTCAGCGGCAAGATCACCGACACCAACGGGCCCTTTGCCATCGCGGGGCTGCGCGCGCTGGGCGTGCAGCTCTGTGCCCTGCACATCATCCCCGACCAACTCGACGTCATCGCCCGCACTGTGCTGGCGGCCTCCAACGAGCATGACATCGTCATCACCTCTGGGGGCGTGGGGCCGACCCACGACGACGTGACCATGGCCGCCGTTGCCCAGGCCTTTGGGGTTGGGTTTATGGATCATCAAGGGCTGCGCCAGCGCGTCAAAGACTTCTTTGGCGACCAGCCGTCCCGTGTCCTGGAGGCCTGGATGAGCGTGGCGCGCCTGCCTGAAGGGGCCGAGCTTTTGTGGGGCCAGGATGAGCCCTGGCCGGTGTGTCGCGTGCGCAACGTGCACATTTTGCCGGGCACCCCCAGGTTCTTTGAGCGCCAGTTTGGTGTGGTGGCCCAGGGGCTAGAGGCCAGCCCCTTTCATCTGCGCTCGATCGATCTCAAGACCACCGAAGGCCACCTGGCGCCTCTCCTGACCCGGGCCGCCGTGCGTTTTGAGTCGGTGGACATCGGCTCCTACCCGTCCATCAACCCGCACGAGCGCCGTGTGCGCGTCACGCTGGAGTCCAAAGACGCCTCGCAGGTTGAAGAAGCCGCCCGGTTCTTGCTCGATGGCCTGGAAGGGTCCATGATCCTTGACGACGTTGAGCAATGAGGCGAGCACGCTGGTGGTGTTTGAGGCCATCGCGCGCCATCCGGGAGAGACATGAAAAGAGTGCGCAGCACCCTGTTGATTGTTGTGGGCGTGGCCTTTGGGGCCGCTGCGGCGCTCTTTGTCTACGCCAACCCTCAGAGCGTCGAGCTCAACTTTCTCAATTATCGCCTCAGCGAGCCGGTGCCCATCTGGCAGGTGATTGGGCTCAGCGCGCTGGCGGGCATGATCATCCCGCGCCTCTTGATGTGGGGGGTCTTTTGGGAGCGCTACAAAGCCCGGCGGCAGCTTTTCCGCAAGCTCAAGGCGTTGGAGCGCGAGGTGGTGAAGCTGCGCAACCTCCCACTCCAGGACCTGCCCACGGCGCCAGCCCCAGCAAGTCGCCAGGAGCCGCCCAGACCCCAGGCCCGGCACACAGAAGGGCGCCGAGTCGAAGGGCACAGCGCGCATCTGGCCCAGCAGCCAGCGCAAGATTTTGATTACGAGGGTTTTTTGAGTCACGGCGAAGGCTTTGATCACGTTGAGGCCCAGGCTTATCGCCCCGCTCAGCAGCCAGAGTTGTTGCCCCGCGAGGCCGACATGATCGATCCGTACGCGGCCGCGTTTGACGTCCGCGACCCGGCGGTGGCCGACATGGAGGATGCCCACGTGTATCCCTCGGTCGTGGGGCCGTCGGGGCGCCGCAAGGAGGGCTGAAGGGATGCAGGCGCAGGTCTGGCTGGAAGAACTCCACGTGTGGCTCTCGGCGGTGGATTGGGAGGCGGTGGCCGCCTGGCCCTGGTGGGGGACGGTGGGCGTTGGGCTTGGCGGTGTGGCGGTGGGCGCGGCGGTGGGTTGGCGCTCGGCGCGAAAGGCCCGTGTGGATTTGGGCGCCGAAGAGGTGCTGACGGCGCTTGAGCGCGTGGTCCGGCAGGATTACGGCGGCGCGCTGCGCGTTTTGGAGAGCGCCACCGTCACGGTGGACGCGCCGCCCGAGCTTTATCTGGCGATGGCGTCGTTGCTGCGCTCAATGGGGCACGCCGAGCGCTCGGCCCAGCTGCACCGGGCGTTGACCCAGCGTCCAGACCTGGACAAGGTCCTGGCGACGCGCGCGGTCATTGGGCTGGCCGGGGATTTTTTGACGTTGGGGCGCAGCCAGGAGGCCGAGGAGTTGCTGGGTCAGTTGCCGCGCAAGATCCGTCGCCAGGACGCGTTGCTGGCGCTGCGCCGAAACGCGGCGATCCGCGCTGGGGATTGGAAAGAGGCGCTGAGCGCTGGCGGGCTGCTGGCCAAGCGGACCAACGACAACGGCGATGGGGTCTCTGAGATTTATGGCCGGATGGCGTCGGCGGCGCTGGCGCGCGGCGATGACAGTCAGGCGGTGCGCGACTTCAAGCGGGCGTTGTCGGCCAGCAAGGCCAACGTGCACGCCAGCGAAGGGCTGGCGCGGATCTACGTCTCCCAGCAGAAGTTCTCGCGCGCCCGCAGTTTGTTGGAGCGCGCCTTGGAGCACAACGGCGACATTGCCCCCAGGCTCTTGCCGCTGCTGCGGGCTTCCAGCCCCAACCGCCAGCGCTACCAGCGTTACCTGGAGAAGCTGGCCGAGCGCGGCGCTGCCAGCCCGTGGGTCGAGCTTGAGCAGGCCGAGCTGGCCTACGAGGCCGAAGACTTTGATGAGGCCGCCGACATCCTGACCGAGTTGAGTCAGCGCTTTCCGCGCTCGCTCGACGTGCGCGAGGCCTACCTCAACCTCTTGATCGCCATTGCCGATGAGCGGACCATTTTTGCCGAGGTGGACCGCTTTGTGGCGGTGGTCAAAGATGAGTTGACGCGCTTTCGTTGCCGCTCGTGCGGTTACACCGCCCCGCACACCTTTGTGGCGTGCCCGCGCTGCGACGCTCAGGGCTCGGTTCAGTACGTCTGATACCAAGATGCAGACGTCCGACTTCATTTGTGGCGGCCCTTCGCCACAGTTTTTGGACGGCCCTGATGGCGCTATAGACCACAGAACTCGCTTGCGGTAGCGCTGCTACAGCTTCGCTCGTCCTGAGGCCTCTAGCATCCATCATTGCTCGCCCCAAACCTGTGGCTTATCGCTGAGAACTTCAGCCCCTGGGACTCATCATTGCTCGCCACAAAGCAAGCCTTTCGTCTCCATCTTGGTATGAAGCCTCCAGGGAGCCGTCAAAGCGGGCTCAAAACTCCAGATACTCCAGTTCGTGGTCGGTCAACTCGTGTATGCATTCGCGGGTGGCCACCCGCCCCGTATTGGGACAAGTGTAGGGCTCGGTGTCGCGTAGATTTCGCAGGACCAGCGCCAGCTTGAGGGTCTGGTTGCGTTCGGGCTCGGTCATCTCTTTTTCGTGGATGATGTTGGCGATGATGCCAGCGGGGACCAGGCTCTCGTCGCTTCCGGCCTGGTTTTGATACGAGACCATGTCGGAGTTGTCGTTCTGGTACTGGAGGATGAGGTCGGCCAGTCGGCGGTCGCTGATTTTGTACTCGGCGCAGATGCGCTCCACGCGGGTCTGGCGGTCTGCCATCAGCGCGGCCAGCGCCTCTTGCTTGTTTTTGAGTGCCTTGCGCAGCTCAGGGGTGGTCTTGGTGTGGTAGCGGACTCCGCGAAACAAGCGCTCGGTGTTGTTGATTTTGTAACCCATCTCTCGATGCTCCTGTGTGTTCCGGCGCGCTTTGCGATGCGTTGCGCCGGAGGGGTGTCGCGGGAGCGCCAAGCTAAGACGTCTTGGGGCGGTGTCAATCGCCCTTTGGACGGGGATGGCGTGTGGAGAGCGGGGAGCTACGGGCTTTGCGGGATGCGCCAGACCAGCGCGGTGCCGTCGTGGCTGGCGGTGACAAAGTGTTTGTCGTCGCAGAGGAAGGTGATGTCTGAGACGATGTCTTCATGGCCTTTGACGGCCATGACCAGCGTATGGTCGGTCAGGTCCCAGAGGAAGACACTGCCGTCGTAGTCTGCTCCGGCCAGCCACCGGCCGTCGCGCGAGATGGCCACGGGTTGTGCCAGCCTTGGGGTGTGGAGGTCGGCGGTTTTGGACAAGCTGGGGTAGGCCCTTGTCTCGATGCCGTCGTCGCCCAGAAACAACAACTCGGTGTTGTTGCGCCAGACGAGGCGGCCTGAGAAGGCCGAGAAGCGGTCTGAATCCTTCTTGAGCAGCTTGCCCTGGCGGTTGTAGACGTGGAGTGATTCATTGACCAACACCGCCAGCAACGAGCCGTCAGGGCTCAGAGCGGCGCTTTGGGTGTAGCTCCCAAGTGAGATTTTCTGACCCAGAGTGCGCTTGCGGGTGTCGTAGATGAAGAGGTCTTCATCGCCGTACATGGCCACGGTTTGTCCGTCGGCAGATTGTGCGATGGGGCTGAGGTAGACGCCCTTGAGCGTGGTCTTGCGTTGGGGTTTTGAGGTCGGTTTGGTTGCGTTGTAGGTGTAGATGACCGTGCCTCCCTCGACCAGCGCGACCCTCGAAAAGAGGGCCTTATCGGGCCCGTGGTGGACCGTCTCTTCTGCTGTGGAGGCCTCAAGAGAGAAGGCCCGGATCACGTTGGGTTTTTGGTGGTCCCACAGCCACCACATGTTGTCCCCGTGGGTGACGACGAAGTCTCCCGAGAGTCCGACCACGTTGCGCAGCCACCCTGGCGCGCCTTGTGTTGTGGGTGAGAGCCTGGCGCCGGTCGTGGGGTCGTAGAGCGCCACGACCGCGCGTGAGGCCACCGCCAGCCGGGTGCCATCTGGGCTGAAGGCCACTGCGCCGATGTGATCGCTGTCAATCTGGCGAATGACCTTGAGGTCGATGTCCATCAAAAAGGCGCGGCCATCGTCATCAAGCGCGACGAGATGTTGTCCATCGGGCGAGAGTTCAAAGTGCGTCCAGGTGCTGACGTCGTCGCCTTGGGTGTCGGCCAGCGGCTTGCCGTTGGGGGCCGTGGGGGCGGCGCGTTGCATGATGTTCTCATCTCCGACCCAGAACGTTCCTGCTGCAATGGTCAGGAGATGGCCTTTGGGGGTCAGCGCCAGCGTTTGGGTGTAGAGCGAGCGCAGCGATTCCTGGTCGTCTTGATCGGTGGTCCCCCAGGGCAAAGGGATCCAGGCCTTGGTTTGGGTGTTGTAGGCCATCAGCGGGGGTTGGCCGCTGGTGTTTTTTTGGCTCAAATAGAGCTTGTCGGTGGTGTGCAAGAGCGGTTTGGCGTCTTTGGCCGGGGATGGGATGCGCTCTTTGATTTGGCCGGTGGCGGCGTCCACAATGGCCAATTGATGGTCCTCCCAGCCTGTGACAAAGGCGTCGCCGTATTGGGGCAGCGACAAAAGCGTTTGGGCGCCGTGCCGCCAGTTTGGGGCGCTCCACGAGGGTTGATGCCAGTCCAGGTTCCAGCCATGGATGCGGCTGCCTGCGCGGGTGACCAGGTGGCCGCTGGGCGTGAAGATGGCCCCTGTGAAGCCGCTGGTGTCATCGTCGATCTTCAAGATCCCTATGGGGCGTCCGTCTTTTGTTTCCCACAGGAAGGCCTTGTTGCTCTCCTCGCTGCTGAAACCCAGCAGCGAAGCCCCGTCGGGGGACCAGACCAAGCCTGTGATGTCATCATTGGCGTGAAAGCGTCGTGTGCCCAGGCGCTGCACAGCGCATGGCGGCAGCGCGTCCCCCAGGGAGTCTGTGGCAGCGTCGCCGAGGCAGGGGGGCGCTGGGTTGGGAATGGGCGTGGCCTTGGCCTGGACCTCGGCGAGGCTGGGTGTTGGATGGTCTTCGTCTGGGGGTGAGGTTTTGATGGGGCTGCGCCAGAGGGTGGCGGTCGAGTCGAGGTTGTCGAGGATGATGGTGGGTCCAGGGCCCACGGCCAGCATCTTGCCGCACTTTTCCCCGCAATGAATCCGCGAGGCCTTTTGCCCAGTGGCGGCGTCCAACCACCAGATGTGCTGAGCGCTGTCCGTGAACGCCACATGCTTTCCATCTGCGCTCCAGGCTGGGATGCCCGTAAAGAGGGTCTCTGGCAGCACCGCCCAGCGCTCGGTCCACGTTTGGGTGTCCCAAACCACGATTTCGTCCTGGCGCGTCAGGAGCATGGAGCCGTCGGGGGACCAGGACACGGCCGTGGTGGTGTCAATGAAGTCGTCGTCGTCCACGGGCTGGCGCACATGGCGCATGATCATCTTGCCCGTGTCGGGGTCCACGATGTCGATCAAACCATACTCGCCGCCCAGCGCCAGCTTGGTCCCATCGGGAGACCAGTCCAGCGCCCGATAGGTTTCGTAGAATGGTTGGCGGATAAGCAAGCGGCCACCCACGTCCCAGATGCACAGTCCCCCATCATAATCCACAGAGGCGATGCGGTCCCCTGAGGGCGACCATGACACTTCCTGTGAAGTGCTCCAATGCTCCAGATAGACGGTCTTTACGGTGGCGTTGGACACCGACCACAAGCGCAACGCTCCGCGTGAGTCGGCGGTCAAGAGCAGGTCGTTGTTGGCAGGGTGAAAGGCGACGGCTTCCAGGTCAGAGGGGTGGTCGAGTTGGGCCAGGAGGGCAGCGTTGGTCGTGTCCCAGACCATGGCCAGGCCCGCGTCGTCGATGGTGGCGGCGCGCAGCCCGTCGTGGGAGAGTGCCACGCCGCTGATCTGGGTGATGTGTTGGCCCGGGACGTTTGAGACTACGGTCCAGTTTTGGGTCTCTGTGACGCGGATCACCCCGTCGTTGGTCACCTGAACCAGCCGCTTGTTGTCGGATGTGAATCCGAGGCTTCTGGTGTGGAGCAGCGAGCCTTTGGGGACGCTCTGGTGCAAGGGTTGAATCTGTCCCAGCGGCTTGATGGCCAGATCGCCGCTCATGGCCGGGTCGTGGGGCAGGACCGTCACCGCACCGTCTCCGGCGCCAACCAGGAGCATGGCGCCGTCGGGGGACAGCTCCAACGTCTTTAGATAGCGCATGAACGGATCGTATCTTTGGGGGGGCTTGATGGTCATCGCAGGGTATCTGGGGTTGGCCAGATCCCAGCGCGCCACCAGACCGTCGTGGTCCCCGGTATAGAGTTTGGTGCTGTCGTGGTTGAAGGTGAGTGCTTCGACGGTTTTTTGGTGGAAGGTCAGCGCTTTTGGGGCTGGAGACTCCACCGCAGTGAAGAGCACCACCCCAGGTTTTCGAGTGGTCCAGGCGATGTGTGTGCCATCTGGCGAGAGCTTGAGTTGCTTGATGTCGGCCTGCGCGTCGGCGATCAGGAGGGTTTTGGTGGGGTCGTTGGCGTCAAAGAGCAGGATCTTGTTGTGGGGCGATCTGAAGTGCGCCGCGATCCACCGGCCGTTGTACGAGGTGGTCAGCGCGTGGGGTTCGGCTGGCAGGGGGATGGTGCGCTGCTTTTTGGTGCCCAGGTGCCGGAGCGCCAACTCGTGGACCTGAACCATGCCCGCAGCGGCGTTGCTCGGCACAATTCGATGATCGCTCACAGGATCGATCAACACCCGACCGTTGCCCGACACCAGCCCGTCCGAGGACGCTTCGCCCAGATCTTGCTCCTGGCCGGTGGTGGTGTCGATCTGCACAATGCGGTTGTCGGCAAAGACCATGACGCCGTCAGCGGTCACCTGAGCCCGGGCGTTGTTTTTGATGCGCCACATGCGGCTGCCGAGCAGCGCAGTGGCGCCCGGCGGCAGCTTTTCATCGGCGGGCAACTCCACTTTTGTGGCGGTGTCGGTGAGTTCTGCCTTTTTTGTTGGGGGGGTGGGCGGTTGTTGCTGCGGTGTGCCGCAAGCGCACAGTGACGCGAGCACCAGCACAGTTGACGAGAGAAAAAGGGTGGGGAGGAGTCTCATAATCTCGGTGGCATTTTATGCGTTTTGGGCAGGTGGCGGTTCACGGGCTTTGTGGGATGCGCCAGATCAGCGCGGTGCCGTCGTGGCTGGTGGTGGCAAAGTGCTGGTCATCGGGCAGGAAGGCGATGTCGGAGATGGCGGCCTCGTGCCCTTTAACAGCCATGACCTGTGTGTTGTCCTCAAGGTTCCAGAGGAAGACGTTGCCGTCGTAGTCTGCCCCGGCCAGCCACCGGCCGTCGCGCGAGATGACCATGGGTCTGGTCAATCGTGGGGTGTAGAGTTCGTCGGTCTGAGTCATACTGGGATAAGCCCAGACCGTGAGGGTCTTGTCGTGTTGGAGCAGCAGCTTGGTGTTGTTGCGCCAGGCGACGTGCGCTGTGTAGTCCGGGAAATCCCAGTGGGCCGTTTTGAGCCATTGGCCCTGGCGGTCGTGGATCTGCAAGTGGTTGTCAATCATGGCCAGCAACGAGCCATCTGGGGTCAACGCGGTGCTTGGGGTGTAATCTCCAAGTGGAATCTCCTGGCTCAGCGTGCGTTTGAGCAGGTCGTAGATGACGATGCTCTCTTCACCGTCGCTGTGCATGGCCACGGTCTGTCCATCGTGGGACTGCGCGGTGGGATGGAGATAGAGGTCTTCGAATGCGGCCTCTTGTTGGGGCTTGGCGTTGGGTTTGGCGGTGTCGTGGACCTGAATGATGGTGCCTGTGTCGTTCTGAAGCACCCTTGAAAAGCGCGTGCTCCTGGGTCCGTGGTGGATGATGTTGTCCTGGTCATACCCCTCAGAAGGGTAGTCCCGAACCCGCTGCGGCTCTTTGTGGCGCCACAGTTGCCAGCCTCCTGTCGAGCGTGTGAGCAGAAAGTCTTTGGACAGAGGGATCACGCTGTGCAGCGGTCCAGAAGGGCCCTGTCTGGCGAGTGATGTTTGCGCACCTGTGTCGGAGTTGTAGAGCGTCACGGTGGTCTCTGACGCCGCCGCCAGCTTGGTGCCGTCAGGGCTGAAGGCCGCTGCGCCCACCTTGGTTTTGCCAAGTTGGCGGATGACCTTGAGGTCTGCGTCCATCAAAAAGGCAAGCCCGTGATCATCGATGGCGACCAGACGTTTGCCGTCTGGCGAGGATTCAAAGTGCTTCCACATCCTTGGTTGGGGATCTTGGGGGGCTTTGAGCGGTTGGCCGTTGGGGCCTTTGGGCGCGGTGCGTTGCATGACGCGCTCATCCCCAATCCAAAGCTGGTGTTCTGAGCGCGCCAGAAACTTTCCTTGAGGGAGCCGCGCCAATTGATCGACGTCGAGCGCTCGAAGCGCTTTCCGGTCGTCTTCGTCGAATGGGCCCTGGGGCAAAGCGGTCCACGCTTTGGTCTTGGTGTTGTAGACCACCAGCGCTCGACCGAGGCTGGGTCGGCTTTGAGAGACGAAGAGTTGGTCTGCGCTGTACAGGAGCGGTTTGGGATCGTCGGCGCTGGTGTGGATGTGTTCTTTGATCTGACCCGTGGCGGCGTCAATGATGGCCAGTTGATGGCGATCCAACCCTGTGACAAAGGCCTCATTGTGGTTCGGGAGGGCCAGGATCCGAGTCGAGTCGTTCCGTAGGTCTGGGGAGCGCCAGGCGGTCTGGTGCCAGGCCATGTGCCAACCCTGGATGTGCCTTGCGGTGCGGGTGATCAGGTGACCCCCTGGGGTAAAAGCGGCCTCTGTGAGTCCATGGGCGTTCAAGGTCCCAGCAGGAAGGCCATCGGCGACGTTCCAAACAAAGGCCTTATGGCTTGTGGATCCGCCGAGCCCCACCAGTTTTGTGCCGTCGGGAGACCAGGCCAAACCCGTGATGTTGTCGTTGGCCCGAAAGCGTCGGGTGCCCAGGCGTTGCACGGCGCACGGCGGCAGCGTGTCTCCCAGCGAGTCTGTGGCGGCGTCTCCAGCACAGGGCGGCGCTGGGTTTGGCAGCGGCATGGTCTTGGTCTGGACCTCAACAGGTTCGACAGGCAGGTGGTCCTTACCTGGAGGACGAGTGTTGATGGCACCGCGCCAGAGGGTGGCGGTGGTGTCGAAGTTGTTGAGGACCATGGTGGGGCCAGGGCCAACGGCCAGCGTTGTTTGGCATTTGTCGTCGCACAGTGGTCGCGAGAACGTTTGGCCTGGGGCGGCGTCCAACCATGAAGCCTGTTGGCCAGTGGCGGCGTCCAGCCACCAGATGCGCTGTGAACTGTCGGCAAACACGACGTGTTGTGCGTCGGGGCTCCACTGCGGTGCGCTGGCCATGTGCTCACTCAACGGCATCGCCCAACGTTTGGTCCACGCCTTGGTGTCCCAGACCACCACGTCGCCTTGATGCGTCAAGAGCATCGAGCCGTCTGGCGACCAGGACACGGCCGTGGTGTTGTTGATGAAGTCATCGTCGTCCACCGGCTGGCGGACATGGTGCATGAGTGTCTTGCCCGTGTCTGGGTCCACAATGTCGATGACGCCATGATCACTGCCAAGCGCCAGTTTTGTGCCGTCGGGAGACCAATCCAGCGCCCGGTAGACTTTGTGGAGCGGCTGATCAATGAGCAGGCGGCCGCCCACATCCCAAACGCGCAGCTTGCCATCGTAGTCCACAGAGGCGATGCGGTTTCCAGAAGGGGACCAGGCGATGCTGATGCCTTCGATGCTGTCTTGCTCGGCGACATAGAGGGCCTTCACGGCGGCATTGGACACAGACCACAGGCGCACCTCGCCGCGCGAGTCGGCGCTCAGGAGTTGATCATGGTCTTTGGGATGAAAGGCGACGGCTTTGAGGCCATTGGGATGGTTGAGCGTGGCCAGGAGATCGGCGTTGGTGGTGTCCCAGACCATGGCCTGTCCCGCGTTGTCGATGGTGGCCGCGCGCAGCCCATCGTGAGAGAGCGCCACAGCGCTGATTTGGGTGCTGTGTTGCCCTGGGACGTTCAAGGCCTCGGTCCAGTTTTGGGTCTCTATGACTCGGATCACCCCATCGTTGGTCACCTGAATCAGGTGCTCGCCGTTGGGGGTGAACCCTGCGCTCATGGTTTCGAGCGAGGTGCCTTGGGGCGTGTTTTGATAGAGCGGTTGGAGCTTGCCCCGTGGGTGTATGGCTTGGTGGCCGTTGAGGTCGGGGGTGAGGTTCAACACCGTGACGGCGCTGCGAGCACCAATCGCCAAGAGCATAGAGCCGTCGCTGGAGAGCGCCAGCATCTCTAGGTTGTGCGTGAAAGGGTTGCTGTGGTGCTGTGCGGGTTTGATGGTCAAAGTGGGGGCATCAAGGGCGGTCAACTCCCATCGGGAGATCTGGCCGTCTTGAGTCCCGATGTAGAGTCTGGTGCCGTCTGGGTCAAAGGCCAGCGCGCTGACTCTTGAGTGGGGAGCGGCAAACTTTTGCAGGCTCGGCGACTGTGTTTTGGTGAAGACCACCTCTGTGTTGTCGTTCAGGAGCCAAGCGATTTGTGAGCCGTCTGGTGAGAAGCTTAGCTGTGCAGCGCCCATCTGAGCGGCGGCGAGCTGGCGAGGCTTGGTGGGGGCGCTGGTGTCAAAGAGCAGGATCTTGTTGTTGAGTGTGTTGAAGTGCGCCGCGATCCACCGACCGTTGTTTGAGATGGCCAGGTTGTGGGGTTGTGCAGGCAAGGGGATGGTGCGCTGCTCGCTTTGGGTGTCCACAAGCCGAATGTTCAACTCGTGGAACCTGACCTCACCCGATGGGTTGCCCGGCGCAGCGCGCCACCCATCCTCATATTCCAGCAACACGCGTCCGTCGCCCGAGACCCACGCATCCGATGGGGCCGAGCCCAGATCGTGTGGGTGGCCTGTGATGGCGTCGACCTTCAACAGGCGGTCGTCCGCAAAGACCATGACACCGTCAGCGGTCACTTGAGCCTGGGCGCTGTCGCCGATGCGCCACTTGCGGCTGCCCAAGAGCGCGGCACCTTGTGGCAGGTTTTCGTTGGCCTCCTGGATGGCGGTGTGTTCTGCCTGGGGTTTGTTTGTGGAGGGCTTTGGGGTGCTGCAAGCGCAGAGCGATGCGAGGACCAAAAGCGCCAGCGCAAAGAGGCAAGGGAGGAGGGATCTCATGGTCGCGAACACACCCTTTTTGGTGTCTGGACCACTGGGCCTGAGGGGGGCAAAGCGGTGTTGAGCAGGGCTCAACGCCGCGCCGTCACCCTTGTCCCTGTCCCAGACCGATGTGGTGCAGGTAGAGATCGGTCAAAGTCTCAAATTGGTTGCCCAATGTGGCGTCGAGGTCCTGACGGTCTTTGTTGACCTGAATGACACCCTTGTGGAGCAACACCACGCGTGTGCAAATCCGTTCCAGCATGTCCAAAATGTGGCTGGAGAGCAAGACGGCGTGGCCCTCCTGGCAGTATTTGACCAGGTATTGGCGCAGCGCCGCCGTCGACTCGGGATCGAGCCCCACAAAGGACTCGTCGAGCAAAAGCAGTGGGGGCTTGGCGATGAGCGCCGCCGCGATGGCGATCTTGCGGGCCATGCCCCCCGAATACTCACGCAGAATCCGGTGGCGCGCGCGATCCAGCGAGGTCAACTCCAGCAGCTCCTCCACGCGCGCGTCCTGCTCGCTGGCAGGCACGCCGCGCACGTCGGCCACGAAGCGCAAAAACTCCTCGCCAGTCAGGTAGCGGTACAAGGTCAACTCCTGGGGCACGTAGCCCACCAGACGTCTGGCCTCAATCGGGTCGCGCGTCACCGATTTGCCCCCCACGACGAGCTCGCCGCCGTCGGGCATCAACTGCCCCGCGATGCAGCGCATCGTCGTGGTCTTGCCCGCCCCGTTGGGACCGATGAAGCCCACAAACTCGCCCGGTTCAATGGTCAACTCCACGCCATCGAGCGCTTTGATGTGGCGGTAGCGTTTGGTCAAGCCCTGTACTTGCAGGATGGGTTCCATGAGTCTTCCGTAATCAAAGTCCAAAGAGCGTTGCGGCGCTGACGGCGGCGCTGGCAAGGAGGAAACCCAGCAGGCGGCTGGGACCAGCGCCGACGCGCTGTGCCATCAAGAGCATCGAAGGGGTCAATATGGCCAGCGCGAGCACCAGCACCCCGGCAGAGATGGGCGCAGTGGGCCACGGACCCAGCGCCACGATCAACACCGCCGACGGGATGGCCAGTACCAACACCTCGCGTGCGGAGGCCAGGAGCTTTGCTTGCCTCGCCAGGCCCTCTGGGATCGGCAGCGTCTCCATGACGTGGGGCTCCAGATCCTGGCTGTAGAGCCTGGACCAGGGGGCGGCCATGGCCAGCGTGTAGGCCAGCGCGATGGCGGCAGGCAGCCACGGGCCCTGACCCGAGCCGCTGGCCACAATGCCGACCACGATCCACAGCGCCACCGCCAGCAGGCGCAGCATCGGATAGCGACGGCCAAGCTGGAGGGCGTCTTTGCGGTAGAGTCCCAGGACTTTGGCAGGGACCATGCGCTCGTAGAGCCCCTTGCGGCCCGAGACGACCGAGTTGTGGTAGTTGTAGCCCGAATCAAACTGGATCAGATCGGATTCGTAGAAGCGCGCCAGGAGCATGGGATAGTGGGCCATAAACCACTGGCGAGCCTTGAAGAGCGCCACCGCGCTGATGGCCGAAGGGACACCCAGGCCCAGCCAGAAGAGCCGCGAGGTGCCGCGCACCAAAGCTTCATCGACCACCGCCAGCTTGATCAGGAGGGTCAGTGTCAGCGCGGCGGCCATGGAGAGGCCCGGCGAGATGGTGAACGCGGCCGCGGTGCCGCCGCCGGTGTCCACGCGGCCCAGTTGTCCCAGGCCGTCGCCGCCGCCAAAGCTGCTGATGCCTGCGTAGAGTTGGACGGCGAAGCCCAGCGAGAGGCT
The DNA here is from genome assembly GCA_937123825.1 of uncultured Pseudomonadota bacterium. Classification (GTDB taxonomy): domain Bacteria; phylum Myxococcota_A; class Bradymonadia; order Bradymonadales; genus CAKZKQ01. The sequence continues at coordinate 18,149 of CAKZKQ010000700.1, forward strand.
GATCCACAGACCCGCTCCAATGAGCCCTGCGCCGTATAGCGCGCGGGGATCGCCGGTCAATGCCCAGATGGGGACCATGAAGGCCAGCGCGGCCAACCACATCAGCACCGCTTCGACCCCTGCGGTCAGCAGGCGCTCGATAAACTGGGCTTCGAGCGGCAGCGGGAGCGTGGAGAGGACGCGGGCGCCATGATGTCGGTAGAGACCTTCCATCAGCCGGAAGCTCTGGACGACGATCAGCAGCGCGGCCAGCCAGAAGGCGGTGTCGACGTACGGGCCGCCGGGGGTGACCACGGCTTGCGGGTCGGGGGTGGCCTGGGCGGCTTGCTGCAGGGCGTCGGCGCTGAGCGCGCCCAGACCCGCGATGCCTGCCAGGGCTGCGACGGCGGCTGCCAGGCGCAAGGCCAGGGCCTGACCGGTGGCGCCCAGCAGTTGGCGCCCCAAAACGCGTCTGCGCGCATTCAGGAGAGCGCGCAAGGGGCTTGGAGAAGTTTGAGCCATGAAAGAAACGTCAGGGTTGGGACAGTCCGCTGCCGGGGCGCGGAGAGAAGGGTCCCACGGGTCCCTCGGGTGAGGGGGTGGGGGTGGGGCCTTCTTCGTTGCCAAGGTTGGGGCGGATGTAGATGGGTCGGTTGCCGCCGCGGGTGTTCATCACGGCGTCGACTTCGCGTTCAATGGTTTTCAGGCGCAGCTCTGCAGTGCGGGTAAACGGAGAGCGCGGGTATTCGCGCAGGAAAGCCCGGTAGAGGTTCGCCGCTCCGTCGTAGTCTCCGGCGCGGTAGAGCCGCTCGGCCTGCTCAAAGGTTGTTGTTTCGTCGCGGATGTTCTGGTCACACGCGGTCAGCGCCAAACACATCAGCGCCGCGGCCCGCAGCAGCCGCCACCAGCCTTTGCCAAATCCAAGCACGTCCACAGCCTCCTGGATGGTCTTTTGTGGGCGCGGGCTCACGCTTGAGCCTTGTCCCACTGCGTTCGGCGCGCTCCCTGATGTTGGTAGTCCCTGGGGTGGGGTTTGTAAAGGAGGACGGGGCATTTGCATCTGGAGCGACGCAGACCGCGTCTATGTTGTGAGACCTCTTTGCTTGTCGTCAGGCCCGACGATGCATACATGTGTGTTGTCGGGGACGAAAAGTGCTGTGGTCCTCGGTTTTATTGAAGGGAGTGCTTTGGAGGAAAAATAGCACCTTCAGGTGAGATGCGGTGTTCTCAAGTGTGAATTTGGAAAATGAAGAGAGCATTGGGCGCGTTTGTGTCAGCTTAAACCCTATTAAGCCTCACTGTAACGGTCTTGAATTTCTAAAGCGCTTCTGATTTTGTGCCGCCAGAGTGTGTGGGGAAGGCGGCCAATCCTTGTGATTGGACGTACATACCCTGGAGGCATGGTTTGAATGTGGCCCTTGTGGGGTCGAATGACGTAAATGCTGGAGCGGTGAAACGATGTTGATGCAAGCACAGAACAAAGCAGACAAAGGGCGCTGGTCGGCGCTGGTCCTGGTGATGATGGCGGCGGCGATGATGGTCGTGGCGACCTTGCCCGAGGCCCAGGCTGGTGGAAAGAAGGGCTGGGTCTACGTCCACAGCCACTACAAGCAGGCCGATCTGGAAAACATGGGCGCGGCCAAGGGCGCCGACGTCTACATTTATACGCCCGATGGCACGCTGGTCAGCTCGGGTTTTGGCAACGGCGCCTGGACTCCTGGGCGTCAGATTCCGCTCGATCCCGGCCAATACCTCATTGAGGTGGGCACTGAGCGCTCCGTCCACAACCTGCGCAAGATCACTGTCGGCAGCAACGCCATCACCCACATCGAGACTGGCTGGGTGGCCGTCACCACATGGCCGCGTCGCGATCAGCCGTTGGAAAACTGCCGTGCCTGGGACGCGAGCATCAAGGCCTACCTGCTGGTCGATGGTCAGCGCCACTTGATCAGCAGCAACACCCCGGCCAAGGGCCGCGAAAAGGGCCGCATTCAGTTGCCTGTGGGCACCTACGAGATCCATTGGCACGGGTTGGCCGTCAACGTCGAGGTCAAGGCCCACCACGTCACCTACCTCTCCACTGGCGCCGCGGGCCCCTATGCCGGCGAGGACGTGCTTTTGGCTGCTGACAAGACCGAGGGCGCGGGCGTGCCCTCAATCAAGCTCTGCTCCGATGGTCCCTCGCACGTGCTTGCGGGTTCTTGGTGGGTGGGTCAGACCGAGAAGATCGAAGACTACCCTTACGAAAAACGCGTCTGGGAGCAGGTCCAGGTGACCGCGATCGACGAGGAGCAGTCTCGCAGCCTCAAGGCCGACCGCGTCAAAGGGCGCGTGTATAAAGGCGCTGGCAGCAAGCCCGAGGTGCTCAGCGCCGAAGAGGTCACGGCCCTCAAAGGCTACAAAGAAGGCAAGTTGAAGAAAGCCGCTGGCAGCGGTGGCTTTGATGTCGACGAAGCCGGTTTCTGAGTGCTCTCCCTGCGCGGCGCTTCACGCTCCCCGCTTTCTTTTGCTGCGTTTTCCCTGGTTCCCCATTGTGTTGAGCGGTCTTTGCTGGTTTGAATTGGCATAATATGCCAATTTGAGCGCTGCGCATTGAGGCAATGTGTGCTTTTGTCGAAGAATGAAGAGGGCTTTTAGGCTTTTCATACTTGAGGCATCGCGCGCAATGTCACCAGGGCGTGTTTTCAAAATGGGGCCGAGACAGGCGAGCCCGATGGCATCGAGGCCGAGGAGGCGAGCACAGACGAACTGGAGGTTCGTCGAGCATCGATGACGACGGGATCGTCGTCATCGGGCCGCATGTCGATGGGATATTTTGCAAATACGCCCTATAATCGATGGGCAAGGGGTGTTTTCGACGTCACCCTCCATGGCCGCCCGACAATGTTGTTGGCGCGGCTGCTCCAATCTGAAAAGAGGCCTCTGGGTCTCTGTTGGGCGTCACACCTGGGGTTTGCCCGGTGTTGGCGCTGCGGTTGGTAGAGTGCCAACGGCGCTGGCTGGATGGGTCCGGCCCAAGGCGTCTTTGTGGTGGGAGGTTGGTGATGGATGCGTCTTTGGTGCATCGGGCCATTGCATTGCGTCGACGGTTGCACACGGACAGGACCGATGTGCTGGTCAGCGAACTCTTTGATCTCTCCCCCCAACTTGAAGAGCTCCTGCTTGATGGTGCTGTCAGCGGTGAAACCTGGGCTTGGGGGGTGTTGGCCTTCAAGTATTACACCTACCTTTCCGGACAGTTTCACACCTACGACACGTGGCTGCGTCAGGCGCTGGACGTCGCCCAGGAACCCGAGACGCTGGGCTGGCTCCACTGCGAGATGGCCAACCACATGCGCTCTTACCAACAACCTGCCGAGGCGCTGACCTTTTTGGATAAGGTCGCCGTGAAAGAGGCCTCTGTCCCTTTGCGGATGTATCGAACCTATGTGTCTGCCATGGCGATGGCCCGCGCAGGCCGCTTGGACGAGGCACTCGCCATGGCCCTGGAGGGGCTTGAGTTTGCCCGAGCGCAACAATCGCCGTTGGGACAGTGCCAATGTCTGGGGGCGCTGAGCATGCTGTCGATGCTCGCCCGAGACTACGAAGCAGTGCTGGACTTCAGCGGCCAGGTGCTCTCCAACCCAACGCTCCTTGCCCAGGACGTGGATCGGTTGACTCGTCAATGCTCCATTGCGGCCAGAGTCTGCCTGCGGGACTACGAGGAGACACTGCGCCAATGCGTCATCTTTGAAGAAGAGTTGGTTGGCAAGCGTGTGATGCCGGACATCTTCAACGTGCTCGCCCATCACAAAATCCTGGCGCTGGTGGCGCTGGCGCGGTTGCAAGAGGCGCTGGAGCTTGAGGAGGCGCTCTCCGAGCGGCTCTTGAACACCAACCGCTCATTGGGTCTGTCTCGCTTGAAAATGTTCAGATCCATGATTCTGGCGCTGGGGCCTGCCCAGGACGACAGCGAGCTCCAAGGCGCGTTGGAAGACAACGCCCATGAAGGACACAAGGACAACGTGTGTTTGCTTGAGTTGATGCTCTCGTTGCATCGGGCGCAGCCCTATGATGGTGAGTTGATTGAGCATCCATTGATTGGCCTCAGGGCGATGACGCTCCTGGCCAGATTGACTCCGGTGACCGTGGCCGATTTGGAGGCCTTCAATCCTCTGGAGCGGGTGTTGTGTGAGCGTTTTTTGGGGCCGAGCGCGTCGGTGCATGTGCGGGGGGATTTTGAGGCGGTCTCGCTCGATGGTCAGACGTGGGTCGATCTGAGGCGCAAGCGCACCGGGCGCAGAATCTTGCAAACGCTGGCTGGTGCGGCCCCCAAAGCTGTCGACGCCTGGAGCCTCTTTGAAGCCGTCTGGCCCGACGCCACCATTCGCGGTGCTGAAGACCTCAATCGCCTTTACACTGCCATCCATCGTCTCAAGGCCTCCGGTCTGGCCGAGCTTTTTGTGTTGGATGACATTGGGTACCGTTGGGCGCTCCCGATGGTGATTCAAGGTGGTGTGTCGGACAAAAGGCGAGGACAGTGATGGTCGATGACCTGGCAGGGGGCCAAGAGGCCATCGCTGTGGTCCGGCGAGCGGTGGAGTTGCGCCGGCGTATTGATCGGTGCCGCTTAGACAAGCCCATTGCGTTGTTGGCGCAGATGGTGTCGGAGTTGGAAAGCGCGTTGCTTGACACGGGGATGGATGGGGAGTTGTGGGCCTGGGGTGTTCTGGCGCTCAAAGCAGGGCTGCGCACTGCGGGCCGCTACCATGAGTACAACGGTTGGTTGCACCGGGCTCTGGAGGTGGCCAAAGAGACTGAAACCCAACAGTGGTTGTGGTGCGCCATGGCCGAGTACCTCCACACCTATCAACAACCCCATGAGGCGCTGGAGGTGCTGGACGCCAGGGCACCTGTCCATGGTTCGCCCCAGCTGTGCATTTACCACAATCATGTGCGTTGTGTGTCTCTTGCCCGAGCGCGGCGCTTTGACGAGGGCCTTGCGTTGGCCTCGGATGGTTTGGAGTTTGCCCTTGCGCAGGGTTCGGAGTTGGGCCAGTGCCTGGCGCTGAGCGACTCGTGCATGCTCTTTATTTTCAAAGGGGATTACCGCAATGCCCTGATCTTCAGCCAGCGTCTTTTGGCCAACCCTGGTCTCCTGGCGCAGGACACCGATTTCATGGCGCGCCAGTGCACCATCGCCGCCAGGATCTGTTTGCGGGATTTTGAAGCGGCGCTGCGAGAGTGTTCGATTTTTGAGCAGGAGCTGGTCTCCATCCCCCAGCTTCTGGATATTCGCATCAGCACGCTTCACAACAAGTTGGTGGCGGCGCTGGCGTTGACTCACTGGGATGGTGTGCTCCAGACCGAGCGCCAGATTCACTTGCTGGCTCGCAAAAGCAATCGCTCGCTGGGTTTGTCGCGGTTGAAAATGTTCCGGGCTTTGGTTTGGGCGTTTGGGCCCAGGCAAGACCCGGGGCTTTTGTCCGAGGCGCTCGATATGGGTGTGCTGGAGGACAGCGTCGACAATGCCATATTGCTGCGCTTGTCATTGGCGCTCATTCACAATGAGCCCTATGAAGGGGAGGTGATCGACCATCCGTTGGTGCGGCGCGAACTGATGGGAGCGTTGGTGGGGGAGCACGGCGCTTTGAATGTGTGCATTGAAATGTTGTGTCCGTTCGAGAAGGTGCTCTTTGAGCGTTTTCTTGGGACCGGTGTGTCGGTGCATGTGCGGGGGGATTTTGAGGCGGTGTCGTTTGATGGTCAGACGTGGGTCGATCTGAGGCGCAAGCGCATCGGGCGCAGGATCTTGCAAACGCTGGCTGGTGCGGCCCCCAAAGCTGTCGACGCCTGGAGTCTCTTTGAGGCCGTTTGGCCCGACGCCACCGTCCGCAGCGCCGACGACCTCAACCGCCTCTATGCCGCCATCCATCGCCTTAAGGCTGCGGGCTTGGCGCGGCTGTTGTCGTTTGATGGTGCTGGATATCGGTGGGCTTGTTCGCCCCATTTGCGCAGGGTGGGGTGAGCGGGCCTGAGGCTGCGTAGGTTTTCGTCTTTGGAGGGTCTGAGAGAGTGTTTCGGAGCCTACCGAGGTGTTTTGGGTGTGAGATTGGTGTTCAAAGCGGTTCTTGCCTCAATGGCGAGTGTGAGACTTGCTCAAGAACCGTTTTGAGCGGGACTCGGTCCAGGTTCCCCCTGCATCAACATGACCTGGGGTTTGTTTGATGGCGTTCAAGCCGTTGTTTGAGAGGGTGTTGTGGAATCTGCGCTGGTCCAAAAAGCAGTTCGTCTCTATCGGATGTTGCTTGAGAGCAAAGCCCCCAGCGTATTGGCGCGCCTTCTGGCCCTTTCGCCCAGTCTTGAGTCTGTGTTGGACCAGCACGATTTGGACGGCGAGTTGTGGGCGCAGGGGGTCTTGGCGCTCAAACCCCATTTGTTGGAGTCGGGGCGCTTTGAGGACTATGGCGCCTGGCTTGATCGAGCCCTTGAAGTGGCCCAAAGCGATGAGACCCAGTCCTGGCTGATGCTCCAACAAGGGCTCTTGTTGTGCCGCCAGCATGAACCTGAGCAGGCGGCGGCGTTGCTGGAGACGATGGCGCCGACGTTAAGGTCGCCCCGATTGCGTGTGCATCATGCGTATGGTCTGGGCATGGCGTTGATTGAGGCTGGCCATTTTGAGCGCGCCCGTGTGGTGATGGAAGAAGGGCGCGCTGTGGCCCAGCAACACGCTTTTCCCAGGGCGCGGTGTCTCTTTGAGCTGTCATTGGGTCATCTGGCGCTCAGCCAGGGAGGCTATAACGACGCCATCAGCTGTTTTCGCAACACCTTGTTGCTCAATCACAAGCAATATCGTGATAAAGAAATTGATAAGAGCGCTCGCTGCGGTCTGATCACCGCGATGATGGGTCAACGCCAGTACAAGGCGACGGTCCGTGAGTGTCTGGTGCTTGAAAAGACGCTGATGTCTGACGGCGATGTGTGTGCGCGGATCGTGTTTGCATCCAAGCGTGTGCAGGCGCTGCTGGCGTTGGGGCATTGGGGCGAGGTGCTTGATGAAGAAGAGCGCCTCCAGGATTTGCGCGCGCAGTGCGCCGAATGTGGTCCCGGGTGGCCACGGCTAAGCGCCTGCAAGGCCCTGGCCTGCGCGCTGGGGCCTCGGCAGCAAGGCGAGTGGTTGTTGCAAGCCCATTTGGAGAACGCCCAGGCCAATCACAAGGCCAACGCGTCGCTTCTGGCGTTGGTGAAGGCGTTGATCGACGACCAACCCGTCGTTCAGGAGGTCATTGAGCACCCTGTGGTGCGTTTGGAGCTGTTGGAGGCGCTGGTGATCAGGGCCGGGCAGCACCTGCTGGATCTTGAAGATCTCAATCCCTTGGAGCGCACGCTGTGCGAGCGTTTTCTTGGGGCCGGAGTGTCGGTGCACGTGCGGGGAGATTTTGAGGCGGTGTCGTTTGATGGTCAGACGTGGGTCGATCTGAGGCGCAAGCGCATCGGGCGCAGGATCTTGCAAACGCTGGCTGGTGCGGCCCCCAAAGCTGTCGACGCCTGGAGTCTCTTTGAGGCCGTTTGGCCCGACGCCACCGTCCGCAGCGCCGACGACCTCAACCGTCTCTATGCCGCCATCCATCGCCTTAAGGCTGCGGGGCTGGCGAGCCTCTTTGATTACTCCGAGTCGGGTTATCGCTGGGTTGCCGTGGCTGTGCCTGATGTTTCAGGTGGTCAAACGTAAGGTGACGTAAGGAAGATCCCTTTGGTGCCAGCGTCTGTTTGTGGATAGGGTTTGGATGTGAGCGAGACCCAGCTGACGAGGCATGCGCCTTTGGGAGCACCAGGGCTGAAGAGCGTGCCGTGGGCCAGTGGGTTTCACTGATTTTGTCTGATTGTCAGTGTGAGACGGTTTTTTGTTTGAATTGTGTGTTCCTCAGGAGTCCACCGAGCATCAAAGTTGTTGGACGTTGACGATCATCATTCATGGTTTCTTGTCACACAGGGTTCATTCGACCTGTGACTGGGGAGGTTGTGCAGAGAACAAAGTGCGCAGATGATTTTTGTGGTCACCAAGCGTGACCAGGAACCGAACTCCAAGTGCTTTGCCCCATATGCTCCAACGTTGAAACTGGCCAGCAACCGAATTCTCAACCTGGACATTGACGGGCAACTACGAACACGTTTCGTTCTACTCCCCCAAATTTGCATCTGCGCACTGTGTTGTCTGCACAACCTCTCTCTCATCAAACGTCTCTACTGTCATAACTCCTTCAAAATTTAAACAAAAATATTGTCCAGAGAATGTGCTTGCCGCGCGTTTGGGCGCTTTGCTCTGCGGTCTCTTTTGCCACTGCCTTGCGGAACCATGTGGTCAAACGTAAGGAGACGTAAGCTTGATGTCCTTGGTCCTGGGGGGCTGCTTTGACTATACCCCCAGTTGTTCTGGTGCACCCCGGGAACCGTGGCTTCACACTCGCGCTTGCCTGGATTTCCGGGGGCACCCGTTTCCTCTCCTTGGGCGTGTTTGCAACACCTGCCATCGGGCTCGCCTGTCTCGGTCCTATTTTGCAAACACGCCCTCGAAAGGTTCTGGGCCTTTGTGGCCTGAGCTTGCGTCCTGCGAGGATCGTGCTTGGAACAAAGCGCACAGGCGTCATCCGCGCGTCTGCGCACTGTTTGTTGGTCTGCCCCTGAAGCTGCCCCCGCAAAAGTACCCGGTGGGTATGGATGCTGGGGGGCGGTCATGGGCCAACCTTCTGGCGTCAGGTGGTCAGCCTGTCTCCTGCAAGCCCGTTGTGGTCACTGTCACTGCAGGCGATCGCAGTGGGGGGACATCACCCGGCTGACTTCTGCTGGTTTCAACGCGCGCACAAGCTTCTGTGCGTTTTGTTCCAGGCGCGATCCCGTACCATGGGTCTGCGCCCACCCCTCGTCCGCCAAAATCCCCACGACTCTCATGATGGGTCTGCCTGATGCGTCTGTGGTTTGGCATTAGATGTCGACAAAAATCGCTTCAGGAGGCAGCTTGTCGGTGTCGGCATTGTTGATGGAAGCTCTTGCGTGGTGTTGTGACGCGCAGTGCCCCCAATCGACGCTAGAGGAGGATGGACGGGATGCAAGGACGCGACCTGAAGAAGAGGAAGACCTGGCCAGGGGCCAGCGCCGCCGCCTGTGCATTGAGGCGCGCTGTGGTGGCCTTTGGTGTGTTTGGGATGGTGTTGCTCTGGCTCGGCACGGCTCAGGCGGGATCTTTGTTGACCCTCTTTAACGTCCAGTCGGCCCAGGGCGCCGCCGAGACCCCCTGGTGGACGCTCCAGGACAGGCGATTGTCGAGCATTGAGCGCGCGTTGGTCGATGATCTCTTGACACGCAAGTTCGATGTCATCGACCCGCAGGCCATGTCCAACCCTCCCAAGGTCAGCCGCATCTACCGCGTGCCGCGCCTGAGCCGCTCCAACGCCATCAACCTCGCGGGGCTTTACGGGGCATCGCGCGTGATGGTCGGCAAAGTGGCCCACCGCGTCCTTGAAGATCCTGTCGGAGTGGGGCTCCAGGGGGCTGAGAGCGTGGCCGTGGTGCAGATCCTCGATGTCTCGGGCGGGCAGATGCTCCTTGAGGCCACCGTCAGACGTCAGGCCTGGGCCAGCGACGCCGACACCGCTGCGACTCGCGCGCAGGCGCTCCTGGCCGCCGATCTGGGATCGTGGATGGCGGGCGCCGTGGCAGGGCTCAACCCTCCTGTGGGCGTGGTCCGCCAAGAACCCTTCCTGGTGGTGCGCGGTCTGTGGGACAAAGCTGCCATGGACACCGTCATCCGAGCGCTGCGCCAACAGCCCGAGATCGAGGCGGTCTCTGTGGCCTGGCTGACCGAAGGGGCCGTGGCCTTTGACCTCAACCCGGGCTCTGAACAAACCCCGGCGGTGATCGCTTCTGCGGCCGAACGCTTGAAAGCCGCGCCTCCCCAGGGCATCCTCCTGTCCATTGAAGACACAAGGAGCGGTGCGGTCGAGCTCTTGGCTCGACGCGACGGAGCCGAGAGACTCGATCGATGAACAACCAATCACGGTGGAGCACCCACCGGCGTTACCTCTATCTGCTGGCCAAGCTCTTTTTCTTTGGCCTCTTTGTCTTTGGCGGTTGGTGGCTCTTTGGGCGTCTGAGCAACGTCTTGATGCCGCTGGCCATCAGCATGCTCATCGCCTACGTCCTCGACCCGGTCGTGGACTGGTTTGAGGCCCGCAAGGTCAGCCGCACGCTGTCGATCTTCTTTTTGATGTTTGTGGGCATCGCGGCGCTGACGGTCTTTATCCTGGTGGTCACGCCCACGATCGTCGACGAGGTTGAGTCGGTCGCCAAAAAGGTCCCCTCGCTGGGCCGCAACATCCGCGACATGTACTTCGAGCTGCAGGCCTACCTCTCAAGCCGCTTTGGCTACACCCTGCCCGAGACCCTCAGTGAGACTTTTGCCAATTATGGCCAGAAGATCGAAGAGATCGCCACGCAGCTGCTCGAATCATTGACGTCGTTCACCGCCCAGGTTGTCAGCGGCACCTTTGTGGTCATCGGCTACCTGGTCAACGTCCTGCTGGTGCCGGTCTTTGTCTTCTACTTCCTGCGCGACTTTGATTTGATCAAGAAGGGGGCGCTGGAGTTGATCCCGTTGCCCTGGCGCCCGGCGGTCGTCTCCCGCGCCCAGCGCGTCGATATGGTCGTGGGGCACTGGCTGCGCGGGCAGCTGACGGTGGCCTCCATCATCGGCGCCTCATACGCCGTGGCGCTGACCATCCTGGACGTCAAGCTGGGCATCCCCATTGCCATCCTGGCCGGCTTTGTCAGCGTCATCCCCTACGTCGGCAACCTCATCTTCCTGACGCTGGTGCTGACCATGTCGGTGCTGGACGACGGCAGCGGCTGGGGGCAGATCATCGGCATCATGATCGCCTTTGGGCTGGTGCAGTTGGCAGAAGGGTACGTCATCACCCCCAAGATTGTGGGCGAAAAGGTGGGCCTGAGCCCGGTGATGGTCATCATCGTCTTGTTGGTGGGGGCCGAACTTTTTGGTTTTCTGGGGGTTTTGTTGGCCATTCCGGCCGCTGCCGTCATCAGAGTGTTTATGTTGGAGGGCATTTCGGACTATAAGCGCAGCCGCCTCTTCCTGGGTGAAGAGAAGTATCTGAAACTGCTGGTGGAAGGGGCCGAAGGGGCCGACGCAGAGGTTCGAGAGGCGCTGCGCCAATCGGCCGAAGCCCGGCTCGACATCGAGCTGCCCGATCCACTCTCCGACGAAGAGCGGGCTCGTCTCGGGACCAGCCCCAGTCAAGATGATGAGGACGTTCAAGAGTCCTAAAAGACGCGCGTTGAGGTCGCCCCGATGCTCCCCAGCCCAGACCTCGTCGCGCCCAAGTCAGAACCAATACAAAGGAGTCAGGTTGTCATGAAGCGATTGGAGACGCTCTCGGCGTTGGCGCACCAGAACGACAAGAAGATCCTGATCTGGGTCTTTGATGGCATCGGCGGTCTGCCGCACCCCGACACGGGCAAGACCGAGTTGGAGTGTGCCAACACCCCCAACATCGACGCTTTTGTCCAAAAATCCATGACGGGCCGCACGATGGCCTTTGGCCGCGGCATCACCCCCGGCTCTGGCCCCGGCCACCTGGCCCTCTTTGGCTACCCCAACGACCAGATCGTCATTGGCCGCGGCGTCCTGGAGGTGCTCGGCTCCAGCAAAGTCCTCAAGGACGGCAAACCCGTCGAAGGCTTCACCTTGTCCAAGGGCGACGTGGCGGCGCGCGGCAACTTTGCCACCGAGCAGATCGTCGATGGAACGGCGGTCATCACCGACCGCCGCGCTGGAAAGCCTGCCACCGAAGTCAGCGGCGCGCTGATCAAGATGCTCTCCGAGAACGTCAAGATCGACGGCGTGGAGATCTTCCTGCTGCCCGGCAAGCAACACCGCTTCTCGGTCGTCTTCCGCGGCGAAGGTCTGGTGGGCGACGTCATCGAGACCGACCCCCAGGTCACCGGCCTGCCCAAACTGGCCTGCGAAGCCAACCGCCCCGAGGCCGCCCGCGCCGCCGAGGTCATCAACGCCTTTGTCGAGCAGGTCACCACCCTGCTGGCCGACCAGGAACAGGCCCGCACGGTGCTGCTGCGCGGCATCGCTGGCCGCCCCGACGTGCCCACGCTGCCCGAACTCTATGGCCTGCGCTGCGGCGCCATCGCCGCCTACCCCATGTACCGGGGCATCGCCAACCTGCTTGGCTTTGACGTCCTGGGCCAACCCTCCAACCACCGCGAAGAGATCGAGACCCTCAAGGCCAACTACGACAAGTACGACCTCTTCTACTTCCACATCAAAGAGACCGACAGCGTCAGCCACCTGGGCCAGTTTGACGAGAAGGTCAAAATCTTTGAGGCCTGCGACTCGCTCTTCCAGGAGGCCCTGGACCTTGGCTTTGACGCCGTCATCATCACCGGCGATCACTGCACCCCGTGCGTCCTCAAGGAACACTCCTGGCACCCCATCCCCACGGCCTTCTGGCACAAGGACTGCCTCTTTGATGACACCCCCAAGCTGACCGAGCGAGGCTGCGCCCGAGGCATCCTGGGCACCATCCCCGCCCGCGACATGGTGCCGCTTGCGCTGGCCGCCACCGGCCAATTGCTCAAATACGGCGCCTGAAGCTCGCCGTAGCCCCAGACAGACCGCGCCCTCCCACAGACTCCACCCACCGACCCATCACAGGCCCATGTCCTCCACCGACCCACAACCCACCGCTCGCCGTTGGTGGCCGCTGGCCGCCGCGGTGCTCTCCATGGCGCTGATTTTTGTTGGCGTGCGGCTCTATCGAGGCCCCGCCCCTGAAACCTCCCAGCCCGACGCCACCGCCAAGGGCGACGGCCCGGCCAAAAGCCCAGCGGCAGGCACCCTGCCCAACGCCGACCGGGTCCGTGACCCCGACGCCGCCAAAGTGGACGCGTTTGACGCCTCCTGGACCCCCAAAGGCCTGCCCCCCATGGCGCCGCCACCCAAAGGCGCCTTTGGGCAGGACTTCATCAAAGGCGCCGCGCTGGGCCTCTACCTGGAACTCCCCGGGCTGTCGTACGCCGAACTCTTTAAAGAGATCAAAGCCCTGGGGGCGACCCACGTCTCGATGGTCGTGGCCTGGTCACAGCCCACCGTCAGGTCGGTCAGCATTGGCCCAGACCCCGTCGAGACGGTGCCCGACGAGCGCGTCAAAGCCTACATCCAACAAGCCCACGCCGCGGGGCTCAAGGTGATGCTCTTTCCCATCCTGCACGTCAATCGACGCCGAACTGGGGAATGGCGAGGACACCTTCAACCCGTGGACCCGCAGCGCTGGTGGACGTCTTACGAAGGGTTCATCCTCCATTACGCCCAGCTTGCCCAACAAGAAGAGGTCGACATCCTCTCGGTTGGCAGCGAGCTGCTGGCCCAGGAGAGCCAACGCGAGCCCTGGAGTGACCTCATCGCCAAGGTCCGAGCCCAATACAAAGGCAAGCTGACCTACTCGGCCAACTGGGACCACTTTGACCATGTCACCTACTGGGACCTGCTCGACATCGCCGGGATGACCGGCTACTTCGAGCTCTCCGACAGCCCCAAGCCCAACCTCGATGAGCTCAAAGAGACCTGGGAGGGCGTCGCCGATGTCATCTCGGTCTACTCCGAGCGCTCCAAACGCCCCGTCATGCTCACCGAAGTGGGCTACCCCTCCCAGACCGGTTCGGCCTCGCACCCCTGGGACTACACCTTGCGCAACCCCCCCGACATGGAAGTCCAATACCTGTGCTTCCGGGCCATGTACGAGGTCTACGCCAAGAAGATGGCCGCCTGGCCCAAAGACAAGCCCACGCCGCTCTCTGGTTTTTTTGTCTGGGAGTGGTACGGCTACGGCGGCCCCAAAGATGTCGGCTACACACTGCGCGGCAAACCCGCCCAGGCTGTCATCAAGCGCTGGTTTGAGCCCACCCCGGCCCAAGACCCCGCGCCGTAACCCCTCACGGCGTTCCTTGCTTGCCTTTTTGAGCCCACCTGATTGAAATCACACTAAATACGCAGAAAAAGGCAAAATATGTGTCTTTGTGGGCATCAATGCGCAAAGGAAAACAAAAAATGCACCACTTATGGAAGTAGACCCTAGGCCACTAATATACTGTCGGTATGTCCACCTCTGAACATCCATCCCGTGAACATCGGGATCGGTGATGCAAAAAACGTCCATAAAAGGACATGTTTTTTTTGACCACTCCCACATTTGCGCTGAGCCTACGCTTCTGAAGGCGCTGCACGTCCATGAACTGACATGAACATACGTTGGCGCACATGTGTGTAAGTTGACTTGAGGTGAACCGACAATGGCTGGTGGGACCCGACAGAGCGGCGGTTTTGATGTCACGCAGGTTCTGTGCATGGTGTTGGGCCTTTTGCTGGGCGCAGCGGTGATTTTTGTCGCTGGCCTGCAAGTGGGCGAACGTCTGGACCCGGAAGCGCTCTCCATGGCCACAGCGGCGATGCAGTCGTCTCAGAAGGGCGAGAAGGTCGTGGGGGCGCTCAAGAAGCGCAGCGACGACTACTCCTTCTTTGCCGAGCTTGAAGAGCCGGTCACGGAGCGCCGACGCAAGCTGCGCGTCCCCCAGGGCAATGCCAACAACCCCGACATGCCCGAGCGCGCTCGCCGTCGCAAGATGCGCCGTCTGGCCCGCGCCAAGGCCCCCAAGGTCAACCGCCGCACGCTCGACCGCCGCTCACAGCGCAAAGTCCGTCAGCCTGCCGCCAAGGTCCCCGCCGCGCTCAGCCGCAAGGACAACCTCCTGGCTGCTTCGCAGGCTGCGCCCAAAGCCCGCAAGCTCTCCCAGGAACCCGCTGGCTCGCGCTACACCATCCAGGTCGGCACCTACAAAACCCTCGACGAAGCCACCGCCGCCATGACTCGCCTGCGCGCCAAAGGACAAATCCCCCGGATCAGCCTCAGCCAGGTCCCCGGCAAGGGCAAAGTCTATCGCGTGCGCATCGGGCGCTTCTCCTCCAAAGAGGAAGCCCAGGCCAGGCTCGGCTCGGGCGGTGTCTCGGGTGTCATCACGCGGATGTGATGGTCCCACGGAGCCAAAACATGAGGCTCGATTCATTTTCACTGGCCGTTGTCCTCCTGGACGGCGGCTTTTGTGGTTTCTTGGGGTGCAAGAGGGCTGAATGTCATTGACAGCATCGGCCATCATTTTTTATCCTCCCGCGCATGTTGTGAGTAAACACTCACCTGGCATCATTCGGTCGAGCAAATCCCGACCGTGTGCACAACCGGCCAAGCGCCAACAACAGGGAGATGAGCGATGTCCACGCCCAAAGCATACTTTGAGAAGCTCGGTGGTAACCTGACTGCTGAAAAGGCCGCCATGATCGGCGCCGTGTACCAGTTCAACGTCACCGGTGACAACGGTGGTACCTGGGTTGTGAACCTGACCAAAGACGCCGACTTTGTCTCTGAAGGTCCCTCGGATGACTCCGAGTGCACCATCACCGTGTCCGACTCGGACTTCATGGACATGGTCGAGGGCCGTCTGCCTGGTCCCCAGGCCTT
>CAKZKQ010000701.1 GCA_937123825.1 uncultured Pseudomonadota bacterium
GCGGGCAATCTGGACGATGGCTGCTTTGCGCTGGGCAACCAGACCGGGCCGGTCAAAGACACGGCCAAGAAGAAGAAGGAAGAGCGCCGCCGCGCGCCGTCCAACTGATGGCCATCGGCCCTTTATGGGTGATTGGGCGTGATTGAGGGGGTGTGACCCTTCGACAATAGATTGATTCCAGATTCTTTGTTCAGGGTGCGTTTGCAGATTGCCCCAAGTCTCGATCTGCAAATGTGCCCTGAACGTGTTGCGCCGTCTCCGCCTGGTTGGAGGCGGCGTTGTCTTTTTGTGTGGTCGTGGCGGGGTTGGTGCGCAGATTATGACATGGCACGCGGTTTTGCGCTGATGCGATGGACCTTGCGATGCTCTTGGATTGACCGGTCTGGGTCAGTCGGTTCGTGTTTGGAGCTTTGTCCGGTCCTGTGACCTTTTCCCCACGGTGTATCCCATGATCGATCAACCCAGAGTGCGCGCTGAAGGATTGGATTTGTTGGTGGTTGATCAACGCCGTCATCACCCGGGGGCCCGTTGGAGCTTCTGGGGGATGGTGTTGATGGGCGGCACGTTCCTGATGATGATGTTGGTGCCGTCCTGGCGAGACTTTGCCGAGCCGGTCAACATGGTGGTGCCTTTGATGACGTTTGCGTTTGGGGCGATTTTGCTTGCCGTTGGCGGGCGTCCGACCCGGCGTGAAATCTCCCTGGCCCGCGTGACGCCTCAGGATGCGCGGCTCCACATCTACCCGCAGGCTTCCTCGATGATGGAGGGGCAGACGCGCTCGGTGTGGTTTGATGAGGTGGAGGCCATTTGGTTTGGGATGACGCGCTTTGAGTTGGAGCAGGGCTCTGAGGTCAAGGTCGAGGCTTACACGGCGTGCGTGAAGCTTTGGGATGGGTCGGTGATTCCGGTGGTGGAGGCCTCTTTGGACAAGAAGGTGGTCTTTGATGTGGCTGCGATTGTCTCCCAGTCCGTTGGTGCGCCGCTTGAGCAGGTTGGCCTGGGCGTTTGAGAGCTGCGGCCTTTGTGCGATTCTCAGTGCTTATTTCTGGCACATTTTAAAACGCCTTTGCGGGTGGCCTTTCTCTTGCCTGCGCCTGCCATGAGGGGCAATGGGTTGGGGTTTGACGCTCAACCTGGGCCGCTGTGTCACGGCGAGTTCTTTTTCTCAAAAACGTATTGACTCGCCGGTCAGGGCGAGCGAGGGTGTGACTGTACCTGCGGTCAGTGGTTTTTGGAGCCACCCTTT
>CAKZKQ010000702.1 GCA_937123825.1 uncultured Pseudomonadota bacterium
CCCCCAGGACCGCGCCGCGCAAGCCAAACCTCAACCCTCGCGCCATCCGCAAGCGTTGAGCGACGCACCAAAGCCATTTGTGTTGATGGAATATGCTTGACGCCTCAAAAACGGCGTCAATCGGCACTCAAAAGCTCAGCCAACGCCTCAAATGAGCCCTCGCGGGCCACATCCACCGGCTTTTGCCCGCGTCGGTTGACGACTTGCGGGGATGCTCCCGCATCCAGGAGCGCCTGGGCGGCCTGGAGCTTTCCGGCTTGGGCGGCGTGGTGGAGCGCGGTGTTTGCCCAGGCGTCGGTGCGTTGAAGATCGGCGCCCCCGCTGGCCAACACCCGAACTACCTCGGCGCGATCGCGGGCCACGGCCCACCACAGGGCGTCATCGCCCAGCTTGACGCGCTCAAAATGAATCCGGCGTACGGTGGGGCGCTGCCACTGTGCGCCCGCCTCAAGCAGCCGCGCCACAACATCCGCGTGTCCCTGGACCGCCGCCAACACCAACGCCGTCTGATTCCATGGCCCCGGCGCGTCGCAATCCACCTCGGCCCCCAAGAGCCTCTCAATGGCCTCCAGACGCCCACAGGCGGCGGCCACGCGCGCGGCTTCCGGGTCGTTCTTGGCCACCGCGCTGTCCACAGCAGCGGTCAAGAGCGCCAAAACCTCCTGGGCGCGCTCGGCGGCCTGCCCTTTGCGGATCTGGCACGCGCGCTGGGCCGCTTCAAGCGCCGTCATGCCCTGGTGGGTCATGGCGCTCAAGCTAGCGCCGGCCCCCAAAAGGACCTTCACCAACCCCACGTGGCCCCGCAGCGAGGCGATGATCAGCGGGCTCTTGCCGTCCTCCATGTCCTGGGCGTCCACATCGGCGCCGCGCTCCAGGAGCGCCGCCGCGACCGCCTCCATCCCGCGCACCGACGCCCTCCAAAGCGGCGTGTAGTGCCCAGAGTTGGTCTGCGAGGCCGAGGCCCCAGCCTCCAGCAGCGCCAGCGCCGCTGGCCCGTGGCCTTTGTGGATGGCCAACTGCAGCGCGCTCCACCCGCGCTCCTGCACGTCCACATGTGGGACGTCGCCCAGGTGGGCTTTGATGCCGTCCAGATCGCCGCGCGAGGCGGCGTCCATCAGAGGTATTTGCCAGGTGTTCACAGGTTCCCTTCGCAGGTGCCGCCGTTGTTGTCAGAGATGCTGCCATCGGGGCAGGTCGTGACCAGCCAGATGACGTCGCGCAAGCCAGTGTTGACCATGCTGGCGTCGGTCAAGTCGGCGTCGGTGAGGTTGGCGCCGCGCAAATTGGCCCCATCGAGGTTGGCCCCGCGCAGGTTCGCCCCGGTCAAGTCAACCTCCCTCAAGTTCGCGCCGCGCAGATCGGCGCCCTGAAGGTCAGCCCCGGTCAAATTGGCGTCGCGCAGGCTCGAAGCCCTCAAAATGGCCCCCTCAAGGTTGGCGCCAGTCAGGTCCGCGCCGGTCAGATCCGCACGGCGAAGATCGGCGCCCGCCAGATCCGCGCCCGCCAACTGTGCATTGCGCAGCACCTCTTCGCTCAAGTCCGCCCCAGCACAGCTGGCCCCAGGGCCAAGCTCACACTCCTCATCCGAGGGCGCCAGGAAAAAGCACGGCAACCGCGCCACGTTGTCGGCCCCGTCCACATCCCCCGTCTCGCCGCGCTGATCGATCACGATCACCACCGCCCAGGAGCCGCTCTGGAACTCCTCGGGGATCTCCACCTCCAACTCCACAAACTGATCGTCTCCCGGGGCCAGCGGCTCTTGCTCGACCACGTCCAAGACAGCCTCAACCACGTTGGTCGTCTCGGGCCGGGTCAGGAAGATGGCGTCCACAAAGGCCACGCTCTCCTCAGGGCCGTCGTTGACGACCTCGTAGGCGATCAACACTTCCCTGGAGTCGGTGTCGGGCTGCTCCACCTCGGCGTCCAGGATCCGCAAATTGAGCCCCTCACCGCAGGCGCCCTCATCGATCTGGCCATCGCAGTCGTTGTCTTCGCCGTCGCAGACCTCTTCGGGAACCGGGCCACACTGACCACAGGCGTTGAGCACGCCCTCGTCGACCTCACCGTCGCAGTCGTTGTCCTGCCCGTCGCAGACCTCGTCCGGGGCGGGGCCGCAGGTGCCGCAGGCGTTGGTGACGCCTTCGTCGGTCTGACCATCGCAGTCGTTGTCCACGCCGTCGCAGGTCTCGGGAGAGCACTGACCGGCGATGACCTCCAGGCTCAACGCCACCACCCCGCGCAGGCCCTCGTCGTCCTCGGCGATGACCTCAAACTCAAACGTCCCGGCCGACTGCGGATTGCCCGAGAGCATCCCATCGGCAGACATCTCAAGGCCCAGCGGCAAAACCCCCTCGGTGGAAAAACTGTAGGGCGCTTTGCCCCCAACGGCTTCAAAGAGGGCTTCAAAGTTGGCCCCCTCACGGGCAGGGCCCACAAAACCAGGACCCACACGGATCTGGTTCGGCGCCACACAGCGGCCGCCCTCTTCTGTGGTGCCATCGGGACACGCGCCAGGCTCGGGCTCAAAAAGCGCGTTGTCTTTGACGCAGCCCATCAGCGCACAACTGGCCCCAAACGCCACCAGGAGCCCCAACCACCATCTTTGTCCCATCACAACCATCCCCACACTGACCTGACACAAACCCAGCACACAACACATAGATGCCGCCACCCGACGACCGGTCTCAAAACCTGTCGTGGACCGCAGCGCTGCATTGGCTTTCAGACCACACTCTACTGAAGTGGGACCCTGTGACAACCCCCTTGCAAGCCACCAATGGCTCGTGTTATCTGCCTGCCCAACCGAAAGGACGCGTCATGCCGCGCAGGACCAACCGCACGCACGAGGGTGGTCCTGCGCCTCACCTTCCCTGCTCCCAACGATCTCGGACCCCATGGCCAAGCTGTACTTTTATTACTCCGCCATGAACGCGGGCAAGAGCACCACGCTGCTTCAATCTGCCCACAACTACCATGAGCGCGGACTGCGGACGCTGCTCTTCACGCCCCGGATCGACGATCGGTACGGTGAAGGACTCATCACCTCCCGCATCGGGCTCCAGAGCCAGGCCTTTGCCTTCAACCGCGACCACGATCTCTTTGATCACGTCCGCAAGGCGCATCGCCAGGAGACGGTCAAGTGCGTGCTGGTCGATGAGGCCCAGTTTCTGGCCCCCAAGCAGGTGCTGCAACTGACGCTCGTCGTCGATAAACTCAACATCCCCGTGCTCTGCTACGGACTGCGCACCGACTTCCGAGGCGAGCCCTTTGAAGGCAGCAAATACCTCCTGGCGTGGGCCGAAGAGCTGACGGAAATCAAAACCGTCTGCCAATCCGGGCGCAAGGCCACCATGAACGCCCGCACGGACGCCGAAGGCAACCGCGTCTACGACGGCAAACAGGTCGACATCGGACACCACTACGTCGCCATGAGCCGTCGCCTCTTCAACCTCGAAGAGGCCTCGCCGATTGGCTACAAATCCCCCGAAGAAGACGCCTGACACGCGACCGATTCAACGTGTGACAGTTTGAAGGTTCAAGCGAAGCGATGGGTGCCCTGGGCCCCGTCGCTTCTTCGCTCTGGGGACCACTGGTTCTGGACGTCGAGGCGCTGGTTGATGGCCTCCATGAGCGTGTCGGTGGAGCGCTGCAAAATGGGCTTGAACTCGCGCTCGTCCTCGGGGTGGAAGGGGCGGAATGTGCGCGGGAGGTCGCTGACGTCGGGCATAAAGGGCTCGCCGATGCGGATCATCAACGTGCCACTGCGAAGCTGCATCTTGCCGGGGTTGGCAAAGACCGCCTGCGCGCCGCTGACCGAGATCGGCACAATGGGCAGCCCCAACGCCGAGGCGATCTGAACCGCGCCGATGCGCCCAGTGGACAAACGCGTGGAAACCGACCCCTGGGGGAAGATGTGGATGTGGACGCCCCGAGCGATGGCCTGACGGCCAAGGCGCAGCATGTGCATCTGGAAGGTGTGGTAGAGCGCCAACACCGCCGCCCGATACCCCACCACCCGAGGGTTGAACTCGCCGCCGAGGATCTGACGAGGGGTCGTGGAGAGGCGCTTAAAGACCTCGGTGGGCGGCAGCGCGACCCCGTGATCGATGTGCGCCCGCAAAGCGGCATACTCGTCTTCCTGAGGCCTGCGCCCGATGACGGCCATGAAGTCCATCGTCAGGATGTAGCCCTTGGAGACCAGCGGCAGCGAGCCCAGCGCGTCGCAGGCAAAGGCGCTGGCGCGATCATGCCAGTTCTTGCCCTTGCTGACCGTCGTGGCCTGATGGCCGCACTCTTTGAGCGCCGCCCGGATGGGCACCAGGTCGTATTTGTGGGTGGCGTTGGTGGCCACCACCGCCGGGGTCTGAGGCAAGCGCTCGGCGCCCTCAACGATGACCCGCACGCCGTGGCGCAGACAGAGCAGACGCCACAACCCGTGCACGGTGTGCAAGGCCACCGGGTGAGCCCAGGGCCGGTGACGGCGCATCAGTTCCAGTGTCAGCATGGCGGTGGCTCCTTGCAGCGCTCAGGGCGCGTTGCAGTCCGTTGGACAGGCGGCGCATGGTCCGCTCGGTCATCTTCTGGGCGTCCAGCGGCACATAAAGGATGCTGGACATCACGCGGTGGGCGCGGGTCGGATGGGTGTGGGGCATGTCGGCGGGCGCAGGCACCCAGGTCAAGCTCGTGCTGCCCAGCGCCGCGTCAAAACCTTCGGCAAGCAGCGCACGACGGGCCGCCTCGGGGTCCTCAACCAGCACCGGGAAGAGCCACCACGTCTGGTGCTTGGCGCCCAAACCCGGGATCTCCACCTCTGGCGGCATCAACGAGGCCAACAACGACCCCGCCTCACCCCTCCGATCCACCACAGCTGGATCGGCCTGCTCCACGCGCCTCAACATCAGGCTCAAGAGCGCCGCACACGGGCGGTGACGGATCCGCTCAAAGAAGCGCGGCCCCGAAAACCCACGGCTGGCGGCCATCACCACCTTGTCGTGATCCTTGCCCAGACTCTCCAAAAGGCTCACTGCGGCCCCATAACGCCAGGGGGACTCCGTCAAAGCGTGCAAAACCCCTGTTTTGAGCGCCTTGCGGGCAAACTCGCCCGTGCGCTGCACAGGATAGGTCGCCATTCGACGCCTCAAGCGCCGCAAGAGGCTCGGGTGACGCACCGTCAAC
>CAKZKQ010000703.1 GCA_937123825.1 uncultured Pseudomonadota bacterium
CAGAGCTTTCGGCTGACCTTTTCCAAAGAGGGCTTTGATACCCAGGCCGATGTGGTGGCCGTGTTTCAAGGTGGCGGTTTTGTCATCAACGAAGGTCAGACGGTGACTTTGAGGCCTGACCGCAGTGCTTCGCTTAGCGGAGAGCTTCAGAGTTCGCTCAGTGTGGAGGATTGGAACGCCAGCGCTTCTATTTCACTTTCTGGCAATGGTCCGACGGTTTCGGTGGCTCCAAATGGGGATGGCCGCTTTGAGGTCCGGGATTTGAGGCCTGGGACTTATGGCTTTGAGGTCCGTGCCGAGGGTCATTTGCCGTATTCGACTGTGGTGACCCTTCAGACAGACCAGTCTTTTGCCTTTGATGCGCCCATTGTGTTGACCCCGCAGGTCCAGGACGCCACGCAGGCAGTGGTTTTGCGTGGGCGCGTGGTTTTGCAGGGAGCCGTGGACAGCAGCGGTGTGCAGGTGCGCGTGGAGGTGGGGGGTGAGCTTTTTGACACTGTAGACACCGACGCTGAGGGCGTGTTTGCGCTGCGGACGTCGCGTCTTGATCACACTTTGTCGTTTTCCAAGGAAGGTTTTCGAAGCCCAGAGGGTCAGCTAGACGAGGTTTTGGTGCGTTGGAGCGATGGCAACGGGCGTTTTGAGGTGGATGGTGAGCCTCTAGACGCCGTTGAGTTCGGATTGGAGCCTTTGCCGGTGGCGTTTGCGCAGGGGACGTTGTCGAGCACTTTGGGTGAGCTGCGGGACTGGCCAGGCAGGGCGTTTGTGGTCTTGGTGGGCCAGGAGGCGTCACAGCGGCACATTGAGCCCGTGGTGAACATTGAGGGTGGGCGCGGGCAATTTCAGTTTTCGGGTGTGGAGCCCGGTGAGTATACGCTGGATGTCTTTGCCCGTGGTCATCAGGCCTTGAGTGCTGAGGTGGTCTTGGAGCAGGGCGAGAATGATTTGGGTGGGTTTGAGCTGTTGAACCAGCCTGCGGGCGAGGATGGGTCGGTGGTGTTGCAGGGCAGGGCCTGTAAGGGGGCTTGCGATGGGGATGTGGACCATTCGGGGATTTTTGTGCGGGCCAGCATTGGGGCGATTTCGGCGGGTGTGACGGTGACCGATGAAAACGGTGATTTTGCGTTGCTGACGGCTGCGGACAACCACCGTTTGACGTTGACGGCCGATGGCTTTGTGGATGCGCAGCGAGATGTGGAGGGGAGCGAGGGCGAGCAGGCCGTTGTGTGGGTGGGGGGTCAGGGGAGGTTGGCGGACGTGCCTGTGGAGTTGACTCGGGTGCCTGCGGCGACCTTGAGCGGGCAGGTGGTCAGTGATCAGGGCGCGCGCAACGATTGGCCCAACATCGCGTCTGCGGCGCTGCGCGGCGATGGCGTGGATCGGAGTGTGACGGTCTTTAATGATGAAGGGGGACGCGGGCAGTTTCAGTTTGTGGCGGTGCCTCCTGGTGAGTATGTGCTGAGCGTTTTGGCGCAAGGACACCGTCTTTTTGCAGCTGAGATTGAGTTGGTCGACGGAGACAACACCGTGGAAGGGGTGTTGGGCGTTGACGTGGTTGAGTTGGCGGCCCAGACGGGCGATGCGCTTGAACCGATGCGGGGGCGCGTGTTGTTGGGGGGCGTGTCGCTCGACGGCGACCACAGCGACATCGTGGTGCGTGCCAGAGTGGAAGGAAACCTGGTGGGGACGACGGTGACGGACCGCAGCGGTGCGTTTGTGATGCCTGTGACGGCCCAGGACCATGAATTGAGCTTTTTTCGCGATGGGTACATTCCGCACCAGGACGTGGAGGTGCGCTGGGACGAGGGGGATGCTCGGTTTGAGGTCGAGGGTCAAGCGCTCGACGGTTATGAAGGGCTGAGTTTGGAGCCGTTGACGGGGCAGTTGTCGGTGTCGGTGACTTTGGAGCCCGAGTGGTTGCCTGAGGGGCAGCGAACGGCGACGGTGACGTTGGTGGGCCAGGGGCGCGAGGACAGCGCGGTGAGCGACAACGCCCCGGTGGTGTTTACGGCGTTGCCGGCGGGCGACTACATCGTTCAGGTGCAGCGCCCTGGGTTTTCGCAGGCCGTCAGTTTGGTGACCATTGAGCAGCCTCAGACCTCTGTGGAGGTGGCTCTGACGATTGCGCTGGAGGATTTGGGAGCGTCTGACCTGGATTTGACCGGGTTGGAGCTTGACGGGGAGGATTTGCGGGCTGTGCCCAGGCTCGCGGGGGCCAATCTGGCAGATGTGAGGCTTGCGGGGGCGCAGCTGTGCGGCCTTGATTTGGCGGGCGTGTCGCTGGCAGGGGCGGATTTGGAGGGGGCGGACTTGTCGGGGGCCAGCCTTGTGGGCGCGCGCTTGGACAATGCGGACCTTGAGGGGGCGTCTTTGCGCGCGGCGGACATGTCGTCGGCGAGCTTCTTTGGGGCCACCCTGAACGGCGCTGATTTTCGCAACGGCGCCCCCGATTGTTTGGGTCAATCACCCCAAGATCCACAAACTGTCTTGAACGGGGCCAACTTCAGCAGTGCGTTGTTGGTTGGGGCGATCTTTGTGGACGCCCAGCCACCTGGTGAAGAGTCGCCATGCGAGGTCGCGCTGCGCGTCTCGCCGCGGATGTCGGGCGTGCGGTGGTCGCAGACGGATTTGTCGGGCGCTGCGCTCTACAGCGCAGCGTTGGCGGGCGCC
This sequence comes from uncultured Pseudomonadota bacterium, assembly GCA_937123825.1. GTDB lineage: Bacteria > Myxococcota_A > Bradymonadia > Bradymonadales > CAKZKQ01. Next base: position 2,671 of record CAKZKQ010000703.1, read on the forward strand.
GAGTTGACCGGGACGGTGTTGAGTGGGGCGCAGATGGAGGGGGCGTGTTTGGACGGCGCCACCATCTTGAGGGCCAATTTGACCGAGGCCGACCTGTCGCATGCGTCGATGAAGCGCGTCAGCATCCTCGATGCGCTCTTGTTGGATACGGAGCTTGTGGGGGCCGACATGGAGGATGTGGTGGTCTCTGGGGCCAACTTCAGCGGCGCCGACCTGTCCATGGTGCTGGGGCAGGGGATGTCGATGGCGGGGGTGATTACCGGAGGATCGCGCTTTACGGGGGCTGATTTGATGGGCTCCAGTTGGGTCGGTGTGCTCTTCAACAACATGCATTTGGATGGTGCCGACTTTGGCGAGGCTGACCTGCGCAACACTCAGTTTGTGGACGTGGTGCTGGCTGGGGCCAGCTTTGTCGAGGCGGACCTTCGCAACGCGTCTTTGGTTCAGAACAATGCGGCGGGCGTCGATTTTACCGGCGCGCAGTTCAACGGGGCCGACCTTTCTGGGGTGAACCTCGAAGGTGCCAACCTGAGGGAAGCGGTTCTTTTGGGGGCATTGTTTGAGCTTGCGCGTTACAGCGCGGGCACGGTGTGGCCCGGAGGGTTTGAGTTTACGACGGTCTCGGCGTTGGGTCCTGGGACTCAAATGGAGGGCTACCTCTTTCCCAACGGCTTGAATCTGCCGGGGGTGGATTTGACGGGGGCCAATTTGCGTTCGGTGAGGTTCAGTCAGGGCGGCCTTGAGGGGGCGACTTTGATTGGTGCCGATTTGGGGAGTGCTCAATTGGATGGTGTGCGCCTGGAAGGGGGCGACCTTTTGGGTGCGGATTTGTCCGAGGCGGTGCTGGATGGGGCTCAATTGGGTGGGGTGCGGGCGTTTGACCTTGGCGGTTGCCCCGATGTGTTGCCTCAGGGGTGGGTGTGTTTGCGTCAGCCCGACAATGTCTTTGCGCTCATGGGTCCAGGGGCTGTTTTGAGCGAAGCGGCGTTGAACCGAGTGGATCTGGCAGGGGTGGATTTGTCTGGGGCGGTGTTGGACGGTGCGGACCTTGGCCAAGCTCGGACAGCCGATGTGTTGGGTTGTCCTGCTGTCTTGGATGAGGGGTGGAGCTGCCTTCAGCTTCAGAACGGGAACTTTGCGCTCTTTGGGGCCGAGGTTGATTTGTCCCAGGTCAACCTGTCCGGGTTGGATTTGAGCGGGGTGGATTTGTCCTTTGCCGATTTGAGCGAAGCCAGAGTGATAGGGGTCGATTTTTCAAATGCGCTTCTGAACGGTGTCCGGGCCATTGATCTTGTGAGTTGTCCGCAGGTGCTGCCTGAAGGGTGGGTGTGTCGAGGCTTGCCCAACAACCGCCATGTGCTTTTGGGGTTGGAGGTGACGTTGTCAGGCGAAGACCTGTCGCGTGTGGACATGTCGGATGTGGATATGTCTGGGGCCGACTTCTCCAATGCGGATTTGGAGGATGTGAACTTCCAGAACAGCACGCTAGATGATGCGGTGTTGCGCGGGGCCTATTTGCGCAATGCGGATATGGGGGGAGTCTCGCTTCGAAGGGCTGTCACTTTTGATGTCAGTTGTCCTTTGGTTTTGCCTGAAGGGTGGTTGTGTCGAGAGGTGCCGTCGAATAATAGCCGCGTTTTGTTGGGACCTGAGGTCAATCTGAGCGGCGCGAATTTGTCTGGTGTCGATTTGGTTGGTGCCGATTTGGTCGGTGCTGATTTGAGCGATGCGGTGTTGGTTGGGGCTGGTACATACGGGCTCCTGTCCTGTCCGCTGCACTTGCCGGAAGGTTGGGAGTGTCGGTTCCAGCAGAGCAACGGCTTGTTTGCTTTGCTTGGTGACGAGGCCGTATTTATTGATGCCGACTTTTCAGGGAGCGACTTGAGCCGGACGTCGCTGATGAACGTGCAAATGACGCGCATCAACCTCAGCAATTCGAATCTGACAGGGGCGGATTTGCAATGGGCATCGTTGAATCTTGCAACATTGACGGGTGCTGATTTTGAAGGGGCTGATCTTTCTCGTGCAGGTCTGATGGATATTCGTGCGTCTGGGGCCATTTTTCGTGGTGCAGACATGAGAAATGCCAACCTGGAAGATGCCGTTTTGAGTGGTTGTGATTTGAGGGGGGCAGATCTGAGGGGGGCGAATCTCCGCTCGGTAAACCTGAGTAATGCTCAGATGGATGGTGTGGTTGCATACGAGATTCGAGGTTGTCCAAGTGAGTTGCCGCCTGGGTGGGAGTGTCGAGGCTACCCTGCTTCAGGCAATGGATATTCAATGTTGGTCGGTCCGGGGGTTCGCCTGGATGGGGCTGATTTGGATGATGCTGTATTGACTGGTGTTGATTTGACTGGCGCTGATTTGTCTGGGGTTCAGGTCGATAAAACGCCTGCTGGTGACTTGTTGGGGTGTTCTGCTGTGATGCCTGAGGGCTGGAGTTGCGTGGAACAGCCAATAACTGGTCGATTTGCTCTTATCGGGGCTGGTTTGGATTTGGCAGGGATTGATTTTAGGCAGTCTGATTTCAGTGAGGTGGGACTGGCCGGCGTATTTGCCTTTGATTTGTTGAATTGTCCTCAGCAGTTGCCTGCTGGAGCTGTTTGCCGCAGACAACCTGCCAATGGCCGTTTTGTGATTTTGGCCGATGGGGTTGATTTGAGAGGCGCTGACCTGACGGGAGCCAATCTGTCCAATGCTTCTTTGCGCGGGTCTACACTCCAAGCAACTCGGCTGAGTGGAGCGGAATTGTTTGGTACAGATCTTAGTGGTTCCAAAATTTATAGGTATTTGGGAACGTGTCCCAACTCTCTGCCCATCAATTGGTTTTGTTTTGTGGATGGGAATAGAGCTTTTATGAGTGGACCTGGTGCTGACTTTTCAGGTGAGTCTTTTTTTGGTGCCAGCATGTCTGGGAGAGTGTTTGGCGGAATTGATTTTTCTGATGCTAATTTTCAGTCTGCTGTTTGTCGAGATGCTGACTTCAGCGGTTCGAACTTTAGTGGTTCAAACTTTGGTGGTGCCAGGTTGGAGCGGTCGAATTTCAGCAACGCAGTTTTAGCAGGGGTTAATCTTACTGGTGCTGAATTGGAGGGGGCTGATTTGTCTGGTGCAGACCTTACCGATGCAGTTGTCGGGAACCTTGGGAGTTGCCCAGATTCGTTGCCTGAAGGCTGGGTGTGTAAGAATCTGGGGGGTGGTCGAGCAGCACTTGTTGGTTCTGGCGCCAATTTGATTTCGGCGAACTTTGGTGGTGTGTCGTTGGCCGATGTCAATTTGGAAGGGGCAAAGGTGTACGAACTGCCCAGTTGTCCTTCTTCTTTGCCTTTTGGGTGGCTGTGTCGCGAGCACACTGTGTCAAGGCGTGAAGCTTTGATTGGCCCAGGGGTCGATCTCAGCGGTGCCAACCTTTCTGCTATGAATTTGATTGAGGCCCGTTTGGCTGGTGCAAATCTTGATGGGGCGTTGCTTAATCGTGCGGACATGGATGGTGCTGATTTGAGCGGGGCCAGTCTTGTTGGGGCGAGGACTGCTTCCTTGATCAGTTGCCCTTCGGTGCTGCCCGAAGGATGGGAATGCCGTAGGCAGACCTCTTTTGACGGTGCGGGTTTTGCTCTTCTGGGAGAAGGTGCTGATTTAAACGGTGCCAATCTCAATAATATGGATCTTTCCAATGCCCCTCTGCGTGATGCGAATTTGTCGGGGAGTTTTTTGTCGAGGAGTTCTCTTGAGGGGGCTGAACTTTTTGGAGTGAGAGCATTGGGCATCAGGCATTGCCCGGATGTATTGCCCGAGCAATGGGCATGTGTGGAGTCGAGCGGCAATTTTGTGTTGGCGGGCCCTGGTGCAGAGCTGTTTGGTGCTGATTTGGCTGAAATTGACTTGTCTGGGACGGTTTTGATTGGTGCCAACTTGTCTGGCGCTGATTTGGAAGGGGCGGATTTGTCTGGTGCCGATCTGACCGGAGCCGATTTGACCGGGGCCAACTTGATTGATGCCGATTTGTCCGGGGCCAACCTCAACGGTGCATTGCTTGTGGGCGCCGATTTTGACCGGGCTGATTTGGAAGGTGCTGATCTTACGGATGCCGACGCAACAGGCGCCTTTTTCAACCCCATCACAGTGTGCCCAAACGGTGCGCTTCAGTTTGAGTTTCCGCGGTGCGGACTTTGAGCTAAAAGTGCACCAAACCCAATCTCACCATCCACTTTTGAGTTTGTTAGCCATGTAACGCACTTGCTTGACTTGCAGTTGTGCTTGGATTGGCGCGTTTGACAGCCTGTGTCGAAACCTTATAGGTTCTGCGACATCAGGCTGAGTTTTGTTTTGTCGATGTAAATCCAAGACAGGTGCGATGATATGAGTGTGGTGAAGTGGGCGGCGTTTGGGCTGTGTGTGGTGGTGCTCTGCGCGATGCAGGGGTGTGCGCCGCAGACGGATGCGAGCGATGTGAGCCTAGACCTCAGCGGACGTGTGCTGCTTGAGGGGGAGGACGACCATAGCGGTGTGGGGGTGCGCGTTGCGTTTGATGATGGGGCGCTTGTGGGACAGGCGTTTTCGGATGCGCAGGGCGACTTTGTCTTCAGAAATGTGCCTCAGCAGAGCTTTCGGCTGACCTTTTCCAAAGAGGGCTTTGATACCCAGGCCGATGTGGTGGCCGTGTTTCAAGGTGGCGGCTTTGTCATCAATGAGGGCCAGACGGTGACTTTGAGGCCTGACCGCAGCGCTTCGCTCAGCGGCCAGTTGGACAGTCCGTTGAGCGTGGAGGACTGGAACGCCAGCGCTTCCATTACCCTCTCTGGCAATGGTCCGACGGTTTCAGTGGCTCCAAATGGCGATGGAAGTTTTGAAGTCCGGGATTTGAGGCCTGGGACTTATGGCTTTGAGGTCCGCGCCGAGGGGCATTTGCTGTATTCGACCGTGGTGAGTCTTCAAACAGGCCAGTCTTTTGCTTTTGATAAGCCCATTGTGTTGACCCCGCAGGCTCAGGACGCCGCGCAGGTGGTGGTTTTGCGCGGTCGGGTCAATTTGGAGGGGGCTGCGGACAGTGGTGGTGTGCAGGTCAGGGCTGAGGTGGGTGGTGCGCTTTATGACATCGCGGTCACGGGGGCCGATGGTTCTTTTGTGCTCAGGACCTCCCGGCTGGAACATACGCTGTCGTTTTATAAAGAAGGGTATCGCCGGGCGGCTGGGCAGCCCGAGGACGTGACGGTGCGTTGGGTTGAGGATCAGGTGTTGGGCCAGGGCGGCCGTTTTGAGGTGGACGGTGAGCCTGTGGATGGGTTGGTTTTTGACTTGGAGCCGTTGCCGGTGGCGACGATGCGGGGTTCTGTGTCGAGCTCTCGCGGTGAGCTTGCCGATTGGTCGAGTCGAGGGTTTGTGGCGTTGGTGAGTCAAGATCAGACTCGGCGTCGCGGGGAACCGGTGTTGGATGGTGAGCAAGGTCAGGGGCAGTTTCAGTTTGCGGCCCTGGAGCCAGGGGTCTATGCGCTTAGTGTGCTGGTGCAGGGTCATTTGCCGGTCAGTCAGGTGGTGACGCTTGAGCAGGGCGACAACGTGTTGGAGACCATCGAAGTCATCAGCCAGGATGAAGATGAAGACGCTCAGGTGGTGCTCAGCGGTCGCGTGTGCCGTGGGGCTTGCGATGAAGGTGTGGACCACAGCGGGATTTTGGTGCGGGCCAGCGTTGGGGTGAACCCGGCGGGGGTGGCGATTTCGGAGCGTGACGGGCGTTTTGCGTTGCGTGCCGCCGAAGACAACCACCGGCTGGCGTTTTTGGCTGACGGGTATGTGAATCAGGACGTGGACGTGTTGTGGAGCGAGGTTGAGCGCGGGTTTTTTGTGGGTGACCAGCCTCTGGAAGACGCTGCGGTGAATCTCTTTGCGGTGGCCAGCGCCAGCTTGTCGGGCCAGGTGGTCAGCAGCCAGGGCGGGCGCAACGATTGGCCCAACATCGCCTTTGCGACCTTGCGCGGCGAGCGTACGGACAGAACCGTGACGGTCTTCAACGACGATGACGGGCGCGGGCAGTTTCAGTTTGAGGCCGTGCCGCCAGGGACATATTCGCTGAGCATTTCGGCCCAGGGCCACCGCTTTTTTGCCGCCCAGGTCGCCCTGTCCGAGGGGGGCAACGCCCTTGGTGATGTGCTGGGCTCGGAGGCCATTGAGTTGGTTGTCGACACTGGTGCGCAGGCGCCGGTGATGCGGGGGCGCGTGCTTTTGCAGGGCGAGGACCCACAGGATGGCGATCACAGCGAGATTGTGGTGCGCGCGAGGGTCGAAGGGAATCTGGTCGGGACCACGTTGACGGATGAAGCGGGTGTTTTTGCCTTTGATGCCAGCGCTCAAAATCACACACTGAGTTTTTCCAGCCTGGGGTACGTCGAGGAGATTGGCGTTGAGGTGGCTTGGAATGAGGTGTTGGAGCGTTTTGAGGTCGATGGGCAGCCGCTTGAAGGGTACGAAGGGTTTGCGCTGGAGCCCGTGGCGGGCCAGTTGCGTGTGAATGTCAGCATTGAGCCTGAGTGGATCCCTGCGCAGCAACGCGTGGTGCGTGTGCGTGTGGTGGGCCAGCAGGTGGACCGCTTTGATGCACGCGTTGGTCACAACGCGCCGGTCGATTTTACGGGGTTGCCCGCTGGGACTTACGCGGTCTTTGCAGAGCGAGAAGGGTTTTCGTCGGCGCAAACGTTGGTGACCCTGGACGAGAACAATGCCAACGTGGAGGTCAACCTCGGCGTTGGCCTGGAGAGCCTCAGCGCGGCCAACCTGGACCTGCGCACCGTGGCCTTGAGCGACGCTGAGCTGAGGGCGCTGCCGAGCTTGCGCGGGGCGGATTTGGCGGGGGTCAGCTTTGTGCCCTCGCAAGGTGAAGAGGTGCACCTTTGCGGGCTCGATTTGAGCGGCGTGGGGCTTGTTGGGGCCAACTTTGATGGGGTCAACCTGGTGGGGGCCAGCCTTTCGGGGGCCAACCTCTCTGGGGCCAGCCTCATTGGCGCCAATTTGACCGGCGCCGACTTGTCCAGCGCGGTCTTCTCTGGGGCCAATCTGACAGGGGCTGAGTTTCAGGACCCTGGGGATTATCTGGCAGCGGAGGCCTGCGCGGAGGTTGAGTTGGGGGAGACGCGCTTTGACAACACGGATTTGTCGGGCGCCAATCTGACGGGGGCGTTGCTGACGGCGCAGCTTGAGGGTTTCCCTGCTGAGCCGCTTTCGGACGCTGCGGCGCTCGATTGTCAGGCGTTGGCGCCGGTGCAGCGCACCGATTTGAGCCGGGCGACGTTCACCCAGGCGATTCTTTCCCAGGCGCGCCTTGCGGGCGCGGACTTGAGCGGTGTGGATTTGTCCAGCGCGGTCTTGCGGGGGACCGACCTGCGCGAGGCGCTCTTGACGGACAGCGCCCTGATTTTGACCGACATGAGCGACGCCCGCTTGCAGTGCGCGGACTTGCGCGGCAGTTCGTTGCTTGGGTCAGTGTTGCTGCGCGCCAGCTTCCACAGCGCCGATCTGCGCCAGGCGGCCATGACCGAGGCCATTGTGGAGTCTACCCAGCTTGCCCACGCCAATTTGACCGACGCTCGGGCGGTGGGGGTGCTCTTTGCTGGCGCCAACTTTACGGGCGCTGTGATGCACCGCGCGGATTTGCGCAACACCGATTACATCGACGGCATCTTCTCGGACGGGGCCTTTGCGCCCAACGACGAGCAGGAGCCAGTGGTCGCCGACATGACACAGGCGCGCTTGCAGAACGCCAACTTCTCTGAGGGGGGGTTGCGAGGAGTCATCCTCCAAGAGGCTGTGCTGCGCGGCGCCGACTTGACCAAGACCAACCTGCGCGATGCCGATTTGACGGGGGCTGACCTGCGTGGGGCGGACTTGGTGGGGGCATTTTTGATCGACGCCGACCTGACCGACGCCCAAATCGCTGATGCCACGCTCCAGGGCAACAACGCGGGACGCAGAGCCATCTACTCCATCGGCACGCGCTGGCCCGATGCGCTGCCGACCCCCAAAGTCCTCACTGACCCATGTTTTGGGCAGGTCAACACCGGCTTTGAGTGGCCCGAAGGGGACGACGCGCCGGTTATTGTGCCAACCCAAGGGCATTTCATTCACCCGTGCGTGAACCTCTCGGGCGCGCGGCGCAACGTCGATCAATTGGAGGAAGAGGAGATTTTGGAGGAGGTCCGGGCCAACACTGACCTGGCAGGGGCGGATTTGAGCGATTTGGACATGCGCCAGATTGATTTGACCGCCGCCAGCCTTGTGGGGGCTGACCTGCGCGGCGCGGACTTGCGTGTGGCCAACATGGCGTCGTCGCAGCTCCAGGGGGCCATTTTTGACGATGGCAATGGCGAGCGGCGCGTGCGGCTTGCTGGCGCGGACTTGCGCGGTGTGGATCTGTCTGGGCGCGACCTGAGCGGGTATGATTTGACCGGAACCCGGATGCGCGACGCCAACCTGACGGGGGTTGATTTTACAGGGGCGACGTTGGCGCGCGCGACCTTCCAGGGTGCAGATCTGACCGGGGCGTTGTTGGGCGGCGCGTTGCTTGATGGGGCCTTCTTTGATGGACAGACGACCCTCTTTCCCGATGGCTTTGACCCAGTGGAGGCAGGAATGCGTGAGGAGCCTCAGGGTTTTGTTCGCGTGGAGGCTGGTTCGTTCACCTTTCATGGCAGTGGGCGCTGGCGAGGGCTCCCTTACAATCCAGAGGTTCACGATCCTCGCGTGGTGGTCATTTCAAGGCCGTTTGTGATTCAGGAGACCGAGACCACTTACACCCAATGGGTTGATGTGATGGGCGTGAATGATCTCTTTGCCTTCCACGCGCGCTCCAGTTACCGACGCCCAGACCGTTATTTGTGGGATCAGCTTGAAGATCCCGACAACCCGATTCTTGTGTCGATGTGGGCGGCGATGATCTACGCCAACACGCTCTCGGAGCGCGAGAGCCTGGAGCCGTGTTACAACGTGGACCTCATCGAGTATGTCGACACGCTCAGTTCTTTTCCCACATTGGATAACAATTTGGACTTTGATCGCCCTGAGCGCATGATCCGCTCCTGGGATTGTGAAGGTTACCGTTTGCCGACTGAGATGGAGTGGGAGTACGCCGCTCGCGCTGGAGAGCAGGGTGATGTCTTTGAGGATGGCTCCGCTGATGATTATGGGGCGTGTGAGATTGATCCGCCCTTGGGGAGGATCGTGCCGGTCAAGAGCTTTCTGCCCAACGAGTGGGGGCTTTATGACGTCCTGGGCAACGCTTCGGAGTGGGTAATGGGCGCCGATGAGGCTACGGACATGAGGTTGCTTGATCAAAATAACATCGATCCTCGCTCGGTCCCAACCAACACCCAAAGGTGCATGAAGCGTGGTCGCGTGGATGTGCGAGATGAATGCAGTCTACGCAGCGGCAACACCAGCAACTGTACCCGGATCGCGGGGCAGGGTTTTGGTGAGCGCCACCTAGGCGCCGTGCGTTTGATGCGTTTGGTGGCCGTACCCGATTGATGGGCTCAGGGGGACTGGGACAGTTCGAGTTCCAGGCACGCTTCTGAAACCTTCAGGTCTTCCATGACGGCTTGACTGCGCAGCGTCCCCAATTCAAAGGGCGGCACCTGAGCCACAAAGGCATTGGGAGATGGCTGGAGGGCGCGTTGGGCTTCCATGTAGGCCTCGCCCGTTTTTTGGACGTCGTCAAAGGCCTTGTCGGCTTCGTCTGCAAGTTTGCCAGAGGCCAACATCCCCTTGTTGTTCAGGCCGTCGGCCAGATTCTGGGTCAGCTTGGAGGCTTTGGAGAGGGCTTTGGTGTAGGCCAGACGTGTCTCTACAACGGTGTCCTGGCGTCCCAGGCGCGCTTCGAGGGTTTTGCGCATGGCGGGGTCGGTGATGTTCTTGGCGCCTTCGCGCGCCATCTTGGCCATCCTCTCGGCGGCTTCCTGGCGTTCGACAGGGACGGTGTGGCTTTTGGACTCCTGGTCGAGCGCTTTGGCCAGGGAGCTCCACTTTGTCGAGGAGCTTTGTCGGGCCTTCTTGCACGCTTCGATTTCCTGCGCGCTGGGTCCGCAACCCATCACAAGGGTCGCCATTGTG
>CAKZKQ010000704.1 GCA_937123825.1 uncultured Pseudomonadota bacterium
CGTCCGGCACACCGTCATTGTCGTCGTCATCGTCGCAGACGTCGCCCTCAAGATCGTTGTCGTTGTTTTCCTGGCCGGGGTTGGCGATCAAAGCGCAGTTGTCGTCGTCGTCGAGGACGCCATCGTTGTCGTCGTCATCGTCGCAAACGTCGCCTTCAAGGTCGCCGTCGGCGTTCTCCTGACCGGGGTTGGCGTCGAGCGGGCAGTTGTCGTCGCCATCGGGCACGCCGTCGTTGTCGTCATCGTCGTCGCAAACGTCGCCTTCGAGGTCGCCGTCGGCGTTCCCCTGGCCGGGGTTGGCGTCGAGCGGGCAGTTGTCGTTGCCATCGGGGATGCCGTCGTTGTCGTCGTCGGGGTCGCCCAGATCGCACTGGCCATCGGCGTCGTTGTCGGCGCCGTCATTGCCGGGGTTGAAGTCGGACAGGGGGCCAAAATCGTCGGTGCCCACCGCGCAGTCATCGCAGGAGTCGGCGTCGCTGTCTCCACAGAGGTTGGGGTCGAGCGGGGTGGGGTCGTTGCCGTCGATGACGCCGTCGTTGTCGTCATCGTCATCGCAGGCATCGCCAAAGGCGTCGCCGTCGGCGTTTTCCTGGCCGGGGTTGGCGTTGAGCGGGCAGTTGTCGTTGCCGTCGGGGATGCCGTCGTTGTCGTCGTCGTTGTCGCCCAGGTCACACTGCCCGTCGGCGTCAGTGTCGAGGCCATCGTTGCCGGGGACCACGTCGGACTGGGGGCCAAAGTTGTCGGTGCCAATGGCGCAGTCGTCGCAGGAGTCGGCGTCGCTGTCGCCGCAGACGTCGGGGTTGAGCGAGGAGGGGTCGTTGGCGTCGAGGACACCATCGTTGTCATCGTCTGGGTCGATGACATCGGGCAGGCCGTCATTGTCGGTGTCGGTGCCTTGCGAGCCGGTTTCGAGGAAAAGCTCAATGTTGGCCACAAGCTGAAGGCGGTTGCCGCCAAGGCTGAACCAGTTGACGTCCATCAGAATAGACAGACGGCCAGCGCCTCGGACCATGTCGGGGGAGTCCCAGGCAGCGCCAGTGACCTGGTTGTTGCTGGTCTGGGCAAAGATGTTGTCGCCCGACACGCCCAGGATGATGCCTGGTGAGTTGGGGGTCCAGGTGTTGATGACGTTGGGGGTCTGGCCGATGCTCCCGGCGGCGGCCGTGTTGATGATGTGGTTGCCGCTGCTGTCGCCCTGACGGCCCACGGTCACGCCGCCGCCGATGACCAGCGAGTTGATCAGCAACCCATGGGTGTCATTCATGTCATCGCAGCAAGGACGCTCGCCGGTCAGGTGTACGCCGCCGCCGTCGTTGATGAAGGTTGCCAGACGGGTGCGCTCGGCGTCGGTCAATGGTGTAAAGGCGCCCACATGCCAGATGGTGTCAAATCCGTTGACGTTGCCTGGCAGTGTGGTGACGTTGGTCACCGTGTGACCCAGCGAACGAAGGTCGTTGGCCAGGTTGTTGCGGTCGCCATCGCGGTCACCGAAGACCAGAACGTTTGCCGCCTGGGCCTGGGACACCAGCGCCACCAACGCCAGCGTCATCACCAGGACTCTTGCCCAGAACGATGTGTCTCTCTTCACCATTGCGTCTTGCTCTCCTACGCGCTGCCGTGTGTGTCATGTCCATACCGACATGTACGAGCGGCTCCAGTGCGTCTTGGTGTGGCAGGTTCCCCACTGACCTGTTGTGTTTGTCGTCTGTGTGCGCAAACAGCGTTGAGGCGCTGGTTGTACCCAGGCTCAAAATTTACTGCACTGATGAATTATGGCGTTGTGGAAAAATACAGTCAAGTTGTTTCCGCAATGTCCGCTGAGTTTGGCAGGGCAGGGTGAGGTTGGTGTCATGTGGTGTTTGGACGAGCAGGGCAGGTGTGTCGGGGGAAATTGGCGGTGGTTTGGTGCAAAAGGTGTGATTGGTGGGGTGTTGGTGATTGATTTGTTGATATTGGTTGTTTTGTCTTTGGCCTCTTGGGCTCAGAGGTGTGGCCGTGGGGTGGTGTGTTTGGGTGATCGGTGTGTCTGCTGTTGTTTTGCGTAAGGAGGGGTTTGGGTAAGAAGGGTTTATGGCTGGGGCAGGTGGTTGCGCAGGTGCTGGCGGATGCGTTTGAGGCGAGCACGGATGGCGGCGGGTGTGGTGCGGAGGTGTTGGGCCAGTTCGGGGGCAGTCCAGCCTTCGATGGTGGCCAGCCAAAAGAGGTCGCGCTGGTTGGGGGGGAGGAGTTGAAGGGCTTGTTGGGCGTGGAGTCGTTCGGTGAGCGTGTGTTCGGGGTTGGGTTGGGTGAGGTGTTGAGGGAGCAGGGGGACGTGGCGCTCGGGGGTGTTGCGGGCGCCGCGCCGCATTCTGTGGCAGGCGTTGGCGACCAGAGTGTTCATCCAGCCGTGCAGGGTGCCGGTGGCTTTGAAGCTGTCGAGATGGCGAGCGGCGTTGGCGAAGGCCTCCTGGACGGCGTCTTCGGCGTCGGTGCAGGAGGCGCAGCGGGCGCGGCCGACGGCGCGCAGGCAGTCGCCGTGGCAGGCTTCGAGCCGGGCCAGCACCTGGCGATCGCCTTGTTGGGCCATGCGTGTGAGGGCGTGGGTGTCGCAGTAGAGGGGGTTGTCGGGTGGTGGTTTGGGGTGGCTCATGGCGCCGCCTCTTGTTGGAACCGCTCAATCCACTTTAGCCGAGCTTGTTTGGAGGCGGCACCCCGAAAGCGGGCGATGGGGGCGCCGTGCCAGAAGGCGATCATGGTGGGCATGGCGCGGACTTCGAAGTGTGTGGCCAGGGCGGGGGCGGCGTCGACGTTGAGCGAGACGACGCCCACGCCAGTCTGAGCGCAGGCGGCGGCCAGGGCCGGTGCGACAGCGCGGCAGGGGGCGCACCAGGGGGCGCCAAACTCAACCACGATGGGGGTTGGGCTTTGGAGGACGGCGCGGTCAAAGTCTGAGGCGTTGATGTGGGGGATGGGGGCAGTGTTTTGGGCAGGGTTGTGGTGCATGGAGGCTCCTGTGTGTTGTGCGGCCGTGTTTGAGGCGCTTTCTGATGGTAGGAGCCGCCAGCGTTGCAAAGTGTGACGCAGGGGGTTGTAAAATCTTTGTTGGGCGTTGATGTGCAGGGCTTGGTGGCTTTGTGTGTGTTCGTGGCCAAGATAATGTGGGGCGAGCCTTCTTTGGTGGGGCTGTTGATCTTGAGTGGTGTGGGTTTTGTGTGGGGTTGAAGCTTCGTATTCTGAGGGAAAAGGGCTTGCCCTTTGGCGGAATGCAGGTGCAGGGGCTTGGAGAGTTGAATGACTCTGCTCTTGCGATGTTTTGGGGTGAGTTGGAGCCCATGTGTTGGTAAGGAGCGCCTTAGACAATGCCGTTTTACATCATGGATTGGGAGAAGCGTTGTGGAGGGCTCAAGGCTTTTGAGGCCTTTTTTGAGCAACACAGATCGCAGTGGCCTGAAGACAGCATCGACATTTGCAAGAGCCGCTGTGGCGAGGATGTGGTTTTATCCATCGAACCTGTTGTCCTTTGTGGCCTGGAGGAGACGCTTGATGATGCGCTCGATTGGGGGTTTGCAGGGCCGTTGGGCGTCGTTGAGGGTGGTGCCGAAGACGAGGCAGCGGCGTGGTTTTTGGTTGGCAACACAAGAGAGTATTGGTGTGTGGGTGAGCCCACAACCCAATATGTGGACTCTATGCATCATGGATGTCCCCATCGGCACCGCGTCGATTGTATTTTGTCAGTGGCTCATGGTGGAAAGAAGGGTCTTGGCGAAGAGAGCAAGCAGCAGTAAAATCGAGGCCGTGACCAAGGAAGTGGAG
>CAKZKQ010000705.1 GCA_937123825.1 uncultured Pseudomonadota bacterium
AATCGCACCTTCTAGGAACGTCCGCGCATCAATGGCAATGCTCATGTCACCTTGACGTTGGGACTTGCCGTACATTTGGACACCAAGGGAACCATCTGGCCCGCGTTCGAGCGGCATGACAGCTTCTGGCCCAGCTTCACCCATCTGACCGACACCACCGCGATAGCCAAAATTGGTGGCCTTGTTTACAACAGAGTTTGTGAAGGAGTCACCCTTGGCGAACTTCTTCACACCTTTATCAAACACCTTGCCGTCAGCAGCGAATATCTTACTCCCGAACCCGCCACCACTACCGAGACCGTCGAACAGACCGTCAAGAAGATTGGTGAACACAGAGTCGAGCAACCTATCTGCGATCTTGTTGAGTGCGGATAGTGCTGCGTTGCCGAAGGCATCCCAAAGGTTCTGACCTTTCCGAACATTATCGATAAACCCAACGAAGAAACCTTTTGTCGTAGCCTCAGCCGCTTTGATCGCAGCAGACTTCTTTCTGATCAGCTCAGTCGTCTTCCACGTTGCCATGTGAAGATCGGAATACATGTCGATCTCAGTACGCGTCAGAGTGATACCCTTGGACTTAGCGTCTGCAATCAGGCTTTGCTCATAGCTCAGCCGCGCCGCCGCATCACGCGACAGACCAAGCAAAGCCAGTTCGTCAGCCGCGGCCTGTTTACGGACCTCAAGATCCTTGCTCAGATCGCTCTTGAACTGTTGCTCTGCTAGTCTTTGATTGAGAACAGCTATGGCGTCTGCTTGGGCCTTCAGAGCTGCCGTCTGAGTGGTTGTGGCGACAATCTCACCTTTACGGATGGCGGTCGTAAGGGCGATCTGCTGCTGCATTTTCTCATACTCAAGACCCGTGAGACCGACCAGTTTGGCCTCATCCATGAGACGTGCTACTGTCTCTTGGTTTTTGTCGCTGATATCCTTGATCGCACGCTCGTTACGGAGTGCTTCATTCAAGCGATGCTGCTCACCGGCATACTTTTTAACTTCTTCAACCATGTCGGTCGTCAGAGTGATACCGCGAGCACGAGCCTTGTTCAGCAGATCCTGCTCAAGCTTCACCCGACGCTGTGCAGCTTCCGTCAAATTGATAGCAGCCAGTTCAGCCGATAATGCTTGGTTCTTTCGCTTAATCGCATCGATCTCTTCTTTGTATTTCTCAGCTGCTGTCTTGCCGCCGCTCTTGTCGTCTTTACCGAAGTTAATACCGGTCGCGAACTTGCGAAGACGGTCACCTATCGCCTGACCAGCCGCCCCAGCACCTGTGACGAGACCCGTGAATAAATCTTGGTCCATTGCTTTACTGATTTCGTCACCAAGAACACCGGCAGCCTTCCCAGCAGATCCCGCAAACTGGTTCTCAAACTGACGAGACTCAAACGTCGCGTTGATACGAAGCTGAGGTTTGCCTATGGAAGTGACGAACCGGTTATAGGCTGCAATGATGCTCTGAAGACCTTCTGTGATCTTATCAGCCAACGCTTGTGCCGCCTGGACGCCAAGATCAGCAGCGGCGGCAAGATCGAACCCCACGAGATCGCCAGCAAGACCCAGATGTTCACCGAGCGCTACATGGTCGACTGGCTGCTGCAAAACAGCCTGGGGCCGATGTGGCTGGCCATGTGCCAGAAGCACGGCTGGACCCCAGAGGCCACCTCCCAGGGCACGCTCGACGCGCTGGAGGCCCGGCGCGTGCAGTGGCGCGCCCAGCGAGCCGCTGGGGAGGTGGCGTTGACGGACTTGATGCCGCTGCGCTCGGCCTCCGAGCGGCGCTGGGCCTATTATGTGCCCCAGCCCATCCCGCAAGAGGCCGCCGCGCAGGCCCCAAACTCGGTGCGCGACCTGAAGTTGATCGATCCGGCGGTGGGCTCGGGCCACTTCCTGGTGGTCGCCTTTGAGCTGCTGGTGGCCCTCTACCGCGAGGAGGCGCGCCACCGGGGCGAGGTCGGCCAACCACAGTGGAGCGACCGGGCCATCGCCCAGCGCATCCTCTCGCACAACCTCCACGGCATCGATCTGGACCCCCGCGCCGTGCAAATCGCCGCCGCGGCCCTCTGGCTCAAGGCCCAGCAGCTTGCCCCAGGCGCGCAGCCCGAAAAACTCAACCTCGTGGCCTCCAAGCTCCAACTGGCCAACCTCCCCGACGACGACCTCGCCGTGGTCGAGCTGCGCAAGGCCGTCGAGCGCGAGGTGGGCATCCCCGGCGCGCTGACCGACCAGATCGTGGCCGCCTTCAAGGGCGCCGACCACCTGGGCAGCCTCCTGAAGGTGGACGACGCCGTGGAGCAGGCCCTGGACACCTTCACCTGGGCCGACTCCGACAGCCCCCAGGCCACCCAGACCAACCTCTTTGCCGCCCAGAACCCCCAGCAGACCCGGCTGGCCCTGGGCCGACAGCAAGCGCGCCAGAGCGTCCTGGCCTTGTTGGAGCGCTTTCTCTCCAAGCGCACCAGCGGCAACGACCTGGGCCTGAAGCTGCGCGGCCAGCAGTTGGCCACCGGCGTGCGCTTTGTCCGCCTTGTCCGCGAAGGCACCTACGATCTGGTCGTCGCCAACCCGCCCTACCAGGGCACCTCCAAGATGGCCGACGCCAAGTACATCGCCAAAACCTACCCGCTGGGCAAAGCCGACCTCTACGCCGCCTTCCTCCTTCGCGGCCTGGAATTGGTCCGCAAAGGCGGCGTCTCCGCCATGCTCACCATGCGCAACTGGATGTTCATCAAACAGTATTCAAAGCTGCGCGAACACCTCCTGGGCAACTACGCACTTGAAGGCTTGCATGACCTGTCATCAGGGGCATTTGAGGAAATCAACCCGGCACAGGTCGTAGTGTCAGTGGTCTCCAGCATATTTTCTAGATCGGAAAGTGCTGCCCAAGCCCAAGCTCTCAAGGTCTTCAATGATGATACTGTGACACAAATTGGAGAGACCAAAAGAAAACGAAGCGCCACACTATGTCATGAAGGACACCACACCTTCGATCCAACTGCGCTTAAGGTCGTGCCGGAGTGGCCTTTGGTTTATTGGTGGGACAAAGCGTTTTTGGAGGTTTATCAGAGTGCTCCATTGATTGGAGATGTTTCTCCAGGAAAAATGGGAGCCAATGTCGGCAACAACAGCAGATTCTACCGAAACATATTCGAAATCAATCTACACGCACCGAATACACAAAACACAAACTCCACTAAGTGGAAGCCACTCATAAAAGGCGCTGCTGGCAAATCATGGGTTGAACCTCTTGAAATCGCAGTAATGTGGAGCAATCAAGGTCTGCAACCAAAGCTAAGAGCAGAGCACAAGTTTGGAACCAGTGGAATCAACTGGAAAATTGCAAACAGCCACCACTACTTCAAACGTGGCATAGCATTCTCTATGATAGGCGCCAACTTCTCCGCCAGAGTTCACCGTTACCCGAGCATATTTGACGTCGCAGGTTCCTCAGTGTTTCCAGACGACCTCGCGGGGGCCGTTTGCGCGATGAACTCCCATCGAGCCCGTGCCATTCTTGAGGCCCTAAACCCCACAGTCAACTTCCAAGTAGGGGACGTCAACCGGCTTCCGCTCTTCCCGATCGCCGACTCAAACAGGATATTTGCCCAAATCGAAGATGCCTTCTCTAACCATGAATCCCATCGTGAACCCTCCGTTGAGTTCACCCACCCCGGCCCGTCGCCGTGGCGGCATGCTCAGGAGTGGGCGCAACTGGCGGTGGACCGTCCAGAAGGGGCTCCGCTGCCGGAATACACTGAGGAATTGGACCCAGAACCGCCCACAGACCACATCAGCTTTGCGTTGGGCGTGGCGCTGGGACGTTTTGGGGCCAACCGGGAGGGGATTTTGGACCCGGAGAGTGCGGATCTGTCGCATGCGCTCCCGGCGGGGATCTGCTTTCTGGATGGGACGCTGGCGCCGCACGACAAGCAGGACAGCCTGGGCCACGAGGCCGCTGGGAGGCTGCACGAGGCGTGGGCACAGCACGGCCCGGCGATCGATGAAAAGCGCGACCTGCGCGCGTGGCTGCGGCTGAAGTTCTTTGGGGACGTGCACGCGGGGATGTACGAGAACAAGCCGATCCACTGGCCGCTCTCGTCGGCCAAAAAGACCTTTGTGGCGTGGGTCAACATCCACCGCATGAACGCCCAGACCCTGCACGTCTTGCTGGCCGACCATCTGCACCCCGCGCTGGTGCGGATCGAGGGCCAACTCAACGACCTGCGCGCCGCCCGCGACGGGGCCGACTCCAAGGCCGCGCGTCAGGCCGAGCGCCAGTACGACAAGGTCCTCAAGGCCCGCGACGAGCTGCGGACCTTCATTGAGGACGTGGGCCAGTGCGCCGACAAAGGCCCGCCGCCCACCGGCCCCAAGTGCCCCCCGCGCCAACAAGACATGCCCTACGACCCCGACCTGGACGACGGGGTGATGATCAACTCGGCGGCGCTCTGGCCGCTGCTCCAACCCCAGTGGAAAAAACCCAAGGCGTGGTGGAAAGAGCTGGCCACGGCCAAGGGCCGCAAGGACTACGACTGGTCTCACCTGGCCATGCGCTACTTCCCCACCCGCGCCGACAAAAAATGCCAGCAAGACCCCTCGCTGGGTGTGGCCCACGGGTGCTTCTGGCGCTACCACCCCCAGCGGGCCTGGGCCTGGGAGCTGCGCCTCCACGCCGCGCCCGGCCCCACCCGCCGCCCCCACCCCGCCCGGCGCCCCGTCCCCCGCCCCAGCCTGCGCCGGAGCCCCCGCCTGGCCCCCGCCCCACCCCGCCGCCCCCCCCACCCCCCCCCCCGGCCCCCGTCCCCCCGAAC
>CAKZKQ010000706.1 GCA_937123825.1 uncultured Pseudomonadota bacterium
TCGCTTGCGGTGGCGCTGCCACAGCTTCGCTCGCCCCGAGGTCCCTGCCATCCGTTATTGCTTGCTTCAAAGCAAGTCTTTCGTCTGCACTTTGGTATGAGAGGGTTTTGTGGGGCGTGTATGGGTTATCTGTGGTTGATGTTGCTGGCGGGGGTTGTGGTGGCGGTTGGGCGCTTGATCGGCGGCGATCAGAAACACGCCAAGCTCTTCAACAAGATGGTGGATGCGTTTCGTCTGGGCGACGGCGAGGAGGCCGAGCGGCTTCTGGCGGAGTTGGAGCCGAAGCTCAGTGGGGTGCGGGACCGCTATAAGGTGGCCTCGGCGCTCTTTGGTGCGCGTGCCTATGAGCCGGCGTTGCGGATGACGGACAAGGCCCTGGAGCTTAAGGCCGAGCACCCGAAGTTGCTGCGTCTGAAGGCCAGGTTGCACGGCAAGATGCTCAAGGGAGACGGCGTGGAGCGCCTGGAGCGTTGTTTGGAGTTGAATCCGAAGGACGTGGAGGTGCGCCTGGAGTTGTCGGAGTTGTTTTTGCAGTTGCGGCGCTGCGATGAGGTGGCGGCGTTGTTGGAGCCCTACGTGGCCAAGGAGCCCAAGGCGCTGCGGCCGCGCAGCATTTTGGGGGAGTCGTATTTTCACGCCGGTCAGTTGGAGAAGTCTGCAGAGCACCTGGAGCAGGCGTTGGCGATCCGGGATCTGCGCCGTCGTCAGGCGGTGCCGATGTACGAAAACAACCTCCAAAACGGCTATGACTTTCGTTTTGCGGCGCAGGGTCAGTGGGAAGAAGAGCGCGACAAGATGTTGTTGGAGCAGATTCACACCGGCGAGGCCAGGAGCCCGTACATCATTCGGTCGTCATCGGATGGGGGCTCGGAGCGCGAGCAGGGTCAGGAGGTGGAGGCTGGTGCGGCGATAAAACGGGCATAGGTTGGCGCTGCGTTTGTTCTGGTGGGTGTGGGTTTGTTGTGGTGTGCGCGGGATGTTTTGATGCCTTGACGATGGGAATCGAGGGGCTTTAAGATGCGCGCTGCCCAACAGGAGTAATCTGAACAGTCCGCTTCCCACTGGAGGAGATGCATAGATGATCACCAATGACGAGATCGAAGCCTACCTGCTGGAGACTGGTCGGGAGTTTACCTCTCCCGAAGAGAACATGTGGGTCATCCACGAAGGCAACCATTCGGAGAATATTGTCCTTTACCACACCGCTCCGGTGGTCACCTTTCGTGTGAAGTTGATGGAGATGCCCACGGCGCGCCGCGCGGAGCTGTGCGAGCGTCTGCTGCGCATCAACGCCACAGAGATGGTTGCCGGTGCGTACGGCATTGAAGATGAGTCCATTGTGATCACCGACACCCTCCAGGCGGCCAACCTGGACATGAACGAGTTGCAGGCCGCGATCGATGGCCTGTCGCTGGCGGTGTCGATGTACTACGATGAGTTGAGCGCCTACCGCGAGCGCACGGACGAAGAGCAGGCCCAGGATGCTCAGTTGGCGGCGTTTGACGCGCAGCTGGCCGAGGCGACCGAGGCCTGAGGCGATGCGGCCTGGGCCCCAGCAGGGGTCAAGGTGAAGAGACAATGCAGATCGGTTAGACTGGTCTGCGTGGACTGGATGGTATGGTTGCCCCCCAGGGCACCAAACGGGCGCGATGGGGACGACGCGCAAATAAAAAGGAGCCACCAAGATGGGAATCCTCGACAGGTTCAGCCGGCTGCTCAAGGCCAACATCAACGACCTGATCTCTCGGGCGGAGGACCCTGAGAAGATCCTCAATCAGCTCATCCTCGATATGAAGGAGAACTTGATTGAGGCCAAGAAGCAGGTCGCTGTGGCGATCGCCGACGAGAAGCGCCTCAAGAAGCAGCTCGACGGTGAGCTCAACCTCTCTCGCGAGTGGGAGAAGAAGGCCATGATGGCGGTGCGCGCTGGCCGCGACGACCTTGCCAAAGAGGCCCTCAACCGCAAGTCTGAGCACGATCAGCTCGCCACCGAGTTCCAGGCGCAGTGGGAGGCCCAGAAGGCCGCCGCCGACAGCCTGCGCGAGGCGCTGCGTCGACTCAACAACAAGATTGAAGAGGCCAAACGCAAGAAGAACCTCCTGATCGCGCGTCAGAAGCGCGCCGAGGCGCAGAAGGCCATCCATCAGACCATGGGTCGGCTCAACGACTCGTCGGCCTTTGATGCCTTTGATCGCATGGAGGAGAAGATCGTTCGGATGGAAGCCGACGCGGAGGCCACCGCCGAGCTCGCCGATGATCTGACAGGCGACAGCCTCTCAAGCGAGTTCGCCGATCTTGAGAAGCAGTCGGTCGCCGATGATGCGCTGGCTGCCCTCAAAGCCAAGATGGGCATGGCTGGCAGCGCCACTTTGCCGGCCACCGAGACCGTCCGCGAAAAAGAATTCGCCACGGTGTCTTCTTCGCGCGGCTCCTGGGGCAACAGCGAAGCGTTCTCAGGGCGGCGCTGGACGTCTCATTTGCCAAGCAGATGGGGCCTGGTAGGCACAGGGTCTTTGCGTGTTGAACGCCAAGAAAAGACCCTGGTGCACCCTGCACGCTCTCATGCCAATGTCTTCAGGGCGGCTTCTGCCTGGTCGGGTTGCGATCCATGGGGTTGGCGCAGCGTCTTGGAGCTTGAAGCGAAAGCTGCGCCGGGCGCGGCTCAACCGTGCGTCCTGAGCTTTGTCCGTCGCAAGGCGTTGACATCCCTTGCGTGCGTGTTTGTTGCGCCCTGACGCGGCGTTTTCTGGCAGCCCAGCACCCACACAGTGGCCGAAAAGCAGTCCTCGCCCGTCACAAATGTGGCAGGCATCGGCCACAGTCCCGCGATCAGTGCTTCTTTCTGCGCGGCCGCCCTTGCGCTGTCCCGCGTTGTTTTCATTTTCCAATATTGGTTCTTTGCAACAACCTCCATCCAGGTGTTGGGGGCTGTGGTGTGGCGTTTTGTTTGAGCCTTGAAGGGCAGGGCAGGACGCGGGTGTGGTGGCAGGGCGTGGTCAAAGATGCTTTGCGCTGTCCCGTGTGGTGTGTTGGGACCGGGATAAGCGGCGGTCTGGCGTTATTGTTTGGCTTTGTTGAGGGCGCCGTGGTGGGTCGATGGTGTGGTGTGGGCTGTGTTTTTGAGCAGGGGTTGGGTGAAAGAATGTCTTTACACCCCTGCGTAAGGCCTTTAGACTGATTTTTGACGCGAACTTTGGTTTGTTGAAGAGTTCACGATCAGACGTCGGGCAATGGAGTGCAGATGCATCATCCCTACCGGAACTACGACGAACGTCAGCGGCGAGAACAGACCCCCTGGGAGCCTATCCCGCTGAGGTTGCCGCTTGAGAGGCCTGCGTGGCCGACCCAGGCCATGAACCATGAAGATGAGGAGGATGAGCCTCGCGGCACGTCCAAGGTCCTCATCATTGACCTCAACGATTACAGCGAAATCGTCGAGGACAACTGAGCGCCCCCATCAGGTCGTTGGGAGCGCGCACAGGTCATTTTGACGCTGTGCACAGCGTGGTGTGGACATGCGCACATGTCCACGAACCACCGCTCTAAGGTTCAATGCCCGTTTTTTGGGCTGGCGAGCCAAGCCCCTTTGTGCATGCCGTTTGGGGCATTGCGCGGGCTCATGACACACCGATGCGTCAAAGCGCGGGGTGTGCTTACACCAACCCATCACCTTTGTCAGCAAGAAAATGGCCTCGAGACAAAAACGTCCCGAGAAAGTGGCTTTCAGGGCTCGACCACGACCACATCGGACGCCATCAGCGCGTTGGTCTGGGGGGAGTCTCCGTGCGCGTCGACGATCATGACGACGTAGGCGGTGTTGCGCGACAGTGGGCTGAAGGAGGCGGTGAAGTCGTTGTTTTTGGGCTCCATGGGGATGGAGTCCCAGACCGCGTCGCGAAAGTCGAGGTCGTCATTGTCGCGTTGGCGCGAGACGTAGAAGAGGGTGACGTCGCCGATGGTGGTGCCGGCCTCGGCGATGGTGGCGGTGACGCCGATGTTGCCCTGGTCTCTGGTGTGGTTGGCGGTGACGGTCGGCAGTGGGCGACCATCGCGGGCCACGGCCAGGAAGGTCTGCCACATGGCCAGGTGCTGGCCGCTGCCAAGCCCATCGGCGTAATCCCGAATGAGAAACTGGTGGGTGTCGGCCGACAGGTCGCCGGCGTAGAGTGAAAAGGCGCGCAGCGGCGCGTAGGTCATCTGCGTCCCCCAGGCGTGCAAGATGGTCTTGCCCTCCAGCAGGTCCGCAGGCCACATGGCCGGGTCAAGCTGCTCTTGGTAGGTTTGCCCGGCGGCCGAGTTCAAAAAACTCTCCCAGGACGTCGGGTCGCCCAGCGGGTGGTCGCTGGGCCAGACTTGACGCTGGAGGGCGAAGTATTGAGGCAGGGCGCCAAAGGCGGCGCTGCTCTGATAGACGCCGACCACGCGGTTGTCGATGGCGGCGGCGATGGGCAGCGCCGTGCCTCTGGAGTTGGAGCCAAAGAGGGCCGCCTTTTGAATGTCCAGCGCAGGCGGAGGGTCTTCGGGGTCGATGTCGGCCACGCGCGAGGCCAGCACGCCCGGCAAGGCCTGGACGGCCGTGATGGCGCGGCTGTAGGCGATGGCGTTGTGGAGGAAGGGGTCGAGGCTGGTGTCGCCGCTGCCGTGGACGACTTGAATCATGCAGCGCGTGATGACGTCGGCCTGGGTGATGGGGCCACCTTTGCAGCGCGGCTCGGCGGCGTCGATTTTTCCCGCCAGCTGCGGCGTATTTAGATCCATCCGGCCAGGCAGGTCGTTGAGGATAAGGACGGGCAGGCCCATGTTGGTCGCGGTGACGACCCCGTAGTTGGTCGTAAAGCCGGTGTTGTCGCTGACGCCCTGGGCGGGGTTTTCGGTGCCGCGTTGCACGACCCCCAGGAGGGTGTTGTCCTGTGGCTCGGGTGGGATGTAGAGCGCGGCCTGGTGGCGCCAGGTGTTGCCGGCGTAGTTCTGGCTGGTGAAGCTGAAGTTGAGCAGGTAGACGCTGGTGCCGCCGCTCTGGATGGTCCCCGAGCCTTCGAGGTCCAGCTCGATGGCCAGCGTGGCGGGGTTGAGCAGGTCGTCGTGGTCGACCAGCTCATTGGGGCCGCCTTGAGGGGGGCCGGGGGCGTTGTTGGGGGCGTCGTTGTTGGTGTCGTTGTTGCCGGTGTCGTTGTTATCGACGCCGTTGTTGGAATCGTTGTTGCCGGTGTCGTTGTTGCCTGTATCGCCGCTGCCTGTGTTGCCATCGTCACCGCAGGCTGCTGCGCAGAGCGTCAACGCCACCAGCGCCGCCAGGTAGAACGGGTCAAGGCGGCGTCGGTTGAGTGCTTTCATCGGGGTCACCTCTGGGGTCTCCTGGTGGGTTCTTCTCCATGTGTCAGATGACCCAATATAGCGCCATCGGGGTCGGGATTCACGGGCGATGGCGGCATTTTTCATTGGGTGGGCGCTGTGGTAGAGTGTGGCACGGGCCGGGCTGTGTTTGACCGCTTTCCTGCTCCTTGGTGTCTTGGCGCCTTGGTGGTGGGTTTTGTCCCCGTGTCTACGGGCACACCGGGTCAAGACCCCACAGGGTCACAGCGGTGCGCTGGTCGCGTTGGCCACAGAGGCGGCGCTTGTCCCCCCTCACTTTACGTGGGGCAGCGCGTGGTGTTGGGTGATGCCGCTCGACTGGGGCGCTGTCAGAAAAGCAAAGACGGTCATTGCTCCTCTTGTTGGGGCGGCCGCAACGTTGGTGATGAGTCGTGAATAACGTGGCCCTGCCAAATCCCGGAGACGTCATTTGTGGGAAGTATCGCCTGGATGCTCTTCTGGGCGAAGGTGGATATGGCGTGGTTTACCAGGCCACCCACCTGGAGATGGATCGTCCCGTGGCGCTCAAGGTCCTGCGGCCAAGCGCCATGCCCGAAACCCCTCAAGGGGCCTTTGAGCGCGAAGCCGTCATGGCCTCCTCGCTCAAGCACTCCAACATCACCACGCTCTTTGACTACGGGCGCACCAACACCGGCATTGTCTTTTTGGTCATGGAGCTTCTCCACGGCCAGAACCTGCGCCAACGCATTGAACACATCGGGGCGCTCGCTCCCGTCCAAGCCCAGGCCATCACGCGCCAAACTTTGCTGGCTCTTGAGCACGCCCACAAGCTGGGCATTTGCCATCTGGATCTCAAACCCGAGAACATCTTCCTGTGCGATGTCCCCGGGCAAGACGTCTTTGTCAAAATCCTTGATTTTGGCATCGCGCGCATGACCATCCCCGCAGCCGAGCGCAACGCGTCGCTCTCTGGCAACCTCCAACTGGGCTCGCCCCAGTACATGGCGCCCGAGTTGATCTCGGCGCTGCCCACCGGTCCTGCCACCGACCTCTACGCGCTGGGCTTGATCATCTACGAGATGCTCACCGGCCAGCCCGCTTTTCAGGGGCGAACCGGGCTTGAGATCGTTGCTGCGCAGCTCCATCAGCCCCCACCCTCGCTGCCGCCCACGCGCGCAAGTCTGGCCATCGGCCAGCTCTTTGCCCAATCCACCGTCAAAGACGCCAACGCCAGGCCTGCCAGCGCCCAAGCCGCGTTGGATATCCTCAGAAACGTCCCCGCAGCCCCAGAGGCAGACCCCATGGCACCCACCAATCGACTGCCCACACAGCCTCACCAGGGCAAGTCCCTGGGTTTTGAATCCTCCAGCCGCGATGACGAATCTCCCGTGGTCATGGTCGGCGGCGCCAACCTCAACGAAAATGACGGTTGGGGCTCCGTAGACCAACAGTTTGACCTGCTCGGAGAGGCGGTCTTGCCCGAAGGGCTCGACGACGGACCCATGGACGACGACAAGACCTGGGTCGGCACGGGGCTCTCTGAAGAGCTCGCCCCCGACGCCCAAACCTACCAGTTCATGACCGAGAGCGTCCTGCCCCAGGGCGCCCCGGTGGATGACCTCGACGTCGGACCCACGCGCGTGGTCAGCTCTTCTGCGCCCTCCAGCGCCGACGGCGGCGACGATTTTGAGCAGGTCCCCACCGAAGCCGTTTACATGCTGCGAGAGAACGACCTGATGGAGATGGCCGTCGACGCAGACATGGACGCCTTTGAGTCAGAGCCGACCCGCGTTCACATGGGGCAGTCCCCGCTGCTGGACCCTGAACCCGAGCCCCAGCCCCGAGGCCGCCGTCACGGCGCATCCGCCGGACCCTCCTCAAAGGTCGAAGTCAGCGAAGACACCGACCCCAACAAACAAAACATCGGCGAGCCCGACCCCGCACCCTCGCAGCGCGACGTCCTCTTCTCCGTCGGCAGCGAAGCTGGCTACATCGGCAACGCCCACAATGTCCCCGGCGTCCATGCCGACAGCGACATCGATCTCATCCAAAGAGACCGAGCCGCCCGGCGCAAGCCCACCGGCCAGATGCCCATCGTCAACGCCGCCGCTCAGGCTCGCCCCGGCGCTGCACCCTCGCGCCCAGGCATCGACCGCACGCTCATCGCGGCGCTGGTCTTCCTTGGCATGGGCATGATCGCCGTCATGTCCGTCATCCTGGTCATCTTGCTCTTGCCCATCCTGCGACAGAGCGCTCAGCCCGCCGAGCCTGTGGCCGTCAACGCACCGCCGCAAGCCGCCGCTGAGCGACCCGCAGACGAGCAAGCGCCCCCCACCAAAGACGACGACAAGGCCGAACCCACCCCCGTCGTGGCCAACAACGCCGACGCCGGCAGCGACAACGCCGGGCAGGGCGCCCAGGTGGCCGACAACGCCCAAGACTCAGGGACCCCCGACGCCCAGGCCGCCGAACCTGAGCCCTCACCCGTCATCACCGTCACCACCAAGCCCAAGGGCGCCATGGTCTACGTCGACGACAAACTCGTCGGCACCACCCCCATCGACCTGCCCCAGGAAAATGCCCAGGGCACCTTCACGCTGGCGGTCAAGCTCGACAAGTTCAAGGACAACACCCAGTCCATCACCTTCGACGCCGACCGCACCGTCCACATCGACATGGTCGCCGAACCCCCACCTGCGCCCGTGCCCGCGCCTGTGGCCAACAACAAACCCGCAGCCGCGCCCTCCAAGCCCATCGCCGCGCGCAAACCGGCACCCGCACCCACACGCAAACCCGCACCCACCCGCAAACCCTCCAAACCCAGCGGCGGCGGCAAACCCAACCCCTTCGGCAAATGGTGAGCTCTCAGCGGAGCTGAGAGCGGTTCGCTTGCTGGCGCTGCGCTTTCGGTGCGCGGCGCTGCGCTTGCTTGTGGTTCGGTCGCTCGCTGCGCTCGCTTCCTTGTGGTGCGCGCGCTTCGCTTGCTTATGGGATTTGTGATGGGTTGGGTTCTTGGCTTCGCCGGTACGAGTTGGGCATTTTGGCGAAAGTGGTTCGTTTTTGGTGGTCGGGTGGGGGGCGGTGGGGTTTTTGGGGGGCTTTCCAATGGGGTTTGTGGCCGGTGGCGATGGTTTTCAGGAGGGTTTGGATTTGAGGAGGACTGAGGGATGAGGTGGTGGGTTTGTGTGGGGTTTTGTTTGATGGTGGCGTGCAATAATCCTGCGCCTGTGGGGCAGGAGTTGCTGTCTGTGGATATTTTGAAGGAGTTGCCGAAGGAAGAGTCGCAGGGGCTGGGCCCGCTGGAGGCCTTTGGTGAGTCGTTGACGTTGCCTGGGGGTGGGGTGGTGAAGGTGGAGGCAAAGGCCGCCAGCGCTGCTTCTGGGGCTCGACTGCTGACGGTGGTGAAGGTTTCTGTGGTGGATGCCCAGGGGTGGGAGATGGAGGGCAGTCAGTACAGCGCCCCTATCAATGTGGGCGGCCCTGGGGCAAAGGCGGTGATGTCGGTGGATGTGCCGATTCGAAAGGGTAAGAAGAGCGTGGGCGGGCTGAGTTTTAAAACCCATGTGATTCAAGTCACTGCCAAACCCTCGATCAAACTTGTGAATTGACTGCCAGCCTCACAAGAAGGTCGCCTGCGGGGAAAATGACGTTCCCCTTTGCGAAGCCACCTGCTGGAATCAACCGCCATCCATCCAACAAAGTCACCTGCGGGAACAATTACGTTCATCCAACGAAGCCTCCTGCTGGAATCCACCGCATTCATTCAACAAAACCACCCTCCTTGAGTCGACCGCGTTCATCCAACAAAGTCGACAAGCGAACAAGGGGCTTGGAGTCGCGCAGCGACTCTCCGTGGCTGGGGCAGGGGCCCCAGCCACGTGACCCCGCCAGTGAGCGCTATAATTGCCTGACTCGAACTGCCTGGGTCTTCCAACAAAGCCCACTGCTCCAAATCAAGCGCGTTCCCACTGCAAAGCCCAAATCCCAGCGACGTGACCCCGCCAGTGAGCGCTATAATCGCTTGACACGCCCCTAACCACTTGGGTGACTCACCAAAGCCCACTGCTTGATTCAAACACGCTCACCCAACAAAGACACCTGTCCCAAATCAACCGCCACCTGCTCAACCAAGCCACCTGCGGAAAAATTACGTTCCTCTTTGAGAAGCCACCTGCCTGAATCAACCGCCAGCCTCACAACAACGGCACCTGCGGGTTAAATTACGTTCCCCATGAGCGCCTCCTGCTTGAATCTGTCGCCAACCTCGCAACAACGGCACCTGCCAGGATCAGTCGCCGGGGCCTCGAGCGACGTCGACCCATTCGACATCGAGGGCAGTGGTGAGGTCTTGGGGGGTGATTTGGACGAGGAAGCCGCGTTTGCCGCCGTTGATGTAGAAGGAGGGCAGGTGTTCGATGGTGGATTGGGCGTAGATGGGCAGGTCTTTGCGCAGGCCGAAGGGGGAGGTGCCGCCGACCATGTAGCCGGAGTGGCGCTGGGCTTTGTCGGGTGGGCAGGGTTGGAGGGTGCGGGCGCCGATATGGCGGGCCAGCTTGCGGGTGGAGACTTTGAGGTCGCCGTGCATGAGGATGACCAGCGGTTGGCCGTCGGCTTCCATGATGAGGGTCTTGACGACGGTGTGTTCGTCGACGCCCAGTTCTCTGGAGGAGACGGTGGTGCCTCCGCGCGGCTCGTAGCGGTAGGTGTGGGGGGTGAACTCGACCTTGGCCTTGCGCAGGGCGCGCACGGCGCTGGTGACGGGGATTTTATTCTTGGCCATGAGGGTCTTCAACCTTGTGCGGTGGCGTTTGAAACAGGTGTGGGCCGCCGAGCGGCATAGGCCATGTGGGTAAGTCTGGGGGTGGTTTGGTGCAAGGGGCCGCAGGGCACTTGTGCCAAACCGCTGCCAGGGGCGCCCTCAGACGTGGCGAGCACGGTTTAGCCGTCGATGATGGCGCGGTTGAGGTGTCTGGGGCGGTCGACGGGGCGGTCCAGGGCCACGGCGGCGTGGTAGGCAAAGAGTTGCAGGGGGATGGTGGCCAGCACCGGCGAGACGATGCTGTGGTGCGGGGGCAGCGGGATGTGGGTGTCGGCGATGTCGGCGGCGGCCTGGTCGTCTTCGGCGGCGATGACCAGCAGGCGCGCGCCGCAGGCTTTGAGGCGCTCCATGTCGGCTTGGAGGGCTGGGCGAGTTTCGTCGGGCGGGGCGATGACCCAGACGGGGCAGCCGGGGGTGATGAGGGTCAGGGGGCCGTGGTTGATGGATGAGGCGGCCAGGCCTTCGGCGGGGATGTAGGCCACTTCTTTGAGCTTCAGAGCCCCTTCGCGGGCCACGGGGACGCTCAGGCCCCGGCCGGTGAAGAAGACCAGCTTGGAGTGGGCCAGCGACTTGGCCAGCGCTTCGATTTGGGGGGCACAGGCCAGCGTGCGCTGGGCCAGCTCGGGCAGCGCTGAGAGGGCCGAGAGCCACTGCCTGCCCTGGCTGGGGGAGAGGTGACCGATGCGGCCCAGGCGCAGCGCCAGGAGCAAGAGCGCGGCGATCTGGGCGGTGAAGGCTTTGGTGGAGCAGACGCTCAGTTCGGCGCCCGCGTGGAGGTGGACACCGCAGGCGGTCTGACGCGCGATGGAGCTGCCCACGACGTTGGTGATCCCGGCCACCAGTCCGCCCCGGGCGTTGATCTCTTCGAGGGCGCGCAGGGTGTCTTCGGTCTCTCCGGACTGGGAGACGGCCACATAGAGGGCGTCCTGGCGGACCAGGGGGTTGCGCCAGAGCCACTCTCCGGCCTCCTGGGCCTGGCAGGGCATCCGCGCGTGGCGCTCCAGAAGCCAGCGCCCGACCTGAGCGCTGTGCAAGCTGCTGCCGCACCCAAAGAAGATCACTTGGCGGAAAGCAAAAATCCGCCGTCCCAGCGCGTCCAACCCCGCCAGACGCGCCGACGCCATGTTGTCGTCCAAACGCCCGCGCAGTGTGCGATCCAGGACTTCGGGCTGCTCGTGGATCTCGCGCAGCATGTGGTGGGGGCCGTCAGTCTGGATTTCGATGGGCCTTTGCAGCGCTTCAAGGCGGCGCGCGCGGTCGCGCTGCTCCAGCGCCACGGTGCGCAGGCCGCGGGCGGTGACTTCGGCGATTTGGCCGTCGTCCACCTCCACGACGCGCTCCAACCCCGGATCGAGCCCTTCTCTGTCCGAGGCCACCCAGGCTTCGCCGTCGCCAAGGCCCACAAAGAGCGGGCTGCCCAGCGAGCCGACCACCAGCCGATCGGTGTGACGACGCCACAGCGCCACCACGCCCGCCGTCCCGCGCACTTCGGCCAGCGCACGGCGCACGGCGTCGAGCAGATCCTTGCTTTGACCGTCGGCCAGATGCTTTCCAATGAGGTTGGCCAGGATTTCGGTGTCGGTCTGCGAGCGCAGCTCCACCGACCCCATGGCTTCCAGAAGGGCGTCGGCGTTGTTGATGATGCCGTTGTGAACCAGCGCCACCTGTCCGGCGGCGTCGGTGTGGGGGTGGCAGTTGTGTTCGGCGATCTGACCGTGGGTGGCCCAGCGCGTGTGCCCGATACCAATTTGACCGGGCAGGCCGTTGGGGTGCTGCGCCTGCAGCTCGCCCAGCCGCCCGACGTGCCGCGCCAGACGAAAGCGCTTGCGCCAGACCGTGCCCACGCCCACCGAGTCGTAAACGCGGTGCTCCAAGCGCCCCAGGCCCGACAAAATCGCGGGCCACGCCTTGCCCTTGCCCACGTACCCCACAATCCCGCTCATCCACACCTCCTCATCCCACTCAGAACCCAGACCAAGGCACCATCGCTCGCCCTATCCATAGATG
Source organism: uncultured Pseudomonadota bacterium (assembly GCA_937123825.1). Taxonomy (GTDB): domain Bacteria; phylum Myxococcota_A; class Bradymonadia; order Bradymonadales; genus CAKZKQ01. The sequence continues at coordinate 12,140 of CAKZKQ010000706.1, forward strand.
CGGCGGCGGATCTGACGCTGGGTCAACGGGGGCGCCCGAAAACGCAACGCCTCAAGCTCGGCGTTGATTTGTGCATAAATGCGATCGTTGCGCCAGCCGAGCCGCTGCAACTCTTCATGGCGGACCTCGATGTAGTCATCGACGGTCAGATCAAGCCCGTCGATGACCTCTTCAACGATTTTGTGGGCCGTGTCTGGCTCAAGATCAAAGAGCCGGGTCAGCCTCATCACGAGTTTTTGGATGGTCGTGTCCATGCCCCACCTGCCTGAGGTTCGCTGCGACCCATGGATAGCGCAGAGCGCCGCTCGGTGCCAACCGGGGCACGTTGTCGGCGCATGGCCAGTGCACCGATGACACCCCAAAGATGGCCACAAACCCCGCTGGCGTGTTATCCATCCACACAGGTGACAAGCCAATGACATCAAACGCAGTGGGGATGAACCATGAAACGCCAATGGATGACAGTTGTGTGCGCAGCCCTCTGGATGGTGGGCGCATTGAGCGGATGCTGTCAGCAAGAAGAGGGCAAGGACGACAAAACCGCCCCCACGGCCCAGAAAAAAGCCCCCGAGGCCGCACCCACACCGTCTGCCGGCGGTGATAAGGCAGACGGCGACAAAGAGGCCGCCAAGGACAACGGGGCCGACAAAGCGGCCCCAACACCCAAAGAAGACGGCGCCGAGGCCAAAGAGGCCGCACCCGCTGGCGATGACAAGGCCGCAGACGGCATGGCAGGCAGTGAAGAGGCTGGCGGTGAAGAAGCAGGCGACCAGAAAGACCCGGCCGAAGACGTCGAACCCCTGGTCGATGAAGACACCAGCGCCGCCGCCGACCGCGACCCCGAGCGCCTGACCGCGCTGAGCAAGCTGGCGCAGGCCGATCCCGAGCAAGGCTGGGAGGGCGACTACGCCGACTTTGCCAGAGCCACCGTCGTGATCAATGTCCAGGAGGACAAAGCAGGCAGCGCACCGCCGGTCAAGCTGACGCTGGTCAAGGGCGACAAGCTCATCGACCAGGAGACCGACGCCGCCAAGCTCCTGGGCAACGACGCCAAACTCAAAGAGACATTCTCGGGCTGCACCAACTGGTCCGGCGACCTGCTCAAGACCACCCGCGTGGGGCGCTTCAAGGCCATCCAGGCCAGCTTCTGGTGCACCATGAAGCCCAAGGATGGCAAGGGCACCGTCAGCCTCCAATGGGTCAACATCTACGCCCTCAAGAAGGGCCGCACGCTGGAGCGCGTCGACCAACTGGAGCTTGTCTGGTCCGGCATCGGCGGCTCCAGCCAGCTCGCCGAGGGCCCCTGCATGCAGCAAGCCCAGGCCAGCTTCAACGCCCCCGATGTCCGCACGCTGATCAAAAAAACCACCTACACCGCCTCGCCTTACCAAAACCCGCAGGCTTCGCAAGAAGAGGAGGAAGCGGCGGGCGAACCACCGACCTGCGAGGCCCCCGAGGGAACGACGGAGCGCTTCTCGCTCTGAAAAGGGTTGGGCAAAAGGAGGGCCAGCGCCGATTTGGGCTGGCCAAGGGATGATACCAAAGTGCGGACAAAGTAAGTCGGATGTCTGCATTTTGGTCTGAGGCGCTGAGGTCGTCAGCCTTCCTGCTGGTTGCGCTTGCTGCGCTTGTGGGCCTTGCGGGCCTTGCGGGCGTCCTTGATGGCCTCAGTGCAGGAGTCCGAGAGTTCCTCGCGGTGCTCTTTCATACAGGCCCGCATCTCTTTGCGGTCATCGATCCCCCCACAGAACTGCTCAGCGTCGGCCGCACAGGCCAGCTTGACGGCTTTGCGCGCCTCCTTCTTGGCCCCGCGCTTGCGGTGCTTGCGGTTGGACTTGAGCGCCTCAGTGCAAGAGTCCGAGAGTTCCTCGCGGTGCTCCCTCATGCAGGAGCGCAGCTCTTTGTGGTCCTCAATGCCGCTGCAGAACTGCTGGATGTCAGCCCCGCACGCCTGCTCGATCTGAGCGCGGCGCGCCTCGTGGCGTTGGCGCTTGTGCTCCATATGCTCCTGACAGGCGTCCGAGAGCTGGTCCTGATTGTCCATCAGGCACTGCCGGGCCTCTTTGCGGCTGCTGACATCGCCGCACAGCCGCTCAACGTCAGCCTTGCAGGCCCCTTTGTTCCCCCGTCGCCCCTCACCACCATTCGGATCGGCCACACCCACCGACGCGCCCAGCGCCAAAACAGCCATCATCGCCACCGCCGCAATCATAAAACGCTTCACGTTGTTCATGTCAGTGCTCCATTTTCTATAGTGCGTCATTCACAAGACGCAGGGATTGTATGGACAGACCCAGGGCATACGCCGCCCCGCAGTGGGGGGTGCCTGAATAAGTCTGCCTTGCTGGTCTCGGGGGCGCCGTCGCCAACCCGTGAGGTTGTCCAGCGTGTCGCTCACTGAGATAGACACCGGCGGGAAAGCAAACGTAAAAAAAGAAAATGGAAAAAATCTTTAAAAAGACACCAACGCCCTCCACCACGGCCTTAAAAATCATCTTAGCGCGTTGACCGTGACCCGCACGCCCCGTATTGACGGGCACGCATAAAACATCCCTGGACGATAAAAATCTGGCCATCAACCCACAATGTCGTACATTGGCGCACAAGGGAGGCCATGTCGTACATGGTAAGACATTTCTTACCCTCTGACGGCCATGCCAACACGGCTTTTCAACAAGGATGAAGAGAAAGACCATGGAAGGATACCAGGCATTGAGGAAATCGGCGGCGGCGTTGGTCGCGCTGGTGGGGCTGCTCTTGATTGGCGCAGGGACGGCGTCGGCGCAGGCGGTGATCTGCGTCGGCCAGCAGGTCCCGGAGGTCGATTTGGACCTCGACGGGGTCTTGGACCACCTGGACAACTGCCCGTCGCTGGCCAACACCGGCCAGCTCGACCTCGACGGTGATGGTCGCGGGGATGCCTGCGACGACTCCGATCTGGACGGCATCAAGGACCTGCTCGACAACTGCCCGTTGGTCCCCAACGGCCCCCAGCTCGACCGCGACGGCGATCAACTCGGCGATGCCTGCGACGACTCCGACGGAGACGGGGTCCTGGACCTGACCGACAACTGTCCCCTGGTGGGCAACATCAACCAGCTCGACCTCGACGGCGACCGTCTGGGCGACGCCTGCGACGACTCCGACGGCGACGGCATCCTGGACAAGCTCGACATGTGTCCCTACCAGGCCGACCCCGAGCAGCTCGACTTTGACGCCGACGGCATCGGCGATGCCTGCGACGACTCCGACAACGACGGCGTCCTTGACGCCTTCGACAGCTGCCCTCACGTCGCCGACTTTGCTCGCCTCGACCTCGACAACGACGGCGTTGGTGACGCGTGTGATGATGATGTGGACGACGACGGCGTCCTCAACGACGTGGACCTGTGCCCCTGCATCTCCGACCCCACCCAGGCCGACCACGACTTTGATGGCCTCGGCGACATCTGCGACGCCGACATGGACGGCGACGGCATCGACAACGACGACGAGATCGCTCTTGGCATCCGCCCCGATGACGCCGACTGCGACGATGACGGCATCCTCGACGGCGACGACGGCATCATCGACCTCGACGGCGACGGCCTGCTCAACGCCATCGACCCCGACTCCGATGACGACGGCCTGCTCGACGGCACCGAGGTCGGCACCACGCTCGACATGCTCACCCCCGACACCAACATCGATCTGGGCCACTTCATCCCCGACGCCGACCCCTCAACCACCACCGACCCCCACGACCCCGACTTTGATGGCGGTGGCCTGATGGACGGCGCCGAGGACATCAACCGCAACGGCCGACTCGATCACGGCGAAACCAGCCCCAACAACAACGACGATGATCGCTACCTGCTCGACAACGACAACGACGGGCTGACCGACGCCACCGAGAACCACTTCGGCACCAACCCCTACGACGCCGACACCGACGACGACGCCATCCTCGACGGCATGGAGCCCAACTGGAACCTCGACACCGACGGCGACGGCAACATCAACGCCCTTGACCCCGACTGCGACAACGACGGCGTCAACGACGGCCAGGAAGTCTCTGACGGCACCGATCCCCTCAACCCCGACACCGACCGCGACGGCGTCATTGACGGGCAAGAGCAGGACCTGAACACCGATCCGCTCAACCCCGACACCGACGACGACGGCTTCAACGACGGTCAGGAGCTGGCCGAGGACACCGACCCCAACGACCCCGAATCCTACGGCTTCGCCGAAGACTCGCTGGGCGATCGCGATCCCACCCTGCCCTCCGACCGTGAGAAGGTCTCCCTGGAGCAGGACGCCGGCGGCTGCCAGCAAAGCCCCGCCAGCCGAGGCGGCAACAACCCTGCCCTGCCCATGCTCCTCTTTGTTGTCATGCTCATGCTCATCGCCTGGCGCGAGCGCACCTCCTCCTAAAGCCAAACACCAAATACCGCCCCTTTAGATATGCCTGCCGCGCCTCATCACTGGCGCCGCAGGCATTGTCGTATCAGCCCTTTTGTCCCCAATGACAGGCACACTCCCCCAACCTGTGACCCTCCCTGGCCACAACGGCCACCCTGAAGCGTCAATGCCGCTCGGCTGCGGTCGCCCTCCTCTTTCAACCCCCCTCTCAACAGCCATCAACCTCCGCCGACAACTTGCCCTCTGGGCAGACTCAGCATAGGCTCTGGCTCTATAATGTTCTTATGAACGAGGGGCCTCCGACGGCGAGCCCTGCACGCACCTGGCAGCGCGCCGTTGGAGCCGCTGCACAACCGTTGTGGGCGACGTTTGGGCGCCCCGGACACCGAGAGGACAACGTGAGCGCTCAATGGCCACCTCAACCCGGCGACGCCCCGGGAAACGGACAATACATCCTCCTGGACCAGATCGGTCAGGGAGACAACGTCGATGTCTGGTCGGCGATGGTTCGAGGCACCGAGGTCAACGTCGCGCTCAAAATCCTCCCCCCCACCCTGGCCGACGACGACGACTACCGCGCCCACTTTGCCCGGCTCGCCGACACCCTCGCCGCACTCGAACACGACACCGTCCTGCGCTTTCTGGACCAGCACAACGGCGACCCACCCTTCACCGTCGTGGAACTCTCCCAGGGCGAGCCGCTCAGCGGCGCCAACAAGCCCATTTCGGAGGTCCTGGGGCTCTTCATCGCCCTGCTCGACGCCCTGGCCCCGCTCCACGCCCAGGGGCTGCTCCACATTGGCCTGCGCCCCAAAGCCGTGCGCGTCAGCCCAGACAACACCATCAAGCTGCTCTCGGCGGGGATCGTGCATCAAGGCGAGACCGTCACTGCGAGGCTTAACGCCAGCCCGCTGTCGCGTTTGGGGGGGATGGCGGGGCGCGAGGCGCGCTACATGAGCCCAGAGTTGGCGCGCGGCGACCACGCCGGCGTGGGACCGGCTTCGGATCTCTACGCCGTGGGCGTCATGCTCTATGAGGCGCTCTGTGGTCAACTGCCCTTTGTCCGCCACGGCGGTTACTGGGCCCAGGCCATGTCCCACGCCCACCAGACCCCAGACCGATTGCCCGTGGCCGACCCCGCGCTGGAACCCCTGGCGGATCTCCTCCAGGATCTGCTGGCCAAGGACTACCATCAGCGCCCCGAGAGCGCCGTCGACCTCCAGCACCGCCTCCAACGCCTCCTGGACCACCTGCCCGCCGATGTGTTGGCCATCCACACCCCAGACGCCCACGCCCCCCCCACCGAGCCCATTCCCCCAGCCCCGCTTTCTCAATGGGACGAGGAGCGGATCGGCACCTCGCTGGCCATCCCCGCCCTGCCCTTGCCGGGGCGCCCCACGTCTCTCTCTTTGGATGACCTGCAAACGCCCTGGAACGTGCGCATCCGGCAGCATCAACCCACCGAGGGACGACAACAAGAGTGGACGCTCCTGCTCCAGATGCTCCACACCGTCTGCGACGGCGGCGACCCCCAAGGCATGGTCCTGGTGGGGGAGGACGGCATGGGCAAGCGGCGTCTGGCGCGGGCGCTGGTGCACCACGCCAAACGGCACGCGTTGGCCAGAGTCCTCCACGTCCCGCTCGATTGCAGCGACAGCCTGATGGACGCCATGCGTCTGGCCTTCTACCGGCACCTCAGGCTGCCGGAGTTGACCATGGAGGCCATCGTCGAGCGCGCTCAGGACGTGCTGCGCTTTGAACAAAAGGCCGACGCCAAACGCCTGGCCGCCTTCCTGTGCAGCTCGCCGTTGTCCCACAAAGACGACGCTGATCCGTTGCAGAGCGCCGCACGGTTCTGGCGCAGCGCCATCCGCCAACTCATCTCTGTCCCACACCCCAGGCCACTGCTGGTCTGGTTTGATGGCGGCGGCGATGAACACTGGGCCGACACGACGTCCTGGGCGCGCGAAATGCTCCAGGACGCCCGCTTTGGGCAACTGCCGCTGTGCTTCATCTGGTCACCGCGCACCGACGGGGACCCCACCGACGCCTTCCGCATCATCTGGCGCGGCGAAAACATCCACAAACACCGGCTTGAACCCCTCACGCCAGACGCCCTGACCACGCTGGCACAGCGGATCGAGCCCCGACTGACTGCCGAGAGCGCCGCGTGGGCCGCCAAACAGGCCAGCGGCAACCCGGGCCTGCTACGCCAGACCCTGAGGCTGTGGCGCAGCACCGCCGAACTCAAACCCCAACACGACGGCCGCATCCACCTCAACGGCCTGACCACCACCGTCCCCAGTGGCATCGACGACGCGCTTCGCCGCCGCCTGGGCGAATTTCTGGGCCGATGGCCAGACCCAATGGCGATCGAGCAAGCCCTCAAACGCATGGCTCTGCTCGGACCGACCTTCTCTCGCCATATGGCCGCCCAATGCCTTCAAAACACCCAGGTCACCCCCGAAATCCTCGTTGATGAGGGCTGGTTGGTGCACCGGGCCCTGGCCCAGGAGCCGCAACTGGTCTTCTCCAGCCCCTCGCTGGCCGCTTTGGTGGTGGAAAACGCCGTCGGGCGCGGCGAAATCCCCAAACTCCTGCCCGAATGCATCGAGGTCGCCCTCTGGGGCAGCTTTGACGCCATGGTCGACCGGGACTGGGACTCTGCAAGGCGCATCCTGAGCCACGCGCTGACGCTGCTGGACCAACACGCGCAGTCCGAACAAGACACCGAGCTGCGCCTTCAGGTCCTGGACATGCTGGGCCACATGTCTTTGCGACGCCAGGATCCCAAAGAACTCACCCGTGTGGTCCAACACTGTCGCCTGCTGGCCTCGGCGGCCCACGCCGCCATTCACCCCCGGTGCCAGGCGCTGGCCTCGTTCTGGGACGCCCACGCCATGATGCTCGACGGCCGCATGGCCGAAGCAGAAGGCATTCTGGGGCTGGTCGCAGGTCAGATGGGCCACCACGCCCCGACCGCCGCAGCGCTGACCGGGTTCACGCGCGGCGAGCTTGCCTTGGAGCGCCGCGACACCGCCGGGGCCGAGCGCTTCTTCCAGGACGCCCGCACTGCGCTCAAAGCCCAGGTCGAACTCGAACCCAGCCAGGCGCGCACGCGCTTGCTCCACCTGACCCGCGCCGAAGCCACGCGCCGTCTGGCGGCCATCTACGACCTCAAGGCCAACCACGCGCTGGCCTCCAGGCTCCTCAACCGCGCCATGAGCGTCTACCAGGAGCACGTCGATCCGCACGGCGAGGCCCAGGGATACGTGCAGTTGACCAGCACGCTGAGGAAACGCCTTGAGACGATGGTTGAGCCGCCCAAAGGCGAAGTGGAGCGAGTCAGGCGTTACTGGAACCGCCTGAGCGCCTTGACCAGCAGCCTGGGCCAACGCGCTGCGCTGGCGCGCGTGGTCTGGGAGGGGGCTTGCATCTGTGAATTGGAGGGAGAGTTGGAGCGCGCCAGACGGCAATACCAGACCGCCGCGCGTTACTTTGAGGCCAACGCCAACCCCATGGGGCAAGCGCGCTGCGTGCAACGCCTGGGGCACGTGGCCCGCAAATCGGGTCTGAGCCGCACGGCGCTGGAGCACTATGAAGATTTTCGCGCGCTGGGCCAAAAGCTCAACAACGCTCTGCTGGAAGCCAACGCGTTGATGGATCTGGCCATGCTCAGCGCCCGGTTGGGCGACAAGGTCCACGCCGACGCCTACCTCAAGGACCTCTTGATGCTGCCAGGGGCACCCAAAGACCACAAGGTCCGCGCCTGCGTGCTCCGCGCTCGCTCCGCGCACGACGAGCAGGAGCTGACCCTGGTTGTCGAACACCTCAAGGCCGCCGCCGCCCACAAGGGCGACGACGAACCCATCAAAGATCAGGAACTGCTGCGCGAGGTGAACGCAATGGACGAAGCCCTCAAGGCATCCTCCTCGCTGCTGGCCCGCGCGGCGCGCTCTCTGCTTCGTGGGCTGCGCCCTTGAGGCTGACCCCAAATGATACCAAGTTGCAGACGTCCGACTTACTTTGGGGCGGCCCTTCGCCACAGTTTTGGGACGGCCCTGATGGCGCTATAGACCACAGAACTCGCTTGCGGTAGCGCTGCTACAGCTTCGCTCGTCCTGAGGCCTCTAGCATCCATCATTGCTCGCCCCAAACCTGTGGCCTTATCGCTGAGAACTTCAGCCCCTGGACCTCATCATTGCTCGCCACAAAGCAAGCCTTTCGTCTGCATCTTGGTATGACGCAGCAAAGACCGCCCAACACAATTACTCTTTGGCAGGCATCGCCTTGGAGATCGCCCCCAACTCTCCCCGAAGGTAGGATTTGGCGCGCATGGTGATCCCCGTGACGTGGTCCACCACCTGATCGGCCTGCAAACGCACTGTTCGGCGCTTGTCGCCGCGCTGCCCCGACCCCACCTGCGCACGCCGCGCAGCAGCGCGGGCGCTTTTGGCGCTCGATGCCTGGGCGCTGTGCAGTCTGGCCCGCAACAACTCCATCGCCAGGCGACGGTTGTGGTGCTGGCTGCGCTCACCCTCGCACCGCACGCTGATCCCGGTGGGCATGTGCATCAACTGGACGGCAGAGTCTGTCACATTGCGGTGCTGACCACCTGCTCCAGACCCTCGACAGGTCTTCCAGCGCAAATCGCCAGGGTCGATGACGATCGACTCACGGCGCGGCACAGACAAAATGGCAACGGTGATGGTCGAGGTGTGGACGCGGCCTCGTTTCTCTGTTGGGGGAACCCGTTGGAAACGGTGGCCGCCGGATTCGGCGGCAAAAGCGCGTCGCGCACCTTTGCCCGAGACCTGAAGGACGCTCAGGCCTGGGCGCTGCTCAAGGATGGCGAGGTCAAAGACGGCTCCGGTCGGCGTACCGACCGTAAATGGACACCTGCAGCTCCACCAACAACTTTGCGTCTGCGCCACCCTCGGCGGCGCGGATTTCAACGATGATCGATTCCATCGTGGCACCCTCCTCTTAAGCGGGGTGTGGGGACCGGCCAGGTATATCCAGCGCCGGTCCAGTTTCTTGGTGCAGCGGCCCACCCTTGTGGCGGGCGCGCCGTGACCAGGAAGGTTGGTTGGGCAAGGGGCTGCGTCAAGGGCGCCCTTGTCATTTTTATCTGCGCCAGACGCCGCGCGAACCTTTAAACCAACCTCATCAGGACCCTAATGGTCGGTCTTAATGGCTCAATTTGCGCATTACAACACCACCACCGTCCCGCCCAACACATAGGCGTTGTCGGAGGTGATGATCATGGTCGGGTTGGCGGGATCATGCTCGATGAGTTTGCGCAGTTTGCGCGCCGCCAGACGCAAGCGGTTGTCGTGTTTGAGTGGGTGGTACTCCTGCTCATTCCACACAAAACACACCAGCGGATCGAGTTCCAGACCACCGCCGCCTTGCACCAACGCCGTCAAAAATCGCCACAGAATCTGGTGGCGCTGGACCTCAATGATTTGACCGTCGTCGCGGTAAACACAGCCGTCACCCACCGCCCAAAGAGGGCCATCCTTTGCGGCGGCCAGGACGCTCTCTGGAGCACGGGTGCGGTGGATGGCCGCCGAGAGCCACGTCTCCCACTGGTTGCCGGGCGCGCCCTGGCCGAGCGCCGCCCTCCAAAGGCGTCTGGCGGCAGGGCAGATGCTGTGGGCCTCTGTCCACATTGCAGACAGATCATCCTGACAAACGGCCTCGTAAAAGCGCGCCAGGACTTCAAGGCGCGCTGCGCCTGCCTCTTTGGCCAACGCCGCAAGCGCGGCCGCCGTGTGGGCGCCGACCTGGGGAAGCCCAGCGATGATGGCGTGCTCAGCGGTGCGCTGGAGGATGTCGCACTCGATCAGGTGGTAGGAGGCCCGGTTGGCCATCACGCGCCCTCGCTCAAAGAGGCCCTGAGCGCGCCCGTGATCGCCTTCTATCGCCGCCCTCATGGCCTGGAGCATGAGGACAAAGGCGCGCATCTCGTCGGTGCCACCGTCCACCTCGGGCAATGTCACCGTTTGACCGCGCAAGAGGCGCTGCTCACCGATCCTCAACTGGTGGTACCGGGCAAAATTGTCGCTGGCGTTGGGCCTTGGGCTGTCAAAACCAATCGGCAGGCCGTGCAACTCGTGCAGACGCATGCTTGAAATGGACGCGTGGCAGATGACATCGGGGAGGTTGTGGGTGTACTTGCCGTGCTGAACGGCGGTCACGCGCGCCAACCAATCTTTGGGCGGACCGGCGTAAAGTGCGATCAAGACCTCCGTGGAGTCCAAAATGGCCTGGGACTCATCAAACGGCTGACTGAAGCGCCTCAAGCGCTCGATCAAAGTGCGACAGGTCTCCAACTGCCCCATGTCGCTGGCCACCGCCAACCAGAAAAAGAGGTTTCGGCGCGTGCTCTGACGCGCAATGCCAATGGCCCCCCATGTCTCCTGAGCCCGCACAATGGCGGCGTTGGCCAGCGCCAACTCCCCGCACACGTACCACGCCCTGGCGATCCCCTGCTCACACAGGCCCCGGTTGTGAACAGAGAGGTCTTTGGTCATCTGCAAGAGGGCGTGGATATGAACGCGCGCCTCTTCTTTTCGGCCCTCAGTGGCCAGCGTGTTGGCCAGGCCCATGTGCGCCATGGCCGCGATCTGGGGTTTGTCGTGCAAGAGTACGGCGCGAAAGATCTTCTGGGCGGGCTCATGGCGATAAAACTGGGCGTAGCTTAAGCCGATGAGCAACTGGGTGCGGGGACTGTAGCGTTCAACCTGGGGCTCTTCACCGATGAACTCCAACATCTGGGCGTTGCGACAACAGGCGTGGAGGTATTCGAGCCAAACCTCACACCCTTCCACGTCGTCCAAAGTCGGCGCGTCCAGATCTTCACAAAAGACCCCCATCCAGGTGGCGCAGCGCAACTTGTAGGGCTGCAAACGCCGCTCCAAACACACCTCAAGGACCGGCCAGAAGAGGTGGGTCATGCTCGCCTCTAAAATGGCCTCCCCGTGCCCTTCGATCAGCGTCAACGCGTTGTCCCACAAACCAGCCTGTAGGAAGGTGGACAGGCAGTGGGCAGCCATCTCGGGCGAACAATCCGGGCCGAGCAAGGATTTGAACGTGGGCAAAGGCCAGCGGCTGGCGGCGTCGGCCACAATGTCAAAGGTGGTGTAGCCCTGGTCGGTGTGGTGCACCAACGCTCTGCGCTCAAGCTGCAGCAAGATCTCTGGGTCACAAAGTGCGCGCAACAAAGCTGCAGGCACTGCCCCATCGACCGCCGCCAGCAGCGCCAGCGCCTCTTGGGCCTGAGGCACAAGTTCGAGCGCCGCCAGCACATCGGGGCGGCCAGCGCGGTGGGCCATCAAACGCTTGAGCAACCCGGGGCTCCCCTTGGCCTGGATGTGGAGGCCATCGGAGGCGCCCAACGCTGTGGCCAATGTGCGCATGTCCGCCTGGGACAACGGCTCCAACGCCACACAGGCCACCCCCTCCTGGAGACCCGGCATGGTCCGCCGCGTCACCAACCAGCGCGCCTGACGGCTGTAGGTCGCCAGCCACGACAGCCAGCGCTCGGAGGCCTCATCGTCGGGCAGCGCGTCGAGGACAATCCACCCCCCAAAGCGGTCCGCCATGTCGATGATCGCCTCGGCCAGGTCGACCTGCGAGGCGAGTTGGCGCCAATCGAGCGGCTCACTTTCACCAAGAAGGGCGTTGAGCCGGGTGGCCAGCGACCGTGGCCACCCGCTTTGGGCGGCGCCAAGGTAGAGGATCTTTCCGGTGTCCCCCATCGGAGGGTGGGCGTGGCAAAAGGCGTGGACCGCAGCGCTCTTGCCAAGCCCTTCCAATCCCCAAAGCACCACCACCGGGTGCGTCTCCAACACTTGACCAAGACCGTCAAGCAAGTCGGCTCGCCCCACAAAGTGCGGGGGAGGATTGGGGATGCGCAGCGACAGGGGAATGCCCATCACAAAACCTCTGGCGTGGGGCAAATGAGTTCAACTCCCACGCAGCGCCTGAGCGTGGTGGGCGATGTGCTCATCCATAAAACTGGCGATGAAGTAATACGAATGGTCATAGCCCTGACGCATGCGCAGCGACAGGGGGTGGCCGACCTTTTCGCAGGCAGCCTGGAGCAGCTCGGGCTTGAGCTGAGACTCCAAAAACGGATCGGAGGTGCCTTGATCGATCAAGAGCGTCAAGCGCTCATCCAGATCGCCTGCGATCAACTCGGCGGCGTCCCAACTGGCCCACTGGCTTTGGTCATCGCCCAGATAGGCCCCAAAGGCCTTGTGTCCCCAGGGCACCTGAGACGGCGCGCAGATGGGGGCAAAGGCCGAGACGCTGCGGTAGCGCCCGGGGTTTCGCAGCGCAATGACCAGCGCGCCGTGTCCCCCCATTGAGTGCCCAAAGATGGACCGCTGTGAGGTGGCCGCGAAGGTGCCCTCTACCAACGCGGGCAACTCTTCGACCACATACTCATACATCCGGTAGTGGCTGGCCCAGGGAGCCTGGGCGGCGTTGAGGTAGAACCCAGCGCCGCACCCCAGGTCGTATTCAGGATCATCGGCCACCCCCTCACCACGAGGGCTGGTGTCGGGCGCCACAATGATGATCCCATGCTTGGCCGCAGCCTGCTGGGCGTGCGCCTTGGTGATGAAGTTCTGCTCGGTGCAGGTCAGACCGCTGAGCCAGTACAAGACCGGCGCCCTGGTCTGCTCTATACCCGGAGGCAGGTACACACCAAAGCGCATCTGGCAGTCGAGCGCCTTGGAATGATGGCTCCAAACCTCTTGAACGCCTCCGTGACAGGCACGACTTTCAACGCGCTCCATTGCTCCCCCCATCAAAAGTGGATCACGGTCCGGATGGACTTGCCGTGGTGCATCAAATCAAAGGCCTCGTTGATCTTCTCAAGCGGCAGCGTGTGGGTGATGAAGGGATCGAGGGGGATCTCCCCTGACATGGCCTTCTCCACCATTCCTGGCAGCTCAGTGCGACCCCGCACACCACCAAAGGCCGAGCCCCTCCAGACGCGCCCGGTCACCAACTGGAAAGGACGCGTGCTGATCTCCTGACCCGCGCCCGCCACACCGATGATCACGCTCTCGCCCCAGCCCTTGTGGCAACACTCAAGGGCGGCGCGCATCACCTCCACGTTGCCGATGCACTCAAAGCTGAAGTCCACGCCGCCGTCGGTCAGGTCGACGATGACCTGCTGGATGGGCGAGTCGTGGTCGTTGGGGTTGACCAGATCGGTGGCGCCCATTTGCTTGGCAAGCTCGAACTTGTCGGGGTTGATGTCGATCCCGATGATCCGAGACGCGCCGGCCTGCGCGGCGCCCATCACGACCGCCAGCCCGATGCCGCCGAGCCCAAAGACCGCCACCGTGTCCCCCGCCTGCACTTTGGCGGTGTTGTGCACCGCGCCGATGCCGGTGGTGACCCCACAACCCAGCAGGCAGACCTTCTCAAGGGGGGCCTCCGCAGGGATTTTGGCCAAAGAGATCTCGGGCACCACGGTGTATTCGCTGAAGGTGCTGGTGCCCATGTAGTGGTAAATCGGCTTGCCTTTGTAAGAGAAGCGCGACGACCCATCGGGCATCAGGCCCTTGCCCTGGGTGGCGCGCACCGCCTGGCAAAGGTTGGTCTTGTTGGACTTGCAGAACTTGCACTCGCGACACTCGGCCGTGTAGAGCGGGATCACATGATCCCCTACCGACAAGCTGGTCACCCCCTCACCCACGGCCTGCACAATGCCCGCGCCTTCATGCCCGAGCACGGCGGGGAAGATCCCCTCGGGATCATCACCGCTGAGCGTAAAGGCGTCCGTGTGACACACACCCGTGTGCGTGATCTGCACCAACACCTCCCCGGCGCGGGGGCCCTCAACGTCGATCTCCACAACTTCGAGCGGCTTGCCCGCCTCAAACGCCACCGCAGCGCGACTCTTCATGACCACCTCTGTGCTTGCTCGCCTTGCCCCAGAAACCCCAACACGGGGCTACTTCAGGTAGGCTTTGATGAAATCACTCATTTCCTGTAACGCCTCATGACGCTCGTCGGCATTGAGCTGCCCTGTGCCGAGCGTCTCCCTGAGGTGCGCTTCCAGGACCTGCCGCATCAACCCATTGATGGCCCCTCTGACCGCCGCAATTTGCTGGAGGACATCGGCACATTCGCTGCCCTCCTCCAACAAGGTTTCCAGCGCGGTCACTTGACCTTTGATCCTGCGCACCCGTGTCAGGGCGCGCTTTTTCTCTTTGGGTGTGTGCGGCATGGTGCCCCCTCATGATCTATACTGGGGGATAGTATATACCCACACCTGAGCAAATCCACCATCGTGACCTATCCCAGGCTCGCCTTGAGACCAGGGCCAACCAAAACACAGCATCCATTTTATGCCTTTGGCCCCGTCCAACACGGGAAGGACGGGGCAAAGGTAAGCGGATTCACCAAGGGTTAGAAAATTTCGTAGCGCATGCTGTAGGGGCACGTTGAGGCGTGGGAGATGTGCCTTTGACCCAGGTCATCGACTGCGATGTCCAGACCAAAGCCTCCGGCGCCCAGCTCCACCGATGACCACTGCTGGCCAGCCCTGGTGGCGTAGTGCAGCCGCCCCTGGCAATCCCGGCCCACTTCTTTGTAGGCGATGTGCGGTGTGCCCTGGGCGTCGAGCACCAGGCGCACAAAGCTCACGCTGAAGCCATCGTTGACCAACTGCTCCTGCCAGCTTTGGGGGCCGGTGGGCTGGAGGTAGAGCAGTTCGCGCTCGGTGTTGGTGTAGGCGATGTGCATGCGCCCTTGGGCGTCGAGCGCCATGCCGATGCCCGTGGAGGCGGTGGAGGCCACCCCCACGGTGGGTTCGATGTCTTCCAGAACCCAGGCGCCCTGGACACGGCGCGCCCAGACCAGCGTCTCCCGGCTGTCGTCGAGGTAGACCACCTGGGGGACCTGCTGGGCGTTGAGCTGGAGTTGGGCAAAGCGACCCACGTCGCCGTCCCGCGCGATGTGTTCAATCGACCAACGCTGGCCATCAAAGGCGGCGTACTTCAGGTCCAGGAAGGTCAAATCGGTGTAGACGATGTGCGGGCGCTGGTCTTGATCGAGCGCGATGGAGGTAAAGTCACCCAGCTGGCCGATGCTGTCGACGCTCTGCACATTCCACTGCTGCCCGTCGTGGTGGGCGTAGTAGAGGTCGGCGTCTTCCCGATCATGGTAGGAGACATGGGGCCGCCCCTGGGCATCGAGCACCAGATCGAAGTGTTCGCCGGTGCGCCCGCGCCGACCGATGGTTTCGCTGACCCAATCCTGCCCATCCCAGCGCGCGTAGGTCACCCCAGAGTCGTTGTGGTCGTTGTAAACCACGTGGGGGAAGTTCTGGCGGTCGATGACGATGGCCGAGAAGCGATCCACGATGACGTTGTCCAGAAAATCAATGACGCTGTTGCTCGCCGGCCATGTGCAGCAACGCCCATCTTCGCAAACCTGAAAGCCCGGCAGACAGGCCGCCGCCACGCAGCGGTCCTGCTCGTCGCAGACTTGACCGGTGGCGTTGGGATCCACCGGGCACAGCGCGCACTGCTGGCCGCAAAACCGAAAGCCCTCATCACACTGCACATCGCACTGGAGTTGTTCGTTGCACAGCGCCTGACCGTCCTGGGGCGCGGCGCAGGGCTCGCACAAGCCGCCGCAGTGGTCGATGCTCTGGTCGGCGACACAGATACCGTCACAACGGTGCTGCCCTTCTGGGCAATCGTTGACCACGCAGGCCCCGGCTTCGCAGCGCGTCTCATCGGCAGGCACGCCCTGAGGACACGGCGCACACGCCCCATCGCACAAACGGTGGCTGGACTGGCAGCTTTCGACCACACAGGATCCGGCCTGATTGCAGGTGGTGGACTGGGCGTTGGGATCCTGAGGGCACTGGGCGCAGACCCCATCGCACAACGCTTCGCCTTGCGGGCAACCCGTCAACACACAAGCGTCCTGCTGGCAACCCACAAATTGAGGGTCGACACCTTCGGGGCACAGCGCGCAGGCCCCTTGGCAAGCCTCAAAACCTGCCTCGCACTCGGTGGCCACGCAGCTTGCCCCGTCGCAGGACGTCTGCGTCACCCCCAGGCCGCTGGGACAAGGCGCGCAGGCCCCATCACACAGGCGGTGGCTGGGGTCACAGCCAAGCACACACTGCCCATCGACACACTCAAACTGCCCGCCTTCGACCTCGGGGCAATCGCAGGCCTCGGGGCACTGGCCTTCGGGCACGCAGGCGTTGTCGCAGACCTCAAACCCCGCCCCACAAAAGCACACGCGCTCCAGAACGTCGCACTGTGCGCCTTCGCCAAATTCCTGGGCGCAGACCTGATCATCAGCGCAACCAATCAGGCAGCGGCCGCTGTCTTCATCACAATAGGTGCCCTCTCCGCACTGCTCGGGATCGACCGCGCAGCCCATCGCTTGCTGCTCACAGGGCTCAAGCTCGGGGCCGCAGAAACAGGCGCGCTCCACCACGTCGCACAGCGCCCCGTCGCCAAAAACCTCGGCGCAGTCCACGTCATCGGCGCACCCGCTGGCGCACTGACCGCTGTCTTCATCGCAGTAGGTCCCAGGGCCGCACTGCTCGGGTGCGGCGGTGCAGTCATCGGGTGAAAGCTCGACACATTGCCCATCGACACACTCCTGCTCGCTGCCGCAGGCTGGCTCGCACGTCACCTCCTGGTCCACGCACTGGCCCTCATCGTCACATATCTGGTCGGTGTCGCATTGGCACGCTGGCGGCCCGTTGTTGACGTCGTTGGCGGCAGGTGAGTCATCGGACTGACCGCAGCCCGCGCAGAGAATCAGCAGGCCGACAAGACCTGACCATACAATAGTTTTCATGGATCAAACCCCTATCCAGGCCCTTTTGGCGTTGGCCAACGGCACCTTGTCGCAAGCCAACCCCCAGAGGGCCTCTTCATCACAGCGGTGGGGCTGAGTTCGGCGTCAGCAGCCCCCGCGCAGTGGAAATCACAGTGATTTAAAAGTCGTAGAGCAGATGCGATAAACATTGACCTTGAGCGCCCTTTGTTGAGTGGCCTCAAAGAGATGAATCACTTTTGAGGCCAACACCCCAACCAAACCCATGAACCATGTTCACAAGGGGTTTCAATGGCATCCTCCAAAGCCCTATGCAGATGATCTGTGTGCTGCAACGGGTCTGATTGACGGCGGCCATGGATGGTGTTCCGGAGGTTTGACACCGGACAAAGACAATTTCGCCCTACTGTTTGCAATTGCAGCGGGCACAACACAGGCTCATCCACCACCAGGGCCTTTGAGGCCAGTGTGTGGTCGCGGTTGTGCCTTGGTGCACTTACAATGCGCGAATGTCGTTCAAAAGGGGATTCAAGGTCACTTATTCAGTTGGCTGACTTTGGCCTCGTGCCACACTCATCAGCGGGGTGGTTTGGTGGTAGAAATCTGGCCTCTTCGGCGGTGGCTGAAGGAGGCATTTGACGCCCAGCAGCTTCATTGCATCTGCATTGAAATAAAAACTGACACGGGCCTGGGTGATGCGCCAGCCTTTTGGCCTGTCCTGACATGTCCCGAGGTCTGATGACGAGCCCCTGGCAGAGTCTACCAAGCCCGTCGCCACGGGTTCCTAAAGCCAAAAAAGGAGAAAGAAAGGAAAGAGTTCAGGGCAGTTTGCGGCCGGTGCAGTCGGTGTGGTCATTGATGATGACCGCGCGCAGGGCCTGGGTGTGTTCAACCCAGGTGTCGCGCACTGCTGTGGGGAGGTTGTGGGTCGCCATGGCCCCTTTGAG
>CAKZKQ010000707.1 GCA_937123825.1 uncultured Pseudomonadota bacterium
CCCACAGTGGTCGCGGTGGGGCTGGTGAGGGTGTGGGTGTGGTGGTTGGAGGCGGGCGCTGGGCTGTGGCGCGCCATCATGTCGGCCAGCGCGCCGGGGAGGTCTTGGATGACCTCAATGTCCGGGGCGGGCAGCTCCATGAGTCTGGCGGCGGCGTCGGCGGCCCGTTGAAAGCGGGTGCGCGGGTCCTTGGCCATCAGTCGCCGCAGCCACCGCTCCAGGCCGGAGGGTTTGGCCGTGGGGGTCTCTAGCCTTGGCAGCGGGGTCATCATGTGGTGGTAGGCCAACTCGACCACAGAGGGGGCTTCAAAGGGCGGTTTGCCGGTCACCAGCGTCCACAGGACGACGCCCAGCGCGTAGAGATCGGTCCAGGGGCCTTGATCCTGCCAGCGGCCCTCGAATTGCTCTGGGGCCATGTACTGTGGGGTGCCGACGCTGACCTCTTCGCGGTCGCTGCGGTCTTCTCCTCGGAATATCCGCGCGATGCCAAAGTCGGTCAGCTTCAGCCCCGGACGCAGATCGCCTGCGCCTGCCAGCAAGACGTTGCCGGGTTTGATGTCGCGGTGAATGACGCCGCGCGCGTGGGCGTGTGCCAGCGCGTCGAGTAGCTCAATGGCGATGGCGCGGCACAGCGACCAGGGCAGCGGTTTGCCCTCAAAGGCTTCCAGGGTGCCGCCGCTGGCGTACTCCATCACCAGATAGGGTTGCCCGGCTTTGAGGCGTCCCTGGCTTGCTTCGGCCAGAGGGCGCGGCAGCAGGCCGTGATCAAAGACAACAGCGACGCCCCGGTGGTGAAGTCCTGCCATGGCGCGGACTTCGTACTGAAAAGCCTCCAGGTTTGGGGCTCGCCATAGGCGTCCTTCGGTGAGCACCTTGATGGCCACGGGGATGCCTTGTTGGCGGTGTCTGCCGCGCCAGACCTGACCCATGCCGCCGACGCCGACGGGGACTTCCAGATCAAAGGGGCCCAGCGCCATGGGGGTCGGCGATTTTGAGGCTGGGTGGGTCATGGCGCCTGGGGTGGGGTTGTGGGGGGTTGGGGGTCGTCATCCAGGAGGGTCACGATGCCGTAAATGGCCGCGCCCAGACCCGCAGCGTAAAGCACCAATGGCGCTGCGTCGAGGGGGTCAAAGCGGAAGTTGTCGGCGCTCTGGGGCAGGGTGTCTAGGGCCAGCCCGCCAGCCAGCGCCGCCGCGCCGCCGCCGGTCCACAGCCATCCTCGCCATTGCCGCTGGCGCTCTTTTTTGAGCGCTTCGGCGCGGGCTGCGGCGATCGCTTCTTGGTGGCGGCGGCGATCGCTTTCGAGTGTGTGGATCCGCGCTTCGATTTGGGGGCGCTCGTCTTTGGAGGCCATGGGCAGGTAGGCCCGGTAGCCCACCAGCGCGCCCTCAATGTCGCCCAGCGCGTCGGCTTGTTGGGCCAGCGCCAGTCGCGGCGCGCCAAAGGCGGGGTCTGAGGCGATGGCTTCGGTGTCGAGGCGGCGCGCTTCTTCGGGGCGTCCGGCTTGTCGGGCGCTTTGTGCTTTGTCATGGAGGCGACGCGCGCGCAGCTCGGCGTCGGTCGCGCCGACGCTGGCGGCGGCGGTGACGGTCTCCATGGGGAGGACTTGGATGGTGTCCTGACGCCGCCAGGACCAGGCTTCGAAGGTGAGGGTGTGTTTGCCCTGGGGCAGGGTGATGTCGTCGGTGGTGCATGCCTTGGAGGGGCCGTCGTCGATGGAGACGCGCACGTCGGCTTGTGGGCAGGTCAGGCGCAGGGTTCCAGGGCATGTGTCGCGCAGCTCGGCGCGCCATTTTTGAACCAGTTCGGCGATTTCTGTGGGGGTGGGGCGCTCGATGGCGGCCACGGGGGCCGTCAAGGCCCGCTGGTAGGCTTTGTCGGCCTCTGCACATCGGCCTGCGCGCTGGAGCGTGCGGCCGAGGTTGAGTTCTGTGATGTTCAACTGCCCCAGCTTCAAGGATGCTTCAAGGAGCGTGACGGCGCCGTCCAGATCGCCTTCGCTGGCGGCTTTGACGCTGCGGGCGTTGAGGTCCAGTTGGGCCTGGGTTGGGGCAATGGGGGCCTGTTGTGCGTCGTCTTGCGCGTGTGACGGGCAGGGCAGGATCCAGAACGTGGCCAGGAGGATGGCAGCACAGAGTGGCCTCACTGAATCACCTCCATGACCGGGCCTTTGGGGGCTGGTTTGGGGGTGGGTTTGGCGGGGCGCGGCGCGGGTTTGGCGCTGGGGAGCGGTTTGAGAACAATGCGCTGAGGGCTGGGGTCGGTGGGGTGGACGGTCAGGCGGCCGCTGGCGTGGCCGGGGTGTTTGGCGACGATGGTGATGGGGGCGTCGTCTTTGGAGACAAAGGTCAGCGGGATGGTGCCGCTGCCCAGCTCTGTGCCGTCCGTGTCGGTGATGCTGGCCTGGTGTGGGGAGACGCTGACGGTGACTGTGACGGCCTTGGCGGCCTCGGGTTGCGGCGGCGCAGCCGCCGGGGGTGGGGTGGGGGGCGAGATGCGGTCTGGTGTGATGGTGACGGTGGATGGGGCGGTGGGGGTGGTGTTTGAGGACAGCTTCCAGGTGATGGCCAGGGCGATGATGGCGGCAACGGCGAGCAGGAGTCCAAGTTTGGCCAGCCGTGGTGTGGGGTCACGGAGGGGTTGTGTGTGGGGGGCGGTGTGGGATGGTGGGGTTGGTGTGGGAGGGTGGTCTTTTGGGGAGAGTTTTGAGAGCGCGGCGGCGAAGTCGGCGGCGTCTTTGAAGCGATCGGCGGGGTCGAGCGCCAGCGCACGATCCAGGATCGGTCCCAGCGGGCTTTGTTGGAGCGACGCGGGGATGTCGAGGTCGCCGTTGCTGTGGATGACGGCGCAGTGCCACGGTGCGTCGTCGGCCACGACGGGGGTGCCGGTCAGTGCTTCGACCAGGATGAGGCCCATTTGGTAGACGTCCAGCGCGGGGCTGACGTGTTGGGATTTGATGTACTCGGGGGCCAGGTACTGAGGGGTGCCCATGACCTTGCCGGTTTCGGTCTGGCGAGCGCTGGTTTGGAGCCTGGCGACGCCGAAGTCGAGCAGGCGCAGGCGTTCGCGGCTGGTGCCGGGGTGGTGGATGAAGAGGTTGGAGGGCTTGAGGTCTTTGTGGACCAGACCTTGTTGGTGGCCGATGCCGAGGCCTTCGAGGGCGTCGATCAGGAGCGCAAGGAGTTGGGCCTGCGGCATGGGGCCGTGGTCGCGCAGCCAGGACTCCAGGTCCTGGCCTTCGAGCCACTCCATGACGATGTACGGTTGATGGTCGGGGGTGTGTCCGACGTCGAAGATGGTCACCACGGCGGGGTGATCGATGCTGGCGGTGGCCTGGGCTTCGAGTTTAAAGCGATCGAGCGCCTGGCGTTTCTCTTGCGGGTCGCGGCTGACGGCGATGGTGCGCAGGACTTTGATGGCGATGGCGCGGCCGATCTCCAGGTCCTGGCCTTTGTAGACGTCTGCGAAGCCGCCCGAGCCAAGGCGCGAGACGATCTTGTAGCGTTGGCGCAGTACGGTGCCTTGTGAGAGGCCGCCGGGCGGTGTCTGTGTGGCGTCGATCAGCATGGGATCACCTCACCACCGTGCGCACGGGGCGCAGCCCAATGTCTCGATCGCCCAGGTCGGGGTTGGCCACGGCGCGGGCGGCGCTGCGGCACACGGCGGCGGTGCTCCTGTAGCTGCCGCCGCGGATGACCTGCAAGGTGTCAAACGGGTCAGGGCCGGTGGGATCGGTCAAAGGTCCTGCGGCGTAGGGGGCAAAACGATCCCAGACCCATTCAAAGACGCCGCCGTGGGTGTCGTAGAGGCCAAAGGCGTTGGGGCGAAGCTGTCCGACTTCCTGGGTGGTGTCGCCAGCGGTGGCGGCGTACCAGGCGGTGTCGTCCAGTGCGCTGTCTTGTTCTGGATCGGTGATGGGGCCGCTGTAAAAGGCCTCTGTGGAGCCTGCGCGGGTGGCGTACTCCCATTCGGCCTCGGTCGGCAGGCGCCAGCCCTGGCACTCGATCCCTTCAAAGCGCACGCTGCGGCAGCGAAACTTCTGCTCACACCCCGAACACTGCACGCCGACGTCGCCCTGGCACTGCGACAGGAAGTAGCAGCCGGGCAGCCCCTCGGCGCTGGACAGGGCGTTGAGGTATTGCAGCGCCTCCCACCAGTTGACCAACTCCACCGGGCATTGTGGGCAGTCTGCGTGGAACGACGGGTTGAGTTCAAAGTGCTGGCCCCACTGGGCCTGGGTGACCTCGGTGGTCTGGATCAGCAGCGCGTGGGTGAGGGTGACTTCTGTGGGGACTTCATGCAGCGCATCGCGGCCGATTTCGTCCTGCGGGGAGCCCATGGTGAAGGTTCCTGGCGCAAGGCACTGCTGGTTGGGAGGCAAGCGCAGCCCTTCGCAGGGGTCATCCGCTGGGACGCACTGGTCCTCCTGGCAGTTTTGACCGTCGGGACACTGCGCGTCTTCGCTGCAAGGGGCGTCGGCGGGTTTGCCGTCTTGTGGTGGGTCTTCAAAGGCGTTGATCATGGCGCAGCCGCCGCACAGCAGCGCCAAGAGCCACACAACACCCACGAGCGCGTCGTGGCGACCACGGCCAGTCAAGATCTCCTCCCTCCGTCTGCATCAGGCCACGCGGATCAAGGATGCGACAAGCGGCCCCCGCACGCAACCGCCATGTGACTCGATCTCAGACCGAGGCGGTGTGCTCGGATTCCTGGATGAGGGGCTCAAAGAAGTCTTTGATGAAGCCATGGCGAGCGGGGTCGACGTAGTCAAAGTTGATGCCGCGATCGGTGACTTCCCAGAATTTGCGCTCGGAGACGCTCAAGATCTCGTCGCGGATCATCAAGAGGCGCTGGACGGACTCGTGGCCCATGTCATGGCGGATGCGGTTGGCCAGGTGGTGGGCGCCGTGCTCAAGGAAGAAGGCCCCCAGGATGGATTGGGCCTTGCGCACGCCGATGAGGGCCAGCTCCTCGGTCTTGGCCTCGCTGGGTTGGTCCAGGCTGAGGAAGAGATCCAGCAGCGGCACCACGTCCATGTGCTCATTGAGGTAGGCCTGCTCGCACAGAACGCGCACGTCATGCGCGGCGGTGACGGTGGCAAAGGGCATGCCCATCTCGTTGGCCAGCCGTCCGTAGTAGACCAGGTACTGGACGATGCGCTGGCACAGGTCATGGTTGTGCAGCATGATCTGGCGCGAGAAGAGCTGGTACTGGTAGAGGATGTTGTAGAGGGCGCGGACGTTGCGCCGGTTCAGGGCGTGGCGGATGTAGGTGTTGAAGAAGCGCACCACCAACTCCGTCACCTCGCGGTCTTTGGCTTCCAGAGCGGCCTCGCCGATGTTGCGGGACGATGAGGCGATCTGGCTGACGACCTCGCCCAGTGAGCCCAGCGAGCGGCGCGTGACGTGCTCAAACTCCATAAAGACCTTGGCTTCCACCCAGGTGTTCTGGTCGACGATCTCCTGGTAGAACTCTTTGGAGAGCGACAGGAAGTAGTCCGGGTGAATCTGCGCCCAGCCGCCCGGCAGCCCCGTTTTGTGCTGGAGGTAGTGGACCAGCAGCTCGTCCAGGGTACGGATGGAGTGGAGCGCCAGGCCGCGGTCGGTCTGGCTGATGGCCGACAGGCAGTTGTCTGCGATGCGCTCGATGGCGTCGGCCACCTGTTTTTGCCCCTGAACGGCGCTGCCTGGGTTGGCGATGGTGTAGATCAGCGACTCTCGGGCCACGGCCTTGATCTGGGTGATGAAGTTGTTGGGCTGCAGGAACTCAAAGACGTGGCTGAAGTAGGGCAGCAGGAGCCCAAAGTTGATCACCGCCAGCATGAGCCCTGCCCAGGTGGCGACCATGGGGATCTCTTGCTGGCCTGCGAAGACCGGCAGGATGATGACGTAGATGCAGGACACGACCATGAAGCCAAACGCTTTGGCGTTGGTCGGGTCGCGCATGAAGAGGTCGACGATCATGGGTGAGTAGCGCTGTGAGGCCAACTGCAACACGATGGCCACGACGGTGATGGAGAGCCCCAGGACCGCAGCGAGGATCTCACCCAGGGAGCCGAGCGCGTCGGTGATGCCCTGGCTGCCGGGGGTCAACAGATCCAGGCCGCGTTTCCAGACAAAGGCGTCGATGAGCACGGCGGCCACCAGCATGGCCACAGCCGTCCCCACGACTTTCATAAAGACGCTCAGCCCCGTGCCGCGCTCGGCGCGGCCCATGGTGTTGTCCGTGGCTTGGCTTTGTGAAGTGATGATCGTACCTCTTACAGGCGGTCGCCGGCGAGATGCCGTGGCGCAGGCAGGTCTTTCTTTGTTGTTGTCTGCAGGTCTGGTCGGCAGGCAGTGCCCGGCGATCAGGTTGGTGTTTGGTGACGCCAGTGATGTGGTTGCCAAGGCCAAGCCTGCCCCGATGCGGTCAAACATGTCAATCGCATTGGGGTTGGCCGTGGTGCAGAGCGCAGCGCAAAACGCTGCTGTTGTGGAGAGTTATGAGTGATCATCTCATTCGAGCGGCGTCGTCAAAGGACGCCGGTGTCATCGCCCAGATTCACGTTCAGGCCTGGCAAGAGACGTACCGGGGGTTGATGCCCCAGGCGTTTATTGAGCGTCAGAGTGTGGCGCAGCGTCGGGCGATGTGGGAGCGCATTCTTGGGGATCCTGCCTCTTCATCCACGGTGGTGGTGGCAGAGATTCAGGGGGTGGTGGTCGGGTTTGCCTCGGGGGGGCCTTCGCGCAGTGATGATGGCGAGGCGGATGTGGAGCTTTACGCGATCTACGTGCTCAAGGCCCATCATCGAAAGGGCCTGGGCGGCGCGCTTTGTCGTCAACTCCTGGGCGAGTTGGCCCAAAAGGGGGCAAAGCGGGCGCTGATCTGGGTTTTGGATGGAAACGCAGGGGCGCGGCGCTTTTATGAGGCGCTTGGGGCAGTGGTTTGTGCCCATAAGGTGGATGAGCGCGGCGATGTGTCGCTGCGTGAGGTTGGGTACAGCGTGGCGTTGCCGCTGGGGTAGCTCAGCGCCCGGGGATGGTGTCTTGCAGGAGCTTGGTGAAGGCGTCGGGGGCTTCAAATTGTGGGTAGTGCCCCACGCCTGGGATGAGCGTGAAGGTGGCCTTCGGGATGAGGTTCACGACGGCGGCCTGGAGCAGGTCTGGTGTCAGGGGTTCTTCCCGCTCGCCGCCCAGAACGGCGGTCGGGGTGGTGATGGTGCCAAGGGCGTGGGCAAAGGACGCTTCGCGCCATGATTTGAAGTTGCTGACGTAGGCCTGACGGCTGTTGTTGGCGACGTCTTGAACGCACGCGGCCAGCGCCTGTGGGTCTGGCTGCGTGCGGATCATGGAGCCGATGACCTGGTCGGGTTGGTCGTAGAGTGCTTCAAAGAAGGCGATGTCCTCGGGTCCAAAGGGGACGCCGCCAGCGGGTGTGGGCGAGACGAGGGTCAGGGAACGCAGCAGATCGGGGCGCTGGGTGGCCAGCCACTGCGAGATCAGCCCGCCCATGGAGTGTCCCACCAGATCGACGGGTCCATCGGCCATGGTTTCGATCATGGCGATCAGGTCTTTGCCGTGATCTTCGATGGTGTGGCTGGTGGCCTGGCGAGTGCTCTGGCCGGTGCCACGCAGGTCGGGGATGAGGAGCCGCCCGGGTTGGTTCCAGCGTTGCGCGACGCACTCCCATATCTGGCCCGAGACCGCCCAACCGTGGACGAGGACCGTGGTGGGTTGGGATTCTCCATGCACCGCGACGCTGATGTGGAGGTTGTCGTGTGTGGTGATTTGGGTGCGTGATGGTGGCATATGCGTTGTTGCCGCCTCCTTATCCGTGTGTCGGTGGTCGCGCAGGGGGCGACAGTCGTGTGGCTCTCAAGAATGCTTTGTGCAGGTGAGTGATGGTGAACGGTTTGTCGATGAACGCCGCTTTGAGCGCGGTGAAGTTGTCCGGATCGATCAAATCGTCGGTGTAGCCAGACATGCAGATGATGGGCAGCGTGGCGCCTTCAGCCCTCAGCGTGCGGGTCAGCTCTGTGCCGTTGGTGCCGGGCATCATGATGTCGGTCAGCACCATACTCAGCTCTGCGGTGTGTTTGCGGTAGATGTCCAGGGCGCGGTTGGCATCGGGGGCTGGGTAGACCGTGAAGTCGTGGTTTCGCAGCAACCGAATCAGTGCCATGCGCACACCGGGATCGTCTTCGACCAGCAGGACGGCGCCCAGTTGCTCGGGTTTCCAGGGGGGCAGGATGAGGGGCTGCGGTGTGTGGTGCTCTCGTTCGGTGGAGCGGGGCAGGTGGATCAGGAAGTCGGTGCCCTGGCCGGGTTTGGAGCGCACCTCGATGTGTCCGCCAGTTTGTTGGACCAGTCCGTAGCAGATGGACAGGCCCAGGCCGGTGCCCTTGGTCACTGTTTTGGTGGTGTAGAAGGGCTCAAAGATGTGTTCCAGGTGTTCGGCGGGGATGCCTTCGCCGGTGTCTCGGATGCTCAGCAGCACGTGATCGCGCCGGTTGGAGCGCGCCAGATGCGTGGGGAGGTAGTCCTGGGGGATGTTGCGCGTGGAGATGGTCAGCTTGCCGCCTTCGGGCATGGCGTCGGCGGCGTTGATGGCCATGTTGGTGGCGATCTGGCTGATTTGCCCCGTGCCCATGCGCACGTCCCATAGATCGGGGTCCAGCTCCAACTCCAGCGTGATGTTGTCATCCAGGAGGCGATCGAGCATCCGTGTGATGTCGTTGATCTCCTGGTTGGGGTTGAGTTGGACGGGTTGTGCGGGGCGGCGTCGTGAGAAGGTCAGGACCTGATTGACGATCTGGGAGGCTTTGTTGGCGGCCTCCAACGCCATGTCCAGGTCTTCTTGTTGGGGCAGCGCTGGGTCGAGTTCGTCTTTGGCCACGGCGATGAAGCTGATGACGCCAAAGAGTGTGTTGTTGATGTCGTGGGCCAGCCCGCCAGCCAGCCGCCCCAGACCTTCCATCTTCTGGGATTGGATCAACTGCCCTTCAAGTTGTTTGCGCTCGGAGATGTCCTGAACGGTGAAGGAGAGCGCAGTGACGCGCTCGGCTTCGAGCACAGGTTCGATGGAGAGCGCGATGTCCAGCGATGCACCATTGGAGCGACACACCGACGTGTCCAATTTCAGCGCTCGCCCCATGGTCCACGCATCATCAATGGCCTCTGCGGCGTGTTCTCGGGCGTCTGCGGCGAGGTGTCGAATGAAGGTGGTCAGATCCAGGGGCGCGTCGGGGGCCAAGCCCAGCATGCGGCGCAGCTCCACCGAGGCCCAGGTGGTTTGCAGGTCGTTGGAGAGGTGGAAGCTGCCCATGCGGGCCATGCGTTGGGCTTCGTTGAGGCGAGCTTCGCTGAATTCCAACGCGCGTTCGCTTTGGTGTTGTTTGCGCAGGTCGAGGAAGACGGCCACGCGGGCGGGTTTGCCATCCCAGATGATGGATTTGGCGCGCGCGCGCAGGGGGATATGCTCACCGGTGGCGCCCAGCGCCATGGTGTCGTAGGCGTCCTCATAGCCTTCACGCACAACTTTGCGGACGCGATCGAGCCAGCCGGGGGCGACGGTCTGGATGACAGGCATGCCGACCATTTCCTGGCGGCTGTAGCCGTAGATCTGGGCGAGGCTCTCGTTGACCTCCAGGATGACGCCGTTTCTGTGGATGCAGATCCCCTCAAAGCCCGCGTCGAGCAGCGCCGCGTAGCGGTGGCTGGAGATTTTGTGCATCTGGGCTTCTTTGGCCAGCAGGGCGCCAAGGTGGGCGGCGCAGAGGGACACCTGGGTGATGTGTTCGGTCTGGAAGGGTTCGGCGCGGACCACCCAGAGCAGGTGGTCTGTGCCCATGGGGCGCGCGAGTTGGTGCAGCTTCCAGGGTTGGTTCAGCGCGTTGTCGTCGAGCGCGGCGAGCGTGTGAAATTCTTCTTTGTGGAGCGAGTGTGTCAGGACGCGCGCGCCTGATGCAAAGTGTTGGAGGGCCCACTGGATCACGCTTCTTTGGTCAAGAAGGTGTCCGGCGTCTTGAAGCCATTGTTCTAAAAGCGTGCTTGGCTGGCCCATACCATCCGTGTTTCAGCAGGGTGGCCCAAGGGCCTTTTTGATAGCGGACGAGACAAGACACCCGTCATTGCGCCAATGGATGTCTTTTGAAAAGAAACCAATGGATTGTTGTAATGAAGCACGCCAGAGGGTTTGTTCGCCGCCCTCAAGGTAAGGGATCGGTCGATAGGATATCAAGTGTGAACATTTGAAAGGGGTTTTTGGGGCTCGATGTGCCACTTCTTGGGCAACTGGCTGATCAATTGGCCTTTGAGCCACAGTCCGCACCCGATGCAGAAGCCGTCGTGGCGCAAGATGACGTAGCCGGGCTCAAGGTCTCCCTGGGGCCAGGGGCGCGATTGTCGGTCGATGAGCCACTGCAGATCTTCGGCGTTGACGTCGACGATGTTGCGGGTCGCCAGGTGTCCAAAGGCGATGGTCGCCTCGGTGGTGGGTTTGAGGTGGTGCCCGGTGCGCCTGACAAAGCCCATGCCGATGGCCTGTAGGGAGAGGTGCTCGGGGACCTCAAAGCCGGGGGTGGTGATCCAGATCAGCTTGCGGCGGCGCTCGAAGAAGCGGTGGCCCTCAAAGGCGGCGGGGTCAGCGCCAAAGCGCTCTTGCCAGAAGGCCACCGGTTCGCTGGGGTCGATCTCGACAAATGCCGGGGGGTTCTTCATGGGGCGTTGACCTCGATGCGGGCGACAAAGAAACCGCCGCTGTCATTGTCGTGGGGGTAGTAGCGCCGCGTGTGGACCATGTCGTCGCGCAGCGTCTGGCCTTGCCACTGTTGCAGGCCGGGGTGTCCGACAAAGCCGGGGGTTTCAAAGGGCACGATGCGATCTTTGGGGTCGAGGACGGCCTGGAGGACCATTTCGTTCTCTTCGGGGGCGAAGGTGCAGGTGGAGTAGACCAGGGTGCCGCCTTTGCGCATCAGTCGCAGGCCGCGTTGCAGGATGTGGCCCTGGGTGCGGGCGATGCGCTGGCGCAGCCGCTCGGTCATGCCGCTGCCCACGTTGGGGAAGCGCCTTACGGTGCCTTCGCAAGAGCACGGGGCATCGACCATGATGGCGTCAAAGGGGCCCACGCGCAGCGGGATGCCGGATCCGTTGAGGTGAGAGATGGCCACGATGCCGATCCCCAGCCGCTCCAGGTTGTAGCGCAGCCCAGCGAGCCTGGCGGTCTTGAGTTCATTGGCGACGATGGTGCCCCGGTTGCCCATCATGGCGGCGGCCAGCGCGGTTTTGTTGCCCGGCGCCGCGCACATGTCCAGGACCCGCGCCCCGGGTTGTGGGTCCAGCGCCATGCAGGCGGTCATGGCGACCTCTTCCTGCACGTGGTAGAGCCCCAACTGATATTCGAGCGTGTTGCCCGGCGCGGCCTCGGGGTTGTCCAGGATGAGCGCCCAGGGGTGGAGCTTGGAGGGGCGCGAGGTGAGCCCCTGGCGCTCCAGGCGCTCTTTGAGCGTGTCGCGGTCGATCCTGGAGGGGTTGGCCCAGATGCACTTGGGCAGCGGCCGCTCGATGGCGGCGATGAAGTCATCAAAAGGCTCGATCAGGCCTCGATAGCGCTCAAAGGCCGGAAAATCAGTCACAAGCGTGCCTCTCCCTTGAAAATCTCAGGCGACCCCTCAGAAATCAGTGGCCCTGCGCCAACAGATTTCCAGGGGGGCATCCTTAGAAGCTTTTGTCGATCCCGTCAACGTCGCCGCAGATGAACCTGGCGAGGGTGTTTATTCGGTCCTGGCACGCTTCTGGCTTTGGGAGGGCGGCGTGACGAAGCCAAGCATCCCCGGCCCTTTGGCGCCGGTTCTCTCAAGCGAGGATACACCATGAAGACCAGGCCTTTGACCCACCGCTCGATCCTGCGAAACAGCCGCCGCCTGCTGGCGCCCGCCGCCGCGACGCTGGCGTTGATGGGCACGGCGATCGGTTGCGGCAGCGACGTGGAAGGTCAGCGCCCCGACCCTCAGCTTCAGCCCCCCACCAACGTTGAGGGGCTCTCGTTTGCGCTCAACCGCTTTGAGGACTGCGACCAACTCTCGGACTATCTGGCCGACGTCATCGTCGAGGAGTTGATCAGCTCCCGTTACGGTGAAGGGGGTTGGTTGGCCGGTGAAGACGACACAGCCGAGGCGGCGCCTGGAAACGACGGCGGTGGTGACGCGCCCGATGATTACACCGGGACCAACAACCAGGAAGAGGGCGTCGATGAGGCGGACCTGGTCAAGACCGACGGCACGCACATCTACGTGGCCAACGGCAGCCACCTGTCGATCGTCAAAAGCTGGCCCGCCGAAGAGACCGAGCGGATTGCCCAGGTTGAGGTCGGCGGCAACGCCCACAACCTCTTTCTGCGCGGCGACCGCGCGCTGGTCTTCTCTTACATCTATGGTCAGGAAGACAACGTCTTTGAGGGCTTTGAGCTGCGCGGCTGGAGCGGCACTCGGATGACGATCGTCAACATCGCCGACCGCGCCAACCCCGTCATCGAGCGCCACATCGACATGGAGGGCTACTTTGCCAACGGTCGCATGATCGAGGGCGACGTCTACATGGTCCTCAACACCTACTTCAACCTCCCCCAGGAGGCCTGGGAGTTGGTCTGGTCCCGCGACGGCAACAGCGACCTGCCCGAGATGGACTGGCAGGCCTCGGAGCTTGAAAAAGAGCTCATCCGCGCCCGCGCCCGCAGCATCCTGCGCCCCCGCGTCGAGGCCATGATGGCCCGCACCGACGTGTCCCAGTGGCTGCCTCTGATGCGTCAAGCCCAGCCCGCCACGATCACCGAGGCGACCCCCGAGCGCATGTACGCCTGCAACGACATCTACCGCCCCAACGAGTTGACCCAGCGCGGTGTGCTCTCCATCGTGCACGTGGACCTGGACAACGGCGAGGCGCCGGTTCGCTCGACGGGGCTGTTGGCCAACGGCTGGCAGATCTACGCCTCTCAGGAGAACCTTTACGTGGCGCTGTCGAGCAACTGGTGGTGGTGGGGCTGGGGTTCGACCGACGTTGAGACCCACATCCACAAGTTCAACCTCTCCAACCACACCACCGGCCCCCGCTACGTGGCCTCCGGCAAGGTCCCTGGCTGGACCCTCAACCAGTTCTCCATGAGCGAGCACGAGGGGCATCTGCGCGTGGCCACCACCGAGAGCGTGTGGTGGAACGACGGCCAGGGCGGCAACAACCTCTTTGTCATGGAAGACCGCCAGGGCGAGCTGACCACGGTGGGCTCGGTGGAAGGCATCGAGCCCGACGAGCAGATCTTTGCCATGCGCATGATGGGCGACAAGGGCTACATGGTCACCTTCCGCCAGACCGACCCCCTCTTCACCTTCGACCTCAGCGACCCCCGCAATCCTCGCCTCCTGGGCGAACTGCACATGCCCGGCTTCTCCTCCTACCTGCACCCGCTGGGCGACGATCACCTGCTGGCGGTGGGCCGCGAAGGGGATGAAGAAGGCCGCGTGTGGGGCATTGCCATCCAGATCTTCGACGTCAGCGACCCCCGCAACCCCTTGCTGGCCCACAAGCACGTCATCGAAACCGGCGACTGGTCCTGGTCCGAGGCCCTGTGGAACCACCACGCCTTCACCTTCCACCGCGGCGTCCTGTCCATTCCCGCCTACGTCTACAACTACGATGAAGACAACCGCGGCGGCAGCTACTTCTCGGGTCTGATGGTCTTTGACATCGACGCCGAAGGCGGCATCAGCCAGCGCGGCGGCATTGACCACAGCGACCTGGCCTCGCGTCAGGCCTGCCCTTACATCGGCCGCGACCGCGAGTACTGCCAGGACTTCTACGAGTACAACTGGTACGCCCAGATGCGCCGCAGCGTCTACATCGAAGACTACCTCTACTCCTTGTCCGGCATCGGCCTGAAGGTCTCCATGCTCGACGACCCCGACGCCGAGTTGGCCAACGTCATGCTCGTCCCCGAGCGCTGAGCCACCCGCCAGCACCCCTTCCATTGAATCTGCGGCGGCCACCTGGCCGCCTGTCCCACGCCAGTCACTGAACGCCGCCAGAGCCCAAAAGCCAGCCTGTGACAGGCTGGCTTTTGGGCTCTGGCGGCTGACGTGTCGGAGGTATAGAAAAAATCTATCGCAGTTATGACAAAGTATGCAGTTTTCAATGAACGAAGCCGCCTTAAAATAAGGGAGCACGACGTGAGCGAGGCCTCCGACGACGCCCAGACCCAGAGGCCTCGCCACGTTGTTGGACTTTAAGCTTACGACGCGACCGTCCACGGCAACGCGTCTTTGCCATATACCCCCCCTTAAAGGCCCCATCTCCCCCGAGCAGAGGAGATGGGGCTTTTTACTTCTTGTGGCCCTTCCCCAACCCATCCCCGGTGCACGCTCGATGACAGAGCTGTCCGCGCTCACACCCGCCGGTTGGGCTCAGTGTCAGTGGGTAGGGTGGACTTAAGAGGGTTGTGTGTGGGGGATCAGGACAGGGCGCGGATGGCGCCGATGATGTCGGTGCGGATGGTCTTGACGGCCAGACGGATGGCGCGGTCGATGGCCTCGGCGCGCGCGTCGGGGTCGGTGGCGATGATGGGGCGGTCGTAGCCCAGCAGTGGGGCGCCGCCGTACTCTTTCCAGTCGGTGATGGAGGCCATGGAGGCCATGTCGTTGGAAAGGGCCTGGACGGCCAGTCGCCCGCGGATGCTCTGCTCCTGGATGGAGCGGGCCATGTGCTGGGCGACCTCTCCAACACCTTCGAGCAGGCGAATGACGATGTTGCCCACCTCGCCGGCGCATACGATGACATCGGCGGAGCCGCGCGGGATGTCGAGGCCGTTGATCTGGCCGATGCAGTGGATGTTGGGGTCTTTGCGCAGCATGGCGGCGGCCTGCGCCAACGCGGGCGGCCCAGGGGTGATGCTGGGCCCGAGCAGGGCAACCGAGGGCCGGGGGTTGCGGCTGACGCGCGAGGCGTAGGCGCTGCCCATGGCGGCGTAGCTGACCAGATCCTCGGGGGAGGCGTCCCAGGAGGCGCCGACGTCAAGGAGGAGGACAAAGGGGTCCTTGGCCTTGCCGCGACGCCGCGCAGGGGGGCCATTGGGGGCTCCCCGGGATTGCTCGCACGGTGCCCCGTGTTGGCGGTACCGCCAACCCCCCCCCCCCCCCCCCCCCGCGCCCCGCCCCCCCCCCCGACCAGCCCACCACGCGGCCCATCGCGCAGAGGAGCACCGGGCGGTTATCGGCGTCCAACGGCGCGGTAAAGAGCGCGGTGTTCAGACGCCCTCTGGCCATGGCGACAAAGCGCGCCACCACGCCCCACGCCAGCCCCAAAATCAACACCAACCCCAGGATCTGAATCATCATCCCAAAGCGGCGCAATAACGCCACCACCGCCAGCAACAAGAGCGCAGCAGCGACGGTTAAACCCAGGCGCCATCGCGGCATGGGTTGGGGCTTGGTTCCGTTTTGGGGGCTGACATCCATCGACACGGTGCGGTCTCCTGGTCACAACAACGTTCGTCCTTCACGTGGCGACAGGGTACACCGACCAGAAGGATCCAGAAAACCATTTCACCCCAATGGGTTTGTCAGGCGTCTTGCGAGGGAGGCGCGTGGGGGATGAGGCGGCGGATTTCGCGCAGGAGCTCATTGGATTGGTAGGGCTTGGAGAGCATCTGGCGCGTGCCATCAAAGAAGCCTGGCGGAAAGACACCGTGGCTGTAGCCGCTGCAAAAGAGCACGGGGATGTCGGGCTGGATGGAGGTGATGGCGTCGTAGGCCTCCCAGCCGTTCATGATGGGCATGATGGCGTCGAGCAGGACCAGATCGATGTTGTGGTGTTGCTGCTCAAAGCGCTCGACGGCCTGGGCGCCGTTGACGGTGGTGATGACGGTGTACCCAGCCTTTTCAAGAACGCGCTGAACCAGACCGCGGACCATGGGGTCGTCTTCGGCCACGAGGATGGTGCCCTGGCCGTTGAGGGCTTGGTCCTGGAGTTCGACGGTGCTGCCGATGTGGACGGGCTCTTCGCTGGCGGGCAGGAAGATGTTGAAGGTGGTGCCCTCAGAGGGTTGGCTGTCGACGGTAATGACCCCATCGTGATCGGTGACGACGCCGTATACAACGGCGAGCCCGAGGCCAGTGCCTTTGTCGGTGCCTTTGGTGGTGAAGAAGGGCTCGAAGATGCGCTCCTGGACGTCGGGGGGCATGCCGCAGCCATCGTCGCGCACCGAGAGCATCAGCCAGGCGCCGGGGGGGAGTTCGGGGATGAGGGGGTCAAAGCTGCCCAGCTCAAAGCTGTGGAGTTTGATGTCGATGCGGCCAATACCTTCGATGGCGTCGCTGGCGTTGAGGCACAGGTTCATGATGACCTGCTCGATCTGGTTGGGATCGACGTGGGCCACGTAGGGGTGCGGGGGCGGCGCAAAGTCGACCTGGACCGAGGCGGGGATGACGCGGCGCAAGATGCGCAGCATGCCCGCGACCAGCGCGCCCAACTCAGTGGGGGCTTTGCGCGACTCCTGGCTGCGCCCAAAGGCTTGCAGGCGCCGGGTCATCTCTGCGGCGCGCTCTCCGGCGGCCAGCACTTGCCTGATGGACTCGCGCGCCTCGTCAGGATCGTCGCGCATGTCCTGAAGGGCGAGCTGGCTGTAGGTGGTGATGGCAAGCAAGAGGTTGTTGAAGTCGTGGGCGATGCCGCCTGCCAGGACGCCGATGCTCTCAAGCGTTTGAACGCGCTGCATGTGCTTGCGCATGCGCTCTTGTGCTTGCTCCTGGCGGTGCGCATCGGTGGTATCGCGGATGCGCAGCCACGCTCTGTGGAGCATATCCCCCTGGACGACCCCCACCCCAGAGAGGGCCAGTTGCCGCCCAAAGCGGGCTTGATTGTGGGGGACGCTCTCCAGACTGTAGTTGTCTTTGACAAAGCGCTCAACGAGGAGCTTGCGCTCGGTTTTGTCGGGAATGAGTGCGCCGATGATGTTGTCAGAGCCCTTCCATACGCCGCCCCACACGCGCTGGGCCTGCTCGTTGGCTTCGACCAAACGGCCGCGGAGGATCTTATGGACCTGCTCCTGCACCGGAGCATCGACGCAGATGGGCGGATCGTACTCAAAGCAGAGCATGGCATCGCGGGTCTGCGAGATGAACGAGCGCAGGCGCTCTTCGCGCTCGCGCAAGGTGCGCTCAACCTCAAGGCGCTCAAAGACGCGGCTGAGGTTTTCGCAAAAGAGCTTGACCAGCAGTTCTTCATCGTCCCCCCAGTCCACGGCCCCCTCGACCGAGAAGACCACCATCACCCCCCCGACGACGCCGCGGATGAAGAGCGGGAGCTTGAGTTGCTTTTTGACGGGCTGGGCAAAGAGCACCTCTCCTTGCTCCATCAGGCACTTGCCGGGCTCCACGTGCTTGCCCGTCGGCATCACCGTGGTGCCTTCAGCGCGCCACGCGTAGGCACACTGGGCCGACTGGTCAGGGGTGGCCAGGAAGATGCAGGCGCCGTCGGCGCCAAGTGACTGGACCACCTGAGCCAGCGAAGAACGGATGATGGGTTCATGGTTGGTGTCGTTGACCGTCACCAATGCCTTGGAGAGTTCATTGAGAAGCACCTGGCGTTCCAGGCGCTGCTCCAACCGGGCGTTGGCCTCTTTAAAAAGCGTGATGTTCCAGATCATCGACGCCACACCCTCCTCCAAGGGCACCACACGTTGAAGATACCACCCGGCACCGGGCTGCCCGGCGGGCACCATCAGTTCTTGCTCAAAACCTTTTTTGCTGAGCATCACCGCTTTGTAACGCTCAAAGAGGCCAGCTTCGACGTTGATGGGAAAAGCCTTGCAGATGTGGAGCCCGACCAACTCCTGGCGCGACATCCCCATTTGATGACACGCGCGTTCGTTGACCTCCTCCAATTCAAAGTCCACGACCTCATCGCGCTCATCGTAGACCGCGCCCATGATGTAGACGGCCTCGCTGCTGCCCTCGATGGTGGCCCGAAAGCGCTGCTGTTGTGCATCGTTCTCCAACTCCAACTGCCGCCACTGCGAGATGTTGTTGAAGCAGGCCACCACATACTCAACGTCCGCGTGGGGGCCGCGGTGTGCGGTGGTGTTGACGAGGAGCCAGACGCGGTCCCGGGTCAGCGGTCGAAAGACCCCCATCACCACCCCGCTCTGAGACTCTCCGGTTTCAAGCGCCACCATTGCGGGGTGTTCATCGCCGGGAAAATCGCTGCCATCGGCTCGAATGACATTCCAGGCAGGGTCCAGCGAAGATTTGCCAAGGAGTTGGTCGTGGGTCAGCCCCAGCATGTCCAGCGCTGGCTGGTTGCATAGCACAATGGCCCCGGTGCGATCGTGGACCACCAACCCCACACCCAGGCTCTTCAACGTCACATTGAAAAGCAGCGAAGGCGGCACAGACCCCTGGGTATGGAAAAGGACTTCGTTCATGAACCAGCACCAGCTTTTGCGTCACGATGTCAAATCGAACTCGCGAGGAACCCCGGACTTATCTAGAGGCCCAGGCACCGAGTCCACCGTCGGTGTCGCAGGTGTCGGTGCTGCCACAGCCGCCTTCCAACCCCTCGACCCCAACACCGATCCCTTATTAAGAATCTATAATATTCATCAGCGGCACGATTTAAGTTAAAAACGGTATGTCCCAGAACACACAGATTTTCAAGCAAAGCGCCCACTTTCACACAGTATTCGGCAAGATTTTTCCCACACAACAATATCCACAACAGCACCACGGGGCACCGCCACAACAACGACCAACCGGTCACAATGGACCCAACCGGCGTTTACAAATCAAACAAACCGTGCACCACAACCTCGCCAGAGCAATCCCATGGAAACAATCTCTCTTTGAACCGCAACGCCCACGCGTTTTGCGCCTCAAAAACCACAACCAAACAACGCCCAGACCCAACGTCTTTTGGCCCTGAAGAAAATCATGAACCCATGAATCACCCCATCAGGAGGATTCGCATGCATCCAGGCAGTCAGCGCACATTGTTTGCAGCGGCATAGGGGTTGGGCGCGTTGGGAGGAATCTGATAAGCTCGCTGTCCCAGTTCAACAGGCTACGAGGCGACCATGACACCAGAAGACCTGCAATACTTTAAAGACTTGCTTGAGAAGCGCTTGGACGACCTGGTTGAGGGCGGCAGCCAAAAGCTTGAGCCCAACGCCGGGGCCTTGGAGCGCGCCGATGAGGACACCCAGCCGCTGGGTGAGATGAACCAAATCATCGCTTCTGAACGCAATAAGATGCGCGCCGATGAGATGGGACGGATTCGCGGTGCGCTGCGGCGCCTGCAAAACGCCCCAGAGGACTTTGGGTACTGTGAGGAGTGCGACGACCCGATCCCGCGTCAGCGCCTTGAGTTGATCCCGTGGAGCCGCTACTGCGTCGAGTGTCAGTCTCAGCGCGATCCCACCCGAGGCACCTCCCGCAAGAGCCTCACCGACTTCCGATGAACCCAGGGCGCGTTGGCAACCCCCTTGCCAGCACGCGACCCGATGGCGCCACATGCCCCAAACAAGGGCGAGACAATGGCCCAGCGGGCGCAAAGCCTCTTGACCGACCCCATCGGCATCCCCACCCCCATAAAGGGCGGTGGCGTGACAACCCGCGCAACCCAACCCCACCTCTGCGCATACCATCAAGAGAGGGTTGGGTTTGAGTTCCACACCCACCCCTCGTAGAATCGTTCCTGGCTTGATGGCTTGGGCAGCACCCCGCAAGGTGTCCTGACCCCTTTCAGACACAAAAGCGTCAAAGCGCTCGTGAGGCTCCCCACAATGAAATTCCGCCCCTCTGGCCCGCATCAAACGCCGGCCACAGCATCCCCTCAACCCAAAGCTCGCCCCATCGCCTGGGCGCTGATGGCGCTCTTGCTTTGCGCGACCGCAGCCTGCGGCACGACGGAGCCAGCCGGCGGCGGCAATGGCAACGACGACGGCAACAACGACAGCAACAACGCCGCGGACGCGGGCAACAATGACTCGGACTCCGGGCAAGACACCGGTGACGATCCTGAAGGAGACGCCCAGGACGGACCTCCAGGCCCTCCCGACCGCGACAACGACGGGGTTGAGGATCAACTCGACAACTGCCCGGACAACGCCAACGCAAACCAGGCAGACCAGGACCGCGACTTTGTGGGCGACGTCTGCGACAACTGCGTGACGGTGGCCAACGCTGGCCAGCAAGACGCCGACAACGACGGCCTGGGCGACGCCTGTGTCATGGCCCCTACCGACGACGCCGACGGCGACGGCCTCATCAACGCCGAAGACAACTGCGCTGGCGCCGTCAACCCGGACCAGACCGACAACGACGGCGACGGCGTCGGAGATGTCTGCGACAACTGCCCCACGATCGCCAACTCCGACCAGGCCGACAGCGACAACGACGGGCGCGGTGATGCATGCCTCCAGACCATTGACCCCTTCGCCGACACGGACGGCGACGGCGTGCGCGACGGGCTGGACAACTGCGGTCTGGACGCCAACGCTGACCAGGCTGACCGGGACTTCGACAACATCGGCGATGCCTGCGACAACTGCCCGGACTGGGCCAACGCCGATCAAGCCGACTTTGACAACGACGGGGTCGGCGATGTTTGCGCTCAGGACGCGTTGCCCGACACCGACAACGACACGGTCGCCAACGTCTTTGACAACTGCCCCAACGCCGCCAACCCCGAGCAGACCGACAGCGACAACGACAACATCGGCGATGCCTGCGACAACTGCCCCAACGCCGCCAACACGGACCAGGCCGACACCAACAACGACGGCACAGGCGACGTCTGCGCTGGCTCCTATGACCCGGCCCTCGACCTTGACGGCGACAACACCCCCGAGCGGCTCGACAACTGCCCGGGGCTGTCCAACCCGGACCAGCTCGACACCGACAATGACCGCATCGGCGACGCCTGCGACAACTGTCCTCAGGCCGCCAACTTTGACCAGGGCGACCATGACAACGATGGCCTGGGCGATGTCTGTGACCTTGACGTCCCCCAGGTGACCTGCGGCGAGCAGGCTTTCTCGTTT
>CAKZKQ010000708.1 GCA_937123825.1 uncultured Pseudomonadota bacterium
GCGGGTCACGCTCACGGTCAGTAACAGCGGTGGCGATGGGCTCAAAGACTGAAGAAGACAAAGAGCTGCGCGTCGAGATCGTGCGCCAGGGTCAGGTCCACCCCTATACCCGCATCAGCCACACGCTGCGCGTCGAGCGCGGCATGGGCACCATCGCCGTCACCCGCGATCTGCCAGGAAATCACGGTCAGGAGCGCCGCGTGTCGCTCTTGCCCGCCGACGCGTTGGCCAGCGCCCTCAAGGGCCTGACTGAGTGCGGTCTGCGGCAGCTTCCCAGAGGCAAAAGGCGCGTTCGGGCGGCTCAGACCTGGGAGATCGACGTCATGGAAGGCACCAAGCGGCGTCGAATCAAGGTGCCCGAGCCCGTGGCCAAAGCCGATGGGCGTTACGGACGCTGTTTGGAGGTCCTCAAGGCGCTGAGCATCGAACACGCAGGCTACGTGCCCTTTGCAGACGAGCGCTACCCTCAAAAAGAGATGGGGTTTTTGGAGTTGGACTCGGTGCCGCCTGCCAAAGTGCACCTCAACGGCCAGCCCACCGGGCACACCACCCCTGTCAGCGCCTTGCCGCTGTGCGAAGGCAAGCACGAGTTGACCCTCAAGGACGGCGTTAGCGGCCTGGAGCGCACCTACCAGATCAAGATTGTCGGCGGAATGACCACCCACGTGGATCTGGACCTGAATTGAGCGGCGCTGGGTCTATTTCAGCCCCGAACTGTAGAAATCGATGATGATCTGACGCACGCGGGGGACGTCGGCGCGATCGGGCGGCGCCAGCGCAATGTAGAGTTGGTAGGCGCCCAGCGCGCGGACCTGATCCTTGCTGCGTGCGAAGGCCACGCCCAGGCCCCGGTAGATGTCGGGGTTCCATGGGTCGAGGTCGGCGGCGGCTTTGTACGCCCCCACAGCGCCGCTGATGTTGTTTTCGTTGAGCATGCGGTTGGCCTCGACCAACCTGGAGCGCGCCTGCCCGGCGTTGTTGGCCGGCGGACGCAGGCCGATGTGCATGCCAGCGTTGTTCAGATCCCTGATCATGCCGTTGAGATCAAAAGACAGGCCGATGTTGTCGGCCCGCGAGCGCTGGATGATCATCCAAACGCGGATCAGCACGTGGCTCTGACGCGGAGACTGTCGCAACACGTTGTCGTAGCGCAGCAGCGCGTCTTCGTAACGCCCCTGGTTGAAATAGAAGTCGCCCACCATGATGTCGGCTGCCAGGACGCTTCCGCCGCGCCTGACGGCCTCCTCGGTGTACCGGAGCACCTGGCTCTCCTGGCCCTGGGCGGCGTAGGCCTGTGCCATGCGCATGTAGTGCATGGGCACCGATGGCTCGCTGTCGATGAGGGCCTGGACGTAGCTGACCTGGCGTTCGGCGACGATGTCGCCAATGTCATCCTGAGCGGCCACGGGGTTGGCCCACATCAGGGCGGTGGTCAGCGCCATCAAGACCATCACGCGCGCGATGATGGGGTGGTGCCATTGAGAGGATGTTTGTGTCGAGGTCATGGTCTTCACTGTGGGCTGTTTGAGCAACCAGCGTCCGGCTGGATTTGCGTCACGGCCCAGGATAAAGTCTGTCGGCCGGTGCGACAAATGCTCCGGACAATCTGGGTGTTCTGGGATCCAATGTTTTTGGATTTGAGGCAAGCCCGCAAGGATGGTTCTGGGCCAATCTATGAACAATGGGACGATCTTCTGGCGGCTTTTGCCCGCGCTTGCGTGTGTCGTGGGGACCTCGGCGTGTGGCTACAGCTTCTCTGGTGTGGGGGCCAACGCCCTGCCGAGAGACTATCACAGCGTGGCGGTGCCCACGTTTGAGAACCGCTCGGCAGAGAGTTCTCTGGGTTCGGCGTGCTCCCAGAGCCTCCAGGACGGCCTGCTGGCAGGCGGCGTGGTCACCACCGACCCCGAAGAGGCCGATCTGGTTGTGCGCGGCGTGGTGCACTCCATCCAGGACCAACCCGTGGGCGTCGAGCAACTTGAGCCTGGCGCCCACAACGTGGAGATGGAGCTGGTTGTCGTCATCGACGTGATCGCCACCGTGGTCGACACCGAAGTCTGGCGCGGCGAAGGCATCAGCGCCGGCGCCCTCTACACCACCGCCGGGCCCATCCCAGAGGTCCACGCCAGACGCGTCGAGGCCTCCAAGGAAGCCTGCGATCTGGCCGTCACCCTGGCTCGTCAGGAGTTGGTGGCGCACCTCAACGCCCACCCCGAGTACAGCCAGGTCCTGCTGGCGCCGCTCGAACAGGGCGACAACGGCGACAACGGCGACACCGAAGACACAGAGCCCAAACAAGATCCCCTCACCCCGGTCGGCAAGCCGCCCGGCGAGGACAAAGAGCGCGACGACATCGCTGATCCCCAGCGATAAACCCCAATGCAGTGTTCGAGACAACGGAGGACCGATGGCCAGCCGGGGAAAGACCCAGCCTGGAGACGCCGCGCGCGAATTCTTCAAGACCCTCAAGAAAGACAAGGCCAGCGCGCCCGTCTATCTGATCTACGGTGCCGAAACCTTTTTGCTGGATCTGGCGCTGCGCGAGCTGATCCGCGCGGTGCTGCCCAATGGCATCAACGATTTTAACTTTGATCAGTTCTACGGTCGGGAGGTCGTCGGCGATCGGGTGGTCTCGGCCTGCGAGACGCTGGCGCTGATGGGTGGCCAACGCCTGGTCCTCATCAAAGAGGTCCAGCACGTCCCCTCAACCCAGCTCCAGCCTGTGGCCACCTACCTCAAAAACCCCTCGCCGCGCACCACGCTCATCTGCCACGGCCAAACCGGCAACCGCAAGCTCTCCAAGACCACCAAGTTCTTCAAGGAGGCCAAGAAGGCGGGCGTCGTCCAAGAGTTTGCCCCGCTGCGCGAGTGGGAGATCGGCACCTTCCTGCGCCGTCAGGCCAACACGCGCCGCCTCGAACTGGCCCCCGACGCTGAAGACGCCCTCATCAAGGCCGTCGGCACCGATCTGGCCACGCTGGACGCCTCGCTCGAAAAAGTCGACCTCTTCCTGGGCCCAGGCGACGACCCCCAGGCCATGCGCACCGTCGACGCCGCCACGCTCCAAGAGGTCGTGGCCACCACCCGCACCCGCGAGATCTGGGACCTGACCGACGCAGTGGCCCAGCGCGATCTGCGCAACTCCATGCTCCTGCTTGGACTGATGCTCGATCAGGGCCAGTCCGGCGTGGGCATCAACATGATGGTCGCGCGCCACTTCCGCAAACTCTGGCAAGTCAAAGCCGCCGCCGACAAAGGCATGAACAAAAACGCCATCGCCAAAACAGTGGGCATGAGCCCTTTTGTGGTGGATCGGTACCGCAAAGCTGCCGGACGCTTCAAGCAGCGTGAGCTGCGACGCATCCTGGCGCTCTTGTTGGACACAGACAAACGCCTCAAGTCCAGCAGACTCAGCGATCATCTGCTGCTCGAACGCATGGTTCTGGCGATCTGTGGTGGGGGCAAGCGCTGATCGCCCGATCAACGCTCTTAAAGTGTTGGCGCCCAAAGGCGCCAGCGCATCAACCTTCGGCCTGGGCCTTGTTGACGGCTTTGGTCAGGCGCGAGATCAGGCGCGAGGCGCGGCGCTTGGGAATCACACCCTTGCTGGCGACCTTGTCGATCTGACGCAGAGCGGCGGGGAGAGCCTCGGCGGCCTGGCCAGCCTGACCGGCTTCCAGGGCGTCACGGACGGCCTTGACGCGGTTGCGAATGGTCGACTTGTAGTGCTGGTTGCGCACGCGGCGCTTCTCGTTCTGACGGATCCGCTTCTCGGCAGATTTGTGGTTCGGCATGACACATTTCCTCATATATCGGGCGGCACCAACTCAACATCGCGCCGCAGGCAACATTGCCATCACATCAATCACCCGCGCAAACACGGGGCCTGTGCATCTAACACATCCTGTTGACCCGGTCAACAGGATGCTCTCTTCGCGGGCTGCGCTTCCTCGCTGCGCTCGGTCGCTTTGGCCGCTTGAGAGCAGTTCGGTTGCCGCGCTGCGCTTGGCTGCCCTTTTGGTTCGCTTGCTGGCGCTGCGCTTTTGGTTCGGTCGCCGGCGCTGCGCTTGGCTCCCTTTTGGTGCGTTCGCTGCGCTCACTAATAGCAATTGTGATGAGTGGATCGTGCTTCGCTTCGCCGGGGCGT
>CAKZKQ010000709.1 GCA_937123825.1 uncultured Pseudomonadota bacterium
GGACCGGGGGGGAGCGCGGCAGCGCCCCCAACCACTGGTGTCTCGGCCGTCGCAGCGGGAGCAGCCGCGGGGGTTGAGTTCGTAGTTGACCCAGCGGCCGTTGCGGCAGACTTGTGAGACGGAGGTGTCGAGGCGATCGGAGCATGCGCAGCGCCAGTGGTTGTTGTCGAAGCCGCTGCAGGATTGGTTGTGTTCGCTAAGGGGCAGGGAGCGGTCGGAGCAGATGCCGCCGTTGCCTTCGGGTTGGGGTGCGGGGCCGGGTTCGCAGGCGTCGATGTAGTCGGCGACGCAGCGAGAGCAGTCGCGGGGGTTGGTTTGGTAGTTGACCCAGCGGCCGCCT
Organism: uncultured Pseudomonadota bacterium; assembly: GCA_937123825.1. Classification (GTDB taxonomy): domain Bacteria; phylum Myxococcota_A; class Bradymonadia; order Bradymonadales; genus CAKZKQ01. The sequence continues at coordinate 341 of CAKZKQ010000709.1, forward strand.
CGGCAGACCTGTGAGACGGAGGTGCCCAGGCGATCGGAGCAGGCGCAGCGCCAGAAGTTGTCGCCGAAGCCTTCGCAGGACTGGCCGTGTTCGCTCATTTCGAGGGAGCGGTCGGTGCAGACGCTGTTGTTGTCCTCGTCCTGCTCTTCTTCTTCCTCTTCTTCCTCTTCTTCCTCTTCTTCAACGGGGGGCGGGGCGTTGTTGATGGGGGCGTCGGGGCCGCAGACGGCCAGACGGCGGCTGCTGCTGCCGGAGGAGCCGATGTGTCGGTCGGCGGTGACGGTGCGCATGTTGGGGGTGTTGCAGCTGTTGTTGGCGCGTTGGACGCAGATGCCGGCGTTGCCGGCGCCGCCAAAGTCTTCGCGTTCGGCGCAGAAGGTGGTGGGGAAGCCGCTGCGGTCGGGGCAGGTGCCTTCACACCACAGGGTGCAGAAGCCGACGCCATCGGCGGGGCGGTGTTCGAGGTAGCAGTGGGCGTCCTGGCCGCTGTTGGAGAAGTCGCAGTCGCTGTTGGAGCGGCAGGAGGTGCCGACAAAGTCGTTGCTGGGGGTTTCGACGTTGTCGTTGGGTGGTGCGACGCCTTGGAAGAAGGGGGTGCGTTTGCTGGCGCCGGCGGGGGGGGGTTCGACGGGGGGGTGGTGGTTGTGGGGGTGGCGGCCGGTGTAGCAGCGGGCCTGGGGGGAGCGGTTGGCGGTCCAGATGGTGCGGTCCCAGATGATCATCTGGATGCCGATGTGTTCGGCGTTCTGGATGAGCCAGTTGGCGATCTCGTCGCCTTTGACGTTGTCGGCGGCGCCGCCGCGTCCGGTGGGGATGAAGATGTCCAGGGCGCGGCCCACAGCGTGCAGCGAGAGGCTGCTGCCGCCGTTGACGTTGCGGCAGTGGAAGATCTGGACCCCGCGGCCGGGGATGCTGCGGTTGATGTTGCTGGAGAAGCGATCGCGGATGAAGCTGGCAAGCTCAGTGGCGCCGCTGGTGGGTCCCGAGGAGCAGCGGCGGCCAGCGCCGGTGTAGGACACGTCCTGGCGGCGGCCGATCTGGTCGGTGGAGGAGGGCAGCACCCAGCGCCCTGAGCAGGTGGCTTTCTCAGCCGTCAGGTCTCCGTCAAGCTCGTCCCCGACAAATCCGTCAATGCCGTGGTCGTGGTCATGGGAGAAGTCGCTGCTGTTGACCTCCCCCGTCTCTTCGGCGTCAATCGGCTCCGTCACACAGCCGGCCACCCATAAGGTGATGAAGCACACCAGAACCCACATCGTGCGTTGAATCATCGCGTCGTACCCCCACTTGTCGCTTTTCCTGGGCTCGTCAACCGCCGTTTGCTGTGGTCAACGTGGCCCCATCAGTGCTGACACCAAAGCCTTGAGGGCATATTGGGTTCAACGCTGATTAAAAATCAACTTAAAATGTACTTAAGATGTGTGGCATTTATGCCTCTTTTGGTCGTTTTTTATGAGGCTTTTATGCCACGCATGGCGTTCGCTCTTTGCTGTTGATGCTCTTTTGACGGGGTTTGATGGTCTTTAGGTGGGCATGTGCGGGGTGTGGCGCGCATGTCCATCTAAAATGCTTCGAATATGCACTTTTAAAAAAATCATCGATGGCCGTTTGCGGCATGTGGGGCGATTCTAGCCTTTTGTGCAGTGTGGTTGGCTGTGTGCCAGGGTGTTTGCGGTGAAGGTGAGGTGGGTTGTTGTGGTCTTTATAAGGAGGTGCTAGGCTGTTTCGCTGCAGGGAGAGACCGATCTATCCTCGATGTCCATTGGGTCGCAGGCCCAGGGGAGGGGCGAGCAGATGAAACTCCGCGATGGGTGGCTGACCGCCGGTATGGTGTGTCTGAGTGTGTTGTGTGTGGGGCTGATGGGGCTTGTGGCCATCAAGCCCAACCCGCAACCCGCACCGCGCTTTATCAGCCAATTTGATCTTGAAGGCTCGCAAATGGCCTTCTCATGGAACGCCTGGTTTGACGTCAGCCCCGAAGCCATGGCTGAGCGGCTCAGCGACTGGGACTCCAGCGCTGATCTCGTCGACAGCGCCTCCGGGTTCAAGCTCGAACAAGACAACCCCGACAGCGCCACCTTCCGCATCCAGCGCCGCTCTCCGGTGCTCAAGGTGGATCCTTCATTCACCATCCAGGCTCAAATGGAGCGGGACACCGACGGCGGCGGCGTCATGACATGGCGCAAAACCCACGGGATCGTCAACCGCTTTGAGAAACGCTGGCGCTTTACCCCCGAACAGGGCGGCACGCGCGTCGAACTCAACGCCGTTGTCGAGCTTCCTTTTGATCCCCCCGGTTTTCTGACCCGAAACCCCTCCTACCGCATCGCCCGCTCGGTCGAACTCTTTCGCAAGCACGTCGGCGCCAACGTCGCGCGCCTCGAAGCCCCCAACCACCCTGCGCACAAGAGCCCTTCGGCTGCGTGTGGCTTCACCAGCATCTTCTCCAAGCTGATGCGCTGAGCGGATTCCTACCGCGGCCACAACGCCGCGTGGCCGTACACCTGCGGATCCGGCGTCCACTCCAAACGGCGCCCCAACGCCAACGCCAAACCCTCCAGCTGCCCAGCCCCAAACGTGTAGCCAAAGCCCAGGGTCGTGATGTACGTCTCGGCGTCGCTGGCTGGGGATGTCACGCCGCGCCAGCGCCCCAGCGCGCCGCCCAGGCGCTGTCCCAGCCCAAATGCCCGGCCTTGACGCCGTCTGGGAGCCCCTTGCAGGCCCTCACCCCAAAAACTCAAGAGCAGCGGCCCATCTGGGCAGAGCCGAGCCAGCGCCTGCAGCGCCCGCAACTGTGCGTTTGGCTCCAGCACATGGGTAAAGCTGCCCCAGCCCAGCAACACCGCCTCATAGCGGCGCTGGCACAACTCCCCCAGGCGCCCCACGGGCCGATCTTCCAGGACTGTCTGCGTCAGAGACTCGTAATCGCCCACCAGGACGAGGGCGTCTGGGAGGCTGCGCTCCTGGCATTGCTGCACATAGCGGGGGGCTGGATCAAAACCATCGACCCGGTAGCCCATCGCTTCGAGCGCCAGCAACTCTCGGCCCGCCCCGCAGCCGCCCACAAGGATCCGGCCGCCAGGTTTGGGCAAGGTGCCTTCAAACCAGCGCGCTTCCCAGTCAAAGAGCTTGCCGGGGTCGCTGAATTCAGGGGAGTCGTTGTAGAGCGCCTTTCCCAACGCGGCGCGCTCTTTGGGGCTCAGCGCCTGGCCAAAAAATCCGTCGGCGCTGGCCCTGGCCGCAGCCAGCACGCGTGTGGTGCGTCGATCCAGGCGCCCGAGCGCGGCGGCGGCAGCGGCCAGCGCCTTAAAACCTCCAGAGCTTGTCATGGCACACCTTCAATTCACCGCGCACGCAGCCGGTAGACCGCGCGGAGGTGGGTTGTGGCCACCTGAACCTGACCCAGTTCACCGGGGCCAGGGCGTCTGGAGGTTGTTGGCAATCACTGCCAACGCACTGCAGTGGCGGCCAGGTTGAAGCCCACGCCCGAGCCGACCATCACCACCAGATCCCCGGACTTGATGAGGCCCTGCGCGGCGGCGTCATGAAGCGCCATCGGGATGCAGGCCGAGCCGGTGTAACCGTAGCGGTCCATGATCATGTGGGCGCGCTCCATGGGTTGGCCCAGGTCTTCCATGGCCTCCTCGATCGTCGAGCGGTTGACCTGGGTAAAGATGAAGTGCGCGACCTCGCCCAGATCAAAGTGGTTCTCGGCGGCCAGGCGGCGCACGATCTTGGGCCACTGCTCCCGGTTGACCTCCGGGGGGTAGCGGTCCACAACGCGGACGTTGGTGCGGCCAGCGTCGATGGACTCATGGGTGGCAGGCTCAAGCGTGCCGCCTGAGTAGATGCCCCAATTGCGAGCCAGAGAGCCGTCGGAGTAGAAGGTGCTGCCCAGGTAGCCGGGGCGCTGGCTGGATTGGAGGATGACCGCCCCGGCGCCGTCGCCGTAGAAGAAGATCGAGGGGTCGTTGTGGTCGGCCAGCTTTTGCATCATGTACGCCCCGGCGACCAGGACGTTGTTGATGCCGCTGTTGGTGGCCATGATCCCTGCGGCGGTGGCCAACCCCGTGGGGAAGGAGGCGCACGCACAGCCAATGTCAAAGGTGCCTGCGCCTGTGGCGCCCAGCTTGTGCTGGACAAAGACGCTGGTGGCCGGAGTCATGGTGTCGGGCGAGTCGGTGCCGACAACGATGAGGTCGAGATCTGTGGGTTGCAGGCCCGCTTGTTCGAGGGCCTGGGCGGCGGCGGCCACGACCAGATCAGAGGTGACCTTGTCGGGTTCGGCGTGCCACCGTCGCATGATGCCGGGGCGAGAGTCGAGTTTGTTGATGAATCCGGGTGTGCTGGGGACCAACCGAGCGCGCAGGACGTCGTTGTGAACCTCGCGAGGGGGAACGTAGAGTCCGGTTGCCGTGATGGCGCTGAATCTTGTCATTGAACTGTGGTCATTTGAGCATAGGCATCGCACAGGCAGCAGGCATCGAACAAAATTCAGTGTCCAGGCTCGAGCGTGGTCACTTCAACCCCTTGAGCTTCCGTTGTATCCCGTCTCCACGTCTGGCTCAAGCGTCCACACCGCCGTCACACCAACAAATCGCATGGCGAGCCCAGGATGAACCGGGTTCGTCGTCCACAAAGGGTTCTGCGCGGCGTTTGTAGAGGTCGTGGGGGCCGCCTCGACCAGCATTTGGGGGTTGTGGGAGAGAACTTTGGTGTGGCGTGGAACAATTCGGCGTTCGCGCGGTCTTATAGAAGTTATTCGCTCTTAAGTTCATGCCAAAGTGCAGATGCAAACCAAATCGGACGTCTGCGCTTTGGCATCAGACCGTGGAGGCTCGCCATGCGCGCTTGGATGATTGTTTTGATGTGCTTGGGGTGCGGCGCGGCGTCCTGTCACCAGGCTTCGTCGGGCGTCGTTTCGCCGCCGGATCAGGCCGTGTCTGGGACCGTCGAGCAGGCGCCGACCCCCGATGTCATCGCCATGGGGCACCTGGGAGGTCTGACGGCCACGACCCAGGACGGTCAGCCTCAGGCGCTGGAGCTTAAGCGCACCGCCATCAAGGTCCAGCTCGTTGGCCGCCTGGCCAGGACTGAGGTCACTCAGGTCTTCCACAACCACACCGACCAGCGCACCGAGGGGACCTACGCCGCCAATCTCCCCGAAGGCGCCGCCATCAGTCGTTTGGCGATGGACGTGGGCGGGAAGATGATGGAGGGCGAACTGGTTGAGCGCGACAAAGCCCGCAACGTGTATGAGGGGATTGTGCGGCGCCAGAAGGATCCGGCGTTGCTGGAGTGGGACGGGGGCAACCGCTTCACCACCCGTATTTTTCCCATCGAACCTGGCAGCGACAAGACCGTCATCATCGCTTACGAGCACCTCTTGCCGGCCCCTGCAGACCCCAAAGAGGCCCTTCAGTACGTCTACGCGTTGCCCGACGCCCGGTCGTTGGGGGCTGTGGGGGATTTTGAGTTTGTGTTGACCGCTGAGGGCGCTGCGGCCGTGGCTGATTCGACGCAGTATCCGGTGGAGGTCACCGCTGACGGTCGTCAGGCGGTCATGGAGGCGCGGGGTTTTGAGCCGCGCGGGCCGCTTCATGTTGGGATCCAGTTGGACAACGCAAAGCAGCCTGTGGTTTGGCAGTCGGCGTACAAGGGGGAGCACTTTTTTATGGCCGATGTGCCCGTTGTGCCTCCCGAGACGCTGCGTCAGCGCCAGCCCGAGTCATTGGTGTTGGCGCTGGACACCTCGGCGGGCCTTGGCAGCGTGGCGTTGGCCCACGCTGTGGCCACCAGCCAGGGGCTGATCCAGGATTGGGATGGTGCGCTGGCCCTGGTTCATGGCGATCTCAAGGTGCGCCGGTGTGGTTCCCTGGAGGCCATCTCGTCCCAAACGGCCCAAAATTGCCTGGATGGTCTGGACGCTGGCGGGGCCACCGATCTGGGCGCGCTCATTGAGGCCGCTTGTGCCTCTGCGGCGGCGCTCCCAGAGCCCCGCGCCGTGGTGCTCTTCTCCGATGGGGTCCCTTCGGTGGGTCAGGTCGACGCCCAGGTCCTTGAGGCGATGGCCAAGCAATGTGGTGGCAAACAAACTCGTCTGCACACCGTCGCCATGGGGCACGCCCCCAATGTGGATGCGTTGAAGGGTTTGGCCACAGCGGGGGCGGGCCATGCGTTGCGGGCGCGTCAGGATCAGGAGCCCGCTTTGACCGCTCGGGCGTTGCAAAGGGCGCTGCCCGAGTTGCTCTTGCGCGATGTCAGAGTGGAGGTCCTGGGCGATGATGCCCGGGACGTCTTGCCTGGAGCGCTCAGCAGTCTGTCGCCGCATGGGCGATTGGCGGTGGGAGGGCGCTGGAGCGGCAAGGGGGCGTTGCGCTTGCGGTTTCACGCCTCTTATGGGCTCGGAGGGCATGTCTGGGATGCGTCGTTGACGCCCGACGCTGCTCGGGACGTGCCTGCTGCACGTCGGTTCTGGGCCCGCGCCATGGTGGAACAGATGCAGGCCACCGAAGCGCCGCGCGGCGAGCTTGTGGCGCACTCGCTCAAGCACGGCGTGATGAGCCCCTACACCTCTTTTCTGGTGCTGGAGTCTGAGGAGGCCTACGAGCGCTTTGAGATCGAACGCCGTCAGGCCGAAGAAGTCGCCGCAGAGAACGCGCCGGCTGGCGCAGACGTTGGTGGGGACGTGGTGGCACCCGATGAGGTGCGAACCTCGGATCGGGACCTGTCGGACTTGATGAAGGAGGAGGAGGCTCTGTCACAGGAGGCCGAGGTGGAGCGGCTTGAAGAGCTGCGCGAGGAGCCCAGGCGTCTGGAGCGGATGGAGCGGCGATTGGAGCGCCTTGATGATGGGGACGGGGAAGGGGATGTGCATCGCTCGGAGTTGAGCCCCATGCGCAAGGAGGTGGAGAAACTTGAGCGCCGCGATCCCCCCATGAAAAAACTCGTGCCCAACGACGTCCCGCGTGTCTCTGGGTATATGGACAAGACCCTCATTGAGCGCGTGATCAAGACGAACCGCAACGCCTTGCGCGGCTGTTACGAGACTTCTTTGCGCAAAGTCCCCGAACTCAACGGCACAATCAACGTGCGGTTCTCCATTGAGTCCGACGGATCTGTGGGGCAAACCTCCATTGTCAAAGACACCACCTTTGATGCCCAACTCAGCGCCTGCCTTTTGCGTGAGATCCGCACCTGGAAGTTTCCGAGCCCGCCCGGTGGTGGGCGGATTTTTGTGACCTACCCGTTTCGGTTTTCAAACGGCGAGGCGGCAATGTCGGGCGCTGAGGCACAGATCAAGGCGCTCATGGGGCGGTTGGACGAGTTGGAGGACGCCCAAAAGGCGCGTTTGTTGGCGTTGATGGTCCATGAGCGGGAGATCGGGCAGGCCAGGGCGCTGCTGGAGCGGTGGGAAAAGGAGGCTGGGCCTGAGGCTTGGCCTGCGCAGGCAGTGGCGCTCTTGGAGAACCCGCAAGTGCGAGAGTCTTTTACGGGGCTCTTTGTGCGGGCCGCTGTGGTGATGTTGAATCGACCCCAGCCGCCCGAAAACCTCTACACGGACTTGTGGTTTCACCTTGTTGAGACCGATCAAGGGATGAAGCTCTTTGAGCAGTTTTCAACCATGCCACCCGCCGCTGACAAGGCCGATGAGTTGATGCGCAGCCTGGAGAACATGCCGGGCACGGCCGGGGACCTGTTGGCCGCCTGGCATCAGATTGAGGCTGTGCCTGTGGGCACGCTGGCGCAGTGGATGTTGTTGGGCGGCGCTTTGCGTTGGCCGATGACGGACAAGTTTTACGCGATCCTCGACGCGGCCGCTCGAACGCCCGAAGCCACCGCCGAGGTCATGGAGGCCTATGTCGCAGCCAGTGTGGCGCGCAGCGCGTTGGCTGCCTCGGCGTCCGCGGTTTTGGCGCGTTGCCACAGCGTTCGCGTCGGAGAACTTGAGCCATGCCGTCGCTGGACGGGCTTCTACCGCATGTCCAACGCCGAGTTGGAGACGGTTTGGAAGGTGCTCAGCGAGTCCTTGTTGCGGGATGTGCGCCGCCGCCGCGCCACGGATTTTGCCAGCGTGGCGCTCATCACACAGCAAGCGACGATCGAGCGTGAGCTTGGCCGATCTGAGGCTGCCGAGCGCTTGCTCAGTGAGTTGGTCGAGTTTGAGCCGCACAACCATTCAAGGAGGGTCCAGTACGCCCAGGCGCTGCTGGAGCGCCAGATGCCCGAGGCCAGTTGCCAGCAGCTCACCACCGCCGTTCAGATCAACCCCTCCCAGCGCGACACCTTCTTGCGCATGACCAAAATCCGCCGCGTGCACCCCGAGCTTGCCGGGGATCTTCGTGAGTGCACTGTTGCTGCTGTCTCCAAGTTGCCGGTGCGCCGGGAGTTGTCGCTGATCCTGACCTGGGAAGACCCTGAGGCCGACATCGATTTGCACATCCATGAGCCGGGCAAAAGCCACGTTTGGTACCAGAGCCGTCAGTCCAAGCACCAGGGTTTGCTCTACCACGACGTCACCGATGGCTTTGGCCCCGAAATCTACGTCATCGGCGATGGACCCAGCGGGCAGTATCGCATCACCGCCGTCTATTACAGCGGCGAGCGCCCCGTGCGCGGCACGTTGACCATTTTGCGCGACGCGGGCTCCTCCAACGAGAGCCGCCAGGAGATCCCCTTTGAGCTTCAGTCTGCCAACGATGCCTATCAGTTGCCGCTGACCACGCTCACGTTGCCCTGAGCCCAATGCGTGCGTCCAAAGACGCACGCGTGTTCTTTGTTTCCTTGTGATAAAGTGGGGACGGATTTCGGACCATTGCAGCGCCGCAACGCGCTGTGGACTGGACGCCGGGGTTTTGGATGAGGACGGTCATAGGGGCGCTCGCAGGAGCGCTGGCGGTGGCGTGGTGTGTGGTGCTCTGGTCTGGTCGGCTCCAGGCCCAGGAGCGCAGCGTGGAGTTTTACCAGGGGCCGTTGCTGGCGCCGGGGGAAGTCATCGGGCGCGGCGGCACCTTTGTGGGGTTTGCTTCTGGGGCTGCTGGCATGCACTTCAACCCCGCCTCGGTCGCCGCGCGCACCATCTACAATTGCCATGACTTCAGCGAAATCGACTTCTCCATCGACCGCTACGTGCTGGGGCTCCTGGGCGACAAGCGTCTGGACATCGACAATGACGGTCGCGCCAACGGTCCGCAGGACAACACCGTCTTTGCGCTGGTGGGCTTTGATCTGGTCCACGGCCGCTCGGGTTTTGGTGCGCGGGCCAGCGCCCAGAACTACACGGTCTGCACCCAGGAGCCTTGTCGGGGCAAGAACGTCGCGCGCTACAACTTGACCGTGGCGGGGCTGGCCGCTGGGCAGAACTTCTACGATGACCAGATCATTGTGGGGGTGGAGCTTGATGTGCCGGTGGCGCTGGTGGGCCGCAGCAGCGAGCGCAAGCGCTTTTTAATGGGTGTCGGCGGCATTGTGGGCGCGGTCTGGCGTCCCAACGACGCCGACTACCGGCTGGGGGCTTCGTTGCGCTCTCCCATGAGGCTCTGGCGCCTGCCGGGCGGCCCAAAAGACCGGCCTGGTTTTATCTATCCGCGCACTGTGGAGGTCCCCTGGGAGCTGGCCTGGGGCGGCGCCATTTCGTTTGGGCCCAGGCCCTTCAATCCGGCCGTGCCCCCTGGCCATGAACAGACCGGCGCGGACTTTGGCTTTGACCGCCGCTACCTTTTGCTGGCCCTCGACTTATTTGTCACCGGGCGCACCCATCAGACCACCACCGTCGAGTCCTGGCTCCATCAGGACTTTCGCCCTTCGGGGCAAAACCTCACCGCAGGCTTTCGATTGGGTGCTGAGTCCGAGGTCTGGGCCGACGTGCTCAAGCTGCGCGCCGGGACCTACCTTGAACCTGCGCGCGCCGCGGGCGTGGATGACCGCTGGCACGGCACGGGCGGTTTTGAGCTTCACCTGGGCAAGTGGTGGATCGACTGGTCCTTCAACGCCACCGTCGATCTGGCCAGGGATTACGACAACATCCTGGTGACCTTTGGCTCCTGGCACTGAGACTGTTGAAGGCTCTTGGAGACCTTCAGCTTTTGCCCGCCGCGATGGCCTTGAGGCCTTCCTGAACGTGCTCGGGCAACGGCACGAGGTTGTTGTCCGGGTCCACGCAGACCAGATCGACGCTGCCCAGGACCATGGGGCTGGTGCCGCCGGGGCGCCAGACGCTTTGGTCAAAGGTGGCGCGGTAGGGGCTGGCCATCGATGGCACCGTGCGGATCTCGATGATGTCGCCAAGGCGCGCGCCGTCCTTGAAGGTCAACTCGGCCTTGTAGACCACAAAGCCAATGCCGTCCTCGTTGTAGAGCCGGGCCAGTTCCTGGGCGCCGATGAGGTGCTCGCGGGCGCGCTCAAAGTACTTCAGGTAGTTGGCGTGGTAGACGATGCCCGACAGGTCGGTGTCTTCGTAGTAGATCTGAACGCGATGGACATGCATGGCCGGTGCCTTGGGGGCGGCCGCCGCGATAGCGGCGCGTTTTGGGTGAAAAAAAGGATGAAGAAAGGGGTGAAGAAAAACCCGTCGGCGAACGCGCGACGGGTTGGGTGGCGGTCAACATCACACTCAGACCGCAGTGTTGGGTGTGGGGATTATTTCTTGCTGGGGTTGAGGCGCTCTTTAAGCTCCGTGGCCCACTTGGCCAGTGCTTCGTCTTTGGGCGCCGGGGCCTGGCCCAGGATAAAGCGCGTCGTCTCGGTGGGGTTGTCCAGGTTCTCCAGGACGGCTTTGATGACCGCGTGGGGCGCCTCGGCGCCGCTGCGGCTTTGCCAATCGCTGGCGGCCGCCTCCAGCGCCGGATCACCGGCCAGAGGCGCTTCCACGGCGTTGTCCGGGCCCAGCCCGTTGATGGCGTTGATGACCAGACGCTTGCGGTCGCCGTAAGGCATCGCCGCCAACTCCTCGGGCATCAACGGGCGGCCGTACCAGATGTCCTGCTGGCCCATGCCAATGGGGAACTCCAGGCGGCTCTCCAAAGGCTCGGCGGGCAGGCCACCGATGAAGCGCACTGGCACGATGGGAGCGTTTACGGCCATGGCCATGTCGATGAAGGCGCCGCTCATCTTCTGCACCGGCGTGCGGCTGCTCAGCGAGCGCGTCCCCTCAACGTGAACCATGACCGACTTGGTCCCGGCGGCCATCTGACCGGCCAGATCCTTGATGATGCCCGGCAAAGAGGCTTTGTCCTCGCGGTCAAAGAAGGCGATGACGCCCGGATCCTTGATCTCCGGGTAGCTGAAGCAGTGCTTGATCAGCTTGCCCACCCAGGTGTGGCGGTGCTCGGCCTTGGCCAGGGTCAGCGTGGGCAGCCCCAGCAGCCCCGAGGTCAAGATCGAGAAGAGCAGCGACTCACAGGCCACCTGATGGTTGCACAAGAAGAGCGCGGGGCGCCCCTTGATGGCCGCCAGCGCCTGAGGATCGGTCAGAACCACGCGGCGCACAAACTGCTCAATCAAGCCGTAGTACACATCTTCGACCGCCCAGTCCGTGCGCTGGAACCAATCGGTCCAGTACGCCTTCACGGGCTCCAGATCCAACGACTCAGCGCCGCTGTCGCGCACTGTCACCGAGACGTCGTCTTGCTCGACCTCCACCGGAAAGTGGTTCAAGGGCAACGCCGCAGGCATGACGCCGGGGTGCAGCGCGACCTTGCGCGACAGATGCTCGCGCAGGGCGATCTCCGCCGGGTCGGTGGTGCCAAAGACCGCCTCGATCGTACCCGGCAACCAGTCGCTGGCCGCCAGGTCCTCAAACTTCAGCACCGAAGCGCTCTGCTCGCCCTCACCGACCTCACTCGACAGCCCCACACCAGGGACAAACTGACGCTCACCCAGGAAGGCGCGGCGATCGTCGGGCTTGGCCTGACCAATGGGGCCTTTGGGGAAGAGGGCCTCGACCAGCTTCATCGTCGCCCACACGCGGTCGCCGTCGATGAGCTGGATGCGGAAGGCGGGGAAGCGCTTGCTGCCAAAGAAGCCATCAAAGCGGACTTCGCAGCGCACCTGCCCCTCAAGCGGGGTGGCGCAGTGGAAGGTCGCCTCGGGGATGAAGGCCGGGTAGGCCACCATGCCCTCGGGGATCTGGTCGCTCCACAGGTGGAGGTTGTCGTGCGGGATGGCGTGCGTGGCCGCGTCGAGCAAACGCTGGCCCAGCGCCCCCGGCGGAATCGACCCGGGCGCGGCGTCCAAAATCGCCGACGCGCCGTTGCTGCCAAGGCGCCACTGCGTCATCGCCTGGAAGGCCGGACCGTGGAAGAGCACGCCCGCCTCATAAGCGTCGGGCTGCACCGGCGCATTGATCGGCGCCCACGGCGGCGGACCCGCCACATAGTGCAGCGAGGTCTCAAAGCGGCCGCTGGCCACCTCGCCCTCATCGTCGTGCAAGCGCACCTTGACGTCTTTAAAGAGCCCCTCGACCGGCGCGTAGAGCGTCACCGGCGCCTCAATGGGCAGCCAGCGCGCCACCTTGACGTCCTTGACCGACACCACCCGGCGGCCTTCGCGCGCCGCCGCAGAGGCCATCAAGTCCAGCATCGACATCATCGGCAGCGCAGGCACCGTCCAGGTCGGGCAGTGATCGCCCAACCACGCGTCCGCGACCGGATCCAGCGTCACCGTGCGGGACGTCTCGGGCAACTGACCCTCCACAAGCCGCATCCCCAGCCCGGTGGCCTCGTAGATGCGCATCCCATCAACCCACAGCGACGCCGTCGCCACCACATAGCGGCCTTTGTCATCCTCGCCCTCCTCGACAATGTCCAGGGTGGTCGAGATCAGCTTGTTGTGGGTCAAGACCTGACCGCGGTACTTCCACGTCAGCGCCTGGCCCGTGCCCAGCGGCTCGAAGCGCGGCGCCGTCATGCCCTCGTCCATGCCCTTGTGCAGCATGGCAAACTGCAGCGCCTGGATCATCGCCTCGATGCCCAGCGAACCGGGCTGGACCGGATCCTGGAAGAAGTGGGCCTCAAAGAACCACTCCGCCGGGTCCACGTCCTTCTCGGCGCGGTAACGGCCCAGACCTTCCTGGCCGCCGTCGGCCTCGGCCAACACCACCCGGTCGATCATCAACAACGAAGGCCGCGACAGGTTGGCCGAGCCCCCAAAGTAGCGCTCGGGGCGCGCCGTCAGGTCCACCACCTCACCCTGGGGTGCTTCAAAGGCCTCCTTGGCCACGCCGACCGAAGGCAGACCCTTCTGCGCCGCCAACGCCTCCTGCGGGAAGAACCCAAAGACGGTGTCCATCTCGTAGACCAACTCACCGTCCATGCGGCACTGGACCTCAAAGGCCTCGATGATCATCGAGCCCGCCCGCGAGATGTTGGTGATCTTGACGTGGGTCTTGAGCGTGCCACTGGTGGGCAAGACCTCGGTCATCAGCGTGCCGGTGCCGTCCAGGTTGCGGAAGGACATGTCCACGTCTGTGCCCAGCGTGCTGCCCGAGAGGCTCGCCAGCCAGCCGCACGGCTGCAAGGCCGCCTCCAACAAGACCGCAAAGGGCATCGTGGCGGCGCCGTTTTCCTGGAAATACCAGGCGTCGCTGGGGATGTCGTACTCCACGTCGATCTCGGTGCCGATCTGCATGCTCCAGGGCGTGCCGTCGATCTTGTTGATCCGAGACATGAAGTGGTAGGGCGGCCCAGGCAGGCGCGGCACAGTGCGCTCGCTGTCAAAGGCCGCGTAAGCGGGACCAAAGGCCGTGGTGGGCTTGCCCCAGGCGCAGGCCAGCAGCGAGGCGTAGTCAAAGTCAAACCCTTCCCAGGACGCCACCTCGGTCCCCTCGGACTGCTGGGCACCCAGCAGGCGCAGGTCCGCGCGGTCCTCCAGCGGCCAGTCCGGCACCAGTCGCAGGCCCATGCGGCGGCAGTGGAAGGCGCCCAGACCATCGACGGTGCACAGCAGGTCGGCAAAAATGGTCGGGATGGGGCCGTCGATGACCTCTTCGATAAAGACCTCGTAGGTCAAGAGCTTGGAGGTGGGGCTGACCTGACCGCGGCAGCGCATCAGGTACTTCTCTTCGGGGACCGGCTCAAAGCGCCAGCCATCGCGGTCAATGGTGTAACCCATCGACGTCATGTAGCAGGCCATCGCCTGCAGGCAGCCCTCGAACATCAACGTCCCTGGCATGCAGGGGTCGTTCTTGAAGTGGCCGTTGAAGAACCAGTCGTCGGGCGAAATGTGGTCTTCGGCCCGCAAATAACCCCGGCCCCAGGGACCGCCAGTGTGGTTGATCTCGGTGATGGTCTCCAAAAAGAGCATCCGGCTGCCCGCGATCCGAGGCGTGCGGGTGTGCGCGGCGGTCTTCTCAAAGCCAGGACCAAAGCAGGCCGACACATCGCCCTTGGCAAAGGACTCCAGGTGGTGGCGCTCAAAGCGCTCGCGCTGCAACGCCACCGCAGGCGCGGCCAAACGCGGGTTGTCGCACCGCTCGCCCGTCTCCGGCTTCCACAAAATCCCCATCGAGTCGCCCAGCTCTTCCTCGGTGAAGAACCCAGCCTGCCCCCCACGGACCGTCAAACGGGGCTCGCCGTTGACCTCGCAGTCATAGTGGAAGAAGAAGAGGCGCACGTCGCCCTGTTTGGCGTGACCGTCGATGTGAATGTCGTAGCAGAGCGTCTCGCCGGGTTTGGGCAGCGACCCATGGTAGGTCAACTCGCAGCCCAACAGGCGGTAAATCCGGTCGCTCTGGTTGAGGAAGTCGATGCCCATGTACGAGATCAGCATCAAGTCGGCCTGACCCGACTCGATCATGATGCCCGCAGGCATGCGACCCTCGTGCAGGTACCATGAATCCTCTTTGACGTCCGTCTCCGTCCACATCGAACCGCGGCCCAGCACGCCCGGCTTGGCGTCCACGCCGGTCATCCGGTCGGCCAGCAGCAGCGGCGGCTCAGGCATGCGCACCTGGCGCTTGTAGCCGTCCTGCTGCTCGAAGAGCGGCCCAAAAATCTCCGAGATCTTGCCCGAAGCGTGGATCTTGAGCCCGTCGCGATCCAGCGTCATGCCCGTGGGCGCAGGCTTGTTGCGCTTGGGAACCAACGCCGCAGTGTCCGAGGCCGGCGCCTGAACCTTTTTGGCCACAGGCGCTTTGACCACCACAGGCTTGGCTGCCGGCGCGGGCGCTTTGACGACCGGGGTCGCCACCGGGGCCTTGGCGATGGGCGCTTGGACCACCACCGGCGCCGCAGGAGCAGGCGCCACAGGCATCGGCGCAGTGTGGCCGTTGCTGGGGTAGGTCGGCGCGGGAGGCGCCACAGGCATCGGCGGCGGTGCGATCGGCATAGGCGGCGGCATGTACGACGCGGCGCCGCTGGGCGGGCCATGCAGGAGATTGCCCGCGACCTGGGCCGTCAACGCCTGGAAGCGCTGGTGGACCGCCTGCTGCTGCGCCATAAACTGCTTGTGCACCGCCGACATCTGGGCGTGCGCAGCGGCAAACCGTGCGTAGACATCGCCCATCGGAGAGAGCGGCGACACGGGCATGGTCGGTGCCATCGGAGCCATGGGCATCGCGGGAGCCACCGGGGGCATCGGCGCCGCAGGCCAGGACACAGGAGCATGTCCGTTGCTCGCATGCCCATTGGCGGCAGCGTGTCCGTTGGCAACGTGTCCGTTGGCAACGTGTCCGTTGGCAACGTGTCCGTTGCTCACATGGCCATTGGTGATGTGTCCGTTGGCCACGTGGCCATTGGTCACCGCAGGCGCCGCTGCGGGGGCTGGCGCAGCCACAGGGGCGGCGGCCAGCGGCGCGGGGGCTTCCGAGAAGACCGAAGGCAGCGCAGGGGCCGGGGCCATGAGCTGGGCGTTGTTGGGCTGTGAAGTCTGCTGGGTCATGGTCTTTACCGTCTGGGGAACCGAGGGCAACTGAACTGGGGTCATGTGGGCTTTAAAACGCAGCGCCGGAGGCGGCAGCGGCGCGCTGGGACGCAGCGCTTGGGCAGGACCTTCGCCGCGCAGCCCCACCTGGGCTTGCTGACCGGCCAAAGCGTGCACGTTCAAGGACACCGCGCGGGGACCTTGCCAGGGCGCGCCGCCGAGTTGACGGGCGCGGGCACAGCAAGAGACCGCCGCCGCCACCTGGAGCAAACCCGAGGCAGCGTGGGCGTGGCCAAAGCGCGCGGTGATGTCGGCCTCCTCAATGGCGCCCGATGGTTGGGCTGCATCATCCAAGACCGCCAGCACGGCGTCGCCGTCCTTGCGTGCGTCTTCAAGGCGCTTGAGCACCAGCACCACGGCGCCATCACCAGGCGCAAGCGCCCGGCCAAGCTGGGCCAGGGCTCGCTGGTGGGTCGGCTCATGGCTCAGGTCCACGGCGCCGACCACGGCGGCGTCCATTTCGCCATTTTGGAGGGCTCGGGCGGCGATTTGCAGCGCGCGCACACCGCTGAGTTCCTCAGAGCAGACCGCCATGCTGGGGCCAGAGAGGTTGAACTGGTTGTTGATCCGGTTGGCGGGGATATTGGGCATGGTGCCCAGCACGCCAGCGGCGGCCAGCGCGGGCACAAAGGCGTTCTGAGCCTCCTGCACCCACGCCTCGTCTTCCACGCCCCAGGCCCGCGCCCAGTCCCGAATTCGCCAGCGGGCGCCGTAGCGCGCCACTTCGGCGTCCGTTCCCATCCCGATGAGCACACCGGTGCGCTCGTTGTTGAGGCTGGGCTTGGCCGAGAGCGCCTCGGTGGCGGCCTTGAAGACCATGAGCTGCTGGGCCAGCGTCTGCTCCAGATCCTTGGGCGGAAAGCGCAGCGCCCGCATGGACAACTCAATGTCTTTGGCGGGGTTCTGGTTGGCAGGGCGTTGCCCAAAGAGGACATCCTCAAAGTCGCCCAAACCGGTGCCGTCGCCCACCACTGCGCCCATGCCCACGATCGCCACCTCGGGTTTGGGGGCGGCAGGCGCGGGGACAAAGGAGGCTTGGGGGTCGTGCGCTTCGACGATGAGGTGGGCGTTGTTGCCGCCAAAGCCAAAGGCGCTGATGGCGGCGCGCCGCAGGCCGTCCCAGGGCTCGGGGTCTTTGAGGAGCCGGAACGGGGAGCCGTCGAGGGCTTCGATGGGGGCGTCGGTGTTGAGCATCGGGGGGCGAACGCCGTGCTTGATCGAGCCCAGGACCTTGATCAAGCCGCCCACGCCAGCGGCGGTGATGAGGTGACCGAGGTGGGACTTGAGCGAGCCGATGGGCAGGTCCCGGTGGCCTTTGAAGACCTGGGCCATGCTCTCAAGCTCGGTGCTGTCGCCGATGGTGGTGCCGGTGGCGTGGCACTCGATGAGCGTGGCGCTCGAAGGGTCGAGCCCCGCGTTTTGCCAGGCCTGGGCCATGGCGCGGACCTGACCGTTTTGCGACGGCACCAGGAGCCCTTTGCCGCGGCCGTCGTTGGAGAGCCCGACGCCTCGGATGACACCCAGGATCGGGTCGCCGTCGCGCTGGGCATCTTCGAGGCGCTTGAGCACCACCAGCCCGGCGCCTTCAGCGGGCACCAGCCCGTCGGCGCCGCGGTGGAAGGGGCGGCTCTGGCCGGTGCGGCTCATGGCCCGCAGGGCACAAAAGCCCACGTGGATGAAGAGATCGTCGGCGCGGTTGACGGCCCCGGCCAACATCATGTCGGCGCGGCCATCTTCGAGCAGGTCGCAGGCCATCTTGATGGCGTAGAGCGAGGAAGCGCAGGCGGCATCCAGGGCGTAAGACGGTGCGCCGTGCAGTCCCAGCCCCTGGGCGACCAGGTGCGCGGGCAGGCCGGCCATAAAGCGGTCGTGCGCGGGTGGCCTGGGCAGCCCGGCGGCGTCGGCCAGTGTGTCGCCGAGCCAGCCGCGCTCGGCGTAGCGGCTCATGCCGCTGGAGGGGAAGGCCAGGTTGCCGATCACGATTCCGGAGCGGCCCGGCGAGCGCGGGTTGACGCCTGAGAGCGCCTGACGTCCGGCGTGTAGGAGCCATTGGACCAGCGGGTCGAGTTGGCCGACCAGGGCCGAGTCGAGCCCAAAGTCCGAGGGGTCAAAGACCTGCTCAAAGCCCGAGACGTAGCCGCCCTTGTCGGACCAGGTGCGCTCCTGGTCGGTTTCAGGGGCGCCCATGATGTCGGCGCGGGGCAGGCCCCAGCGGTCGGCGGGGGCAGAGGAGATGAGGTTGCGGCGGCCGACGACAGCGTCCCAGAGGGACTGCGGGCTGAGCGCGCCGGGCAGGACACAGCCCTGCCCGATGATGGCTACTGGTTTCATGGTGCTCCGGCGGCGAGCCGCGTCACGAAGGCAGAAGGTGGGTTTCCACGTTGTTCATTTCGGCCAGGAGGCGGCCGTCGGGGCTGGTGAAGGCCACGTCACAGACCATCTTGGAGCGGCCCACGGTCTGGCCCTGGATGGTGCACTTGATGGCACCGCTCAGGAGGCCAGTGCTGTAGGTCTTGTAGGACCCCACGCCCGTGGGCAGGGAGTCGCCGCCGAGCATATGGCGAGTCCACAGGACGGCCAGTTGGAGCCCGCCGTCCATGGCCGCGACGTCGGTGCGCCATTGGCCGTGGCTCTCCCAGCTTTGGGCGCGGGCGCCTTCGAGTTCACCTTCGATCCCCGTGTTCGAGATCCCCGCCAGCGAGCGGATGACCTGGAAATCGGGGCCGTGGAAGAGGGTGGTGGTGTTGTAGAGCGGGCCGTCGTAGTCGGTCAGCGACCCGGCGGAGGCCTTGGAGACGGGGGCTTCGGGGGCTTTGGGGGCCATCTCGGCTTTGCCCACGTAGTGGACGCGCCCGTCGTCGCTGCGCAGCTCCAGCCCCAGCACGACGCCGTTGCCGTTGGAGAGCTGCTTGGCGTGGACCTCAAAACGATCCCCGCGGCCGTGGAAGTTCTCCAGGAGGATGCCTTTGCGGACTTTGACGTCGCTGCAGGCGACCAGCTCCATGTCAGGGACCATGGCGGTGGCGGCGCGCGCAAACCACTCCAAGACCAACACGACCGGCACGACCGGCTTGTTGCGGATGGAGTGATCGACCAGGTACGGGTGGTCCTGGGCGGTGACGATGATGTCAAAGGCCTCCTGGGGGGCTTCTCCGGCGGCCAGCAGGGCACGGCGCGCGGGTTCGGCGCCGAGGACCAGCTCGATCCGGTTTGAGGCGCCGTCGATCAACTCTTCGACCATCATCTGAGCGCCGACGACGTGGGGGATGAGCGCCACGCCGAGGGCTTCAAAGCGGGCCTTGAGGGCGGGCGTGACCATGCCCCCTTCCCACGGACCCCAGCCCAGGGACTTGACCAGGCAGGTGGCGCCGCGCCGACGCGCTTCAAGGGCGCCGACTTTGTTGAGGGTCTCGTTGGCCATGGCGTAGTCGCTCTGGCCGTTGTTGCCCGAGCGCGCCGCGACCGAGGAGAAGAGCACCAGGAGCGCCAGCGGGTCGTTGCTGGTGGCTTCGAGCAGGGCCTTGAGGCCGCCGATCTTGGTGCCAAAGACGCGGTCGAAGTGGTCGTCGGTCTTGGCCGCGATGAGCTTGTCGGCTAGGACACCGGCGCCGTGGATGATGCCCCGGATGGGGCCCCACTGCTGACGCACGGTGCGGAACTGGCTGTCCAGTGCGGAGGCGTCGCGCACGTCCACCGCCAGGTAGCGCACATCGACGGCCCCGGCTGCGCGCAGCGCCGCCAGGTTGTCGCGGATCTCGCGGCCCGCCAACACGCGGCGGACCTGGGAGCCGAGCTTGGCCGGGGTGATCTTCTGGCCCTTGGCCTTGGCGTCCATCAGCAGAGCGCGCTTGAGCTCCGCGTCGGTCGTCATGCCTTTGCAGACCTCGGGCTCGTCCTGGAGCGGGGTGCGGCCCAGGAGCAAAAGGCGAGGCTTGTGCGAGGCGGCCAGCGCCTTGAGCGTGGAGGCGGTGACGCCGCGGGCGCCGCCCGAGACGACGATCACGGCGCCGGGCTCCAGTGTGACACCGTCGCCGCCTTCAACGTCGGCGCGGGTGCTGCGCAGCACGGTGCGCTGGCCGTTGGACTTGAGGCCAACCTCCAGGT
>CAKZKQ010000710.1 GCA_937123825.1 uncultured Pseudomonadota bacterium
AGGGTTGGGCGGTGCTCAGCCTCATGCGAGAGGCTGGTCAGCGGCAGGCGGATCTTGCGGCCAAGCTGGACATCGGGCCAGTGACCACTTCCAAACTGATCGACCGGTTGGAGGCACGCGGCCTTGTTGAACGGCGCGTTGGATGTCGTCTGGGTCGATGGGGATGGACTGGGTGAGGTTCTGGTGGCCCTGGTCGGTGACGAGGATGTCGTCTTCAAGGCGGATGCCGCGCACGTCGCTGAAGCGCTCCAGCACGTCGGTGTTGAGTCGGTCGGCGGCGCCGTGGGTCAGGGCCGGGTTTTGGAGGATGGCGGGGACTTGATAGAAGCCGGGCTCAATGGTCACGACCATGCCGGGTTGGAGATCGCGGTCGAGGCGCAGATAACCCAGGCCAAACTGCTCGCTGCGGCTGCGCCCGGGGGCGTAGCCAGCCAAATCGCCCAGATCCTCCATGTCGTGGACGTCGAGACCCAAAAGGTGGCCGACGCCGTGTGGGAAGAAGAGGGCGTGGACGCCGTCTTCGACCAGACCATCGACGTCGCCCTTGAGGATGCCAAGCTGGCACAGGCCGTCGGCGATGGTGCGGCATGCCTGGAGGTGAACATCCCGGTAGCGCACGCCTGGGGTGACGGCGTCGATGGCGGCGCGCTGGGCGGCCAGGACCACGTCGTAGAGGTCGCGCTGGGTGGGGCTGAAGGTGCCCGAAACGGGCCAGGTCCGGGTGACGTCGCAGGCCCATCCGCCGGTGGATTCGGCCCCAAAGTCCACCAAAAGCAGATCGCCATCGCGCATGGTGTTGTCGCTGCGATCGTTGTGGAGGACCTCGCCGTGGACAGAGACGATGGGGTTGTAGGCCGGCACGGTGCCGCAGGCCGTCAGCGGGTATTCCATGGCGGCGCGGACGCTCCACTCCAGCTTGCCGGGGGCCGTCGCGGCCATGCCTGCGGCAAACGCGCGGGTGGTCAATTCGGCAGCAGCGGTCATCTGGGCCAGCGCTGCTTGATCGTGGCAAAGGCGAGCCTGGATCATGGCCTGGGCCAGCGGCAGATCGTGCGTAGAGATCACCCCGGGGGTGACTTTTCGGCCCAATAAGGACGACATTTCATCACAAGCGCGTCTATCTGCTGCGGGGAGCATCATGACGTGTGAGATGTTCTGCAACGCATTGGGCAGAGCGCTCATAGGCTCCACGCTGCACCCCAGCGACGTCGCCAATTGCGACATAGACGGGCTTGGTCCATGCCACAAAGCGTGATCTGGTCCGTCAGGGTGGACAAAGATACGAGCGTGTTGCCCTGATATCAGCAGGTGGGCGCCCGGGCTTGAGAGGCCAGTGAGAAAAAGAAAGTGGCTGGCTGCTCGGAATCTGAATGTATTTGCGGCATAATTGCGCGGTCTGCTGTGGCCAGCGCCAAGCAAAAACGCCTGATCCCCAAGAATGCGGGTGACGGCTGCTCGACGTTCGCTGCAGACAGCCGCTAAGGACTCGATCACCTGGTGCATGTTTTTTCTCCTCTGGACAAAGGCCATAAGCAACAAAGGGGCGTCATCATTGCCATAACATCCACGCATTTCAATGGGTGTGGTGTGGTTTGATGCTGCTTGCCTGGTCCTGAGGTGGTGTAAGCCCCTTGGTGAGAAGTTCCCTGTGACCCAACATCCTCACGATGACAGTACGGTGTTAGATGAACTCCGGAGGCGATACCTCCTGGGTGAATCACTGCGCCAGTTGGCCAACGCCTTTGGCATGTCGCACGAAAGTGTGCGGCGGCGTCTCTTACGCGCGGGCGTGACATTGCGCCCTCGGGGCGAGCCCCGTGCCTATGCGCTGGGTGAAGAGACCTACCCGGAGCTGAGGCGAGCCTACGAGTCCGGGATGACCATCGCTCAGATGGCTGTCCGCTGGGAGGTCAGCCGCGATGCGATGCGTTCTGCGCTGCAGCGCGCAGGCGTGACGCTGCGCAAGCCTGGCCGTCGACGTTCTGTGGAGCCCGACGAGATTTATGGTCGCCTGAAGGTGGTTGCGTATCTGCGCGAGCGCGGCCGCTGGGAGTGTGTGTGTTCGTGTGGCAAGACGGCCTTTGTGACCTCCAACGCCTTGACCACAGGGCGGCAGGTGTCATGCGGCTGC
>CAKZKQ010000711.1 GCA_937123825.1 uncultured Pseudomonadota bacterium
TACCCCAAAGACTCCTCAATAAGCCCCCCACAACTACACTCTCCACCACCTCCCCCAAAACACCGGGGAGCGTCCACTCGCCGGTGATCTCAACGATCGCTGGCCAGGGTGTGCTGCGCGCATCGACACCGAGCGCCACGTGCCCCTGACACCACACGGAGAGTCACCCCATGACCGCACACCACCTTCATGCTCGCCGCCAGCGCCTTAGCCAGTCCTGCCCGGACACCCTCCTGGTCTTTGAAGCCGCCCCACCTGGCGGACACCGCCCCTACGCCCCCAGCAGCGCGCTGAGCTACCTATCGGGCATCGAAGAAGAGGGCTGCGCGCTGATGCTCTGGCCCGACGGCCGCAGCGTGCTCTACGTTCAACCCCGCGACCCCGACTGGGAGCGCTGGCACCACGAACGCCTGGGGCCGCAGCGCGCCGGACAACGCTCGGGCGTCGATGAGGTGCGCCCGGCCAAAGATTTTGAACGCGACCTCAAAGCGGCGCTGACCGATTGCAGCGCGCTGGGCTGGGCGCTGGGCCAGGACATCCGGCGCGACGCATGGCTCCTGGACGCGCTGCACAGCACCGGGCGACAGCGCCGAGGCCGAGGCATGCCCGACATTGTGGATTCAGGCCGCTTCCTGGGGCGACTGCGGCTGCGCAAGGACGCCCATGAGGTGGACGCCATGCGCCGCGCCGGACACATCACCGCCGCCGCCATGAACGCGGCCATGACAAGCGCCACCGCTGGAATGACCGAACTGGAACTTTCGGGTTTGCTCACCGCTGCGCTCCGACGCGCGGGCGCGGCGCGCGACGCCTTTGGACCCCTGGTCGCCAGCGGCCCGCGCACGTGCGGCCTCCACGCCCAGCCCACCGCACGGCAGATGAACGCAGGGGAGCTGGTGCTGGTCGACTTTGGGGCGCGCTGGGGTGGATATGCGGCGGACATGAGCCGGACGTGGCTTTTGGGCAGCTCGGACGCAGCGCCGCAGGGCACCGGCGCGCTGCTCGAAGCTGTCAAAGAGGCCCACCGCGCGGCCATCGCAGCCGCTGTGCCCGGCGCGAGCCTCAAAGCGGTGCACCAGCGCGCCTGCGAGGTCTTGCGGGACGCACAGCAGGGGTTGGGGCTCGAAGGACCGCTCGAAGAGTGGTTTCCACACCAAACAAGCCACTGGATCGGCCTGGACGTCCACGATCCTTGCCCGCGAGAGCAAGACGGCGCGTCGATCATCCTGGAGCCGGGCATGACCTTGACCATCGAACCAGGGCTCTACGTGCCCCAAGGCGCCCAGGGCGCTCCCAAAGCGCTCCACGGCGCTGGCGCGCGCTGGGAAGACACGGTCCTGGTGACGCAAGACGGCGCTCAGGCGCTGACTTCGGCCCTGTAAAAGACGCCGCGTTCACATGGAGCGGCCCTGCTGCCCGCCGGGGATGGGCAGCTTCTTGAGGCTTTGGAGCATCACCCAGCCAGGGCCGACCATCTCGGTCATAAAGAGGCCTTCGCCCCCAAAACATGACTTCAGGCAACCGCCCGTGCGGCGCACGCTGTACTTTACATCGGCCGAAAAGACCGCCAGGTTGCCGGCCGAGGCCAGGGGCTTGTCGTTGGGCTTGGGGGTCTGGTCGGTAAAATCCCCGGCGCCGTGAATGACCGCGATGCCGTCGCCAGACAAGCGCTGCATAAAGAGGCCTGCCCCGCCAAAGAGGGCCGCGCCCGCCGAGCGCGCCACCGTCACGTCAATGTTGACGTCGCCCAGCGCCGCCACAAAAGAGCCGCTGGTGCAGATGATCGGGCCACGGCTCAAGTCCCAGGTGACCAGCTTACCGGGCTGATTGGCAGAGATGACGATCTTGTTGTCGGGCCGGTTGGCCGTCACATAGGTCAACGAGAGCCCCTCGCCGGACATCATCCGGCTGAGCGCCTTGCCCGCGCCCCCTGGGATCTTCAACTGCCAATCGACCCCATCGGAGTAAGCCAGCAGCCCGCCCCTGGACACCCAGACGCTCTGCCCACGATCCAACGTCAATGACAGGGTTTGGGCGATGGCCCCCTCGACCGAGATGTTGCGGCAGTAACGCGCCAACTTGTCGGTCTCGAGCGCCTCAAGCGCGTCCAATACGGACTCTGTCATGGCAAAACCCTCCCCTGCTTTGTGTCTGGCCGCCCGTTGGCGCCATTGGTGGTCTGTTGAGGCACACAGTCTTTCATGAGCACCAGAGCGAAAACAAGGCTTTGGGCAAAGAGCGCCGGGCAGCTTGCGGGTTGCAATTGATGTTCTGGATGGACATCATAACGGCCATCAAACCCATGCAGCCCAAAGCAACTGCACCGCACACCACCCAGAGGACCACCCCCATGAGCCAACCCACGGACCACAACCTGACTGAAGTCGAGCGCGCCATGGTCGACATCTCCTGCGTGATGTTGATCGCCGACGGTGAGCTGGGTGAAGAAGAGGAAGACTTCCTGGTGGGCTTTTTGAGCAGCATGTTTGGCGTCGACAGCGAGACCGCCGAAGCGCTGGCCCAGGACTCCTACGACAGAATGGAGTCCTTTGTGGGGCTCAACCCCATCATCGACGACATTGTGGCGCGCCTGAAGACCGATGAAGACGCCGAACGGGCGTTTCGGTGCGCCGTGGCGACGATGTTGGCCGATGGAGAACCGACCGAAGGCGAGCAACGCGTGCTGGGCAAACTCAAACGGCGCCTGGGGTATGACGGGCAAACGGCCGTGGCGATCATCCACGAGGTCGAGGCCATGCTGGCCCAGTGACGCCGCGCCCCAAACCCCGCCTCAGCGCCACTTCAGCAGCGCGCGATCGCGCAGCCGCAAATCAAAGGGCGGCGCCACGATCTCTTCCCCAGCCCAGACCGCGTCGGGCACAATCTCGGGCAACCCAGACGAAAACACCACACCTCGGGCTGTGGTGCCCGTGGAGAGGACCACGCCGAGGCCGGGCGCCATGGGGTTGGGCACCATGATGCGCATGCCCACGTCGGTGCGCTCGCTGGCGACGGGCTGACGAAGCTCGGCCCGGGTCTGCGGCACCAAACGCCCCGCCCAGGGGTTGGCCAGATCGGTGCCCACCAGCACCAGGTGGTGACGCTCCATGCGATCCACGGTCAAGGCGGTGTCGGGGATGACCTCGGTGACCAAAGTCGACCAGCGCGACCAACGGCGCTGGTCGAGGTGCGCCAGGTAGCAGTTGAGCGCCGTGTCATGAGGATTATGGGTGCCGTAGACGTAGAGTTGGGGTCCGTTGCGCAGACGCTCTAGCCCACCGTAAAAATCCTCGGCGCGCGGCCACCCCTGGGTCTGCGGCCAGGGTTGTTGGGGGGCCGCTTCGGTCTGGGCCTGGACCGCCCATCCCTGCTCGGCGCGTTCAAAGGCAAGCCTTTGGTGGTGGGGCTCGACGGTGAGTTGGGTGGGTTTGTCGTTGAGGGTCAGCAGGACTGTGCGCGCCGCCTCGGTGGGTTTGAGGCGCACAAAGAAGGCCTCGGCGGCGTCGGTCGCGGTGACGTCCAGCTCCTGGGACGAGTCCCAGCGGACCGTGATCCTGGGGGCCTGCGCCCAATCGGCGCGCTCGATGTAGAGCCCCTGGGCTCCTCGGCGCAGTGGTGACCGCGAGATGTAGTCGATGCGCTTGCCTTTGTGCCGCCGTCGATGGGCGCGGAACCATTTGAAGATGGCGCCCTTTTCGTAGGTTCGATCCCAGACGTTGTGCCCCAGATCATCATGGACGATGTACCGCACGCGGGCACCGGCGCGGCGCAGCTTGTGGCTGAGCGCCTCGACGTGTTTGTGGTCCAGGCGGTCTTTTTCTCCGTACACGATCATAAAGGTCATGCCGCGCGCGTTGGAGAGGCGCTCGGCGGAGGAGAGGCGGTCGATCCAGGCCGTTTCGTAGGGTTCGTGGCCTTCGCGGCCGATCCGCGAGAAGTTTCGCAGATCTCCAAGCGCCGCCAGGATGGCCACCGCAGCCCACCGGTCGGGGTGATGCAGGGCGATCTCGTAGGCCGCCAGGCCGCCGTTGGACACACCGGTGAGATAGACCCGGTCGGGATCGACCGCAAAGCGATCCTCGACCAGCGCCATGGTGCGAAAGACATCATCCTCGCCCACCCCCCGAAAAACCGTGTCGCCGTATCCATAAGGGCACAGAACCAGCATCCGGGGCGCGGCGCCGCCAAGCGCGATGCGGCAAATCCGCTCGGGCGTGCCCCGAAAGCCGTGCAGCGCCACCACCATGGGGATGGGTTTGCCGGGATTGAGGCCGGGGGGCACAAAGAGGGCATAGGGCTGGTAGCGCCCATCGAGGGGTGAGCGGTAGGCCCGCAGGTGCATGCCCACGGCGTCCTGGAGCGGGTCGCGCTGGGCCTGGAGGTCTTTGAGGTGGCGACCAAGGCGACGCCGCAGCGCTTTGGGGCCGATGGGAGGCTTGAGCGGGCGCAGCTGGAGGCGATCGGTCAGACGTTGCAGGTCATAGCGGATCAAATCGTGGCTTTCGGCGCTGAGCCACCCCGCCCCCTCCAAGGCCGTGCGCACCTGCACGGCGAGCTTCAGGTCGGCCAGGGTTGTCTCGCCCAGCGGCTTGGCGTCGCCCCACTGGCCCACACGGTGCCAGGCCCCCTGGGCGCCGAGTTGGGCTTCGAACACCACAGGGCCAAGACCGCCCCGGCTTTTGGACTCCAACGCCTGGGCGGGCCAGTCGGCGGCGAGGCGGCAGATGGTGCCGGGTGTGAGGGTGCAGTCGCCGAGCGCCACGGTGGGCGCTGCGCTGCGTCGTCCAGGCACCGCACGCAGGGCCACCTTTTGAGACACCAGCGCCGCAGGCAGCGTGGGGCTTATTGTGACCTGCGCGTTCCAAGCCGGCGCGGTGCTGGACAATGCCAGCGTCGCCTTGGCTCGAACGATGCCCGCCTCAAAGGCCGCCCCAGAGTTGTTCAACCAGGGCAGCTTGAAGACCAGGGAGGGATCCGGCACCCCATCGGCGGTCAACCAGCGCAGATGAAAGCCGCGACCATGCCAGCCCGACTTTCGACGTGGCAGCTTGACCGCCAGGACGTGCGTCCCGGCCTCCAGCGTCACCGCGACCTCAGCGCTCTCGGGAAGGTGGAGGTGGGTCTGCGCCGTAAAGATCTCGCGCCCATCGAGCCAGACCGAAGCGCCGCGCGGCAGCCCCAGGCGGAGTTTGCGCGCACCGGCCTCTGGCACCTCCATCATCACCAACGCCACACCGCCGTGCTTCCAGAATGCCTCAGAACCCGACGCCAGAATGTCGGACGCAAACCCCAGATCGGCAGGCCCCACAGAGTCCGGCAGGCGCACCGACCCCCCTTCAATGACCGCAGACTCAGGGAGTTTGTCGGCGCCTGGGCGCTTGGCGGGCACAAAAACCCAACCGCTTTGAAAACGCCCTGGATCATCGCTCAGCGCCTGCCATTGGATCGCTTCGGCGCCTGCATCATGTGTTGTCAGCAACCCACAGATGAACGCAAACAAAAGCGTGAGGGTGCGAAAACTCCGAATTCGAATGAACGCTCCTTCACCGACAACCCGTGGTTTCCGCTGATGGTATGAGAGCCCGCCACAAGGAGGTTTTTGGGGGTTTTCGGGTTTGAAAAACATGGTGACCGTTGTTAGCATGGTTCAGGTTTTTGAATATGTGGTCGATGTTCACCTGTGTGTTCAACAACGACGCCTTGCCATAGAGATCCCATGACTGCTCAACCCTCGCCATCAAAACCCCGCATTTTGGTGATTGACGACGAACCTTTGATTGCGGACGCGCTCAGAAGAGTGCTGAGGCGAAAACACGATGTGACCGTGGCCAACACCGGCACGGAAGCCGCGCAGCTGCTCGACACCCAGCAAAGCTTTGACGCCATCATCTGTGACATGTTCATGCCCGACATGTCAGGCATGGAACTTCACGAGCGCCTGTCTCAGAGCGCCCCTGAGGTCGCTCGCCGCATGCTCTTCACCAGCGGAGGAGCCTACACCGAGCAAGCCCAGCAATTCTTGAACACGATGCCCGACCGCTTCATTCAAAAGCCCTTTGATATCTTGAAGCTCTCCAAGAGAATTGCCGAATTCATCGAGTCGCTGAAGTAAATCTCTGCTCAAAAGCCATGTTTTGCGCCGCCCACCGTCGCAAAACCTATAGGCTTGCCCGCTGCGACGCGCACACCCCCACACAGCGTGCGCCCAACGTCGCAAAACCCACCCGTTCATTGGCCTCAAGCCCAGCCCTTCACTTTTCTTACGACACTGGCACAGACCAACCACCATCACATCAGCCCTTTGCCATTGGGTTATGTCTGACCCTTCAGTCAGATCCATACCGATCAGTGCGGCATGGATTGGCCATATGGCCACTGGATCTGCCATCAATTTCCAAAGAGTGGATAAAACTTTGTCCACTTGGGATGGACAAAGGATTGTCCACTGTCCAGCGATCGGCCATCGGCGCCCTCAAGATCGCGTCCAGACCGGGTTTGAGCTTGTTTCATGGACAGAATGTACTGTTGCACGGCTAAAGCTGGATCTTTGGTTCAGTTCTTGCGACAGATGGCGCCTGGTCGCACAAGAGGTGGCCTACGATGAAGCCTCTGGTTGCCAAGCAAAGTTGGAATTCAAGTTATGCATATCGGTCTACTTTCAGATTACGTCGCGGTTGATTTCACCTGTGGTCCGGCGCTGGTGACAGTCGCCATGAAGCGCACGCTTGAGTCGCGCGGTCACAAGGTGACGCTGGTCGGTGCCGCCCCTGGGCCCAACAACCGTCAGGCCCCCGAGGGTTCGCTGCTCTTTAAGGCCAACGACTTCAAAGCCCACCCGGGTGTGCGCGTGGCGTGGCCGTTTCCGTTGCAGAAGAGCCTTGGCAAACCGGATTTTGACGTCATCCACTCCCACGCCAACAGCTTGTTGATGCACTACGCGCCGATGATGCGCGCGCTGCACGGCATCCCCTGCTTGTCGACCAACACCATCCACCTGCCGGCCTTTGCCCAACACCTCATCCCGGACTCCCTCTATGAGTCTGACCGCTTTATGAGCCAGTACGAGCACCTTGCTCCCCTGGTCGAGCGGACCTTTGCGCAGGTTTACAACGGCTGCGACGGTTTGATTGTTCAATGCGACGGTCTGGCCGAGCACTGGCACAACCGAGGGCTGACCTGCCCCGTGCACGTCATCCCCCGGCCCATCGACGTGCGGATCTTTGACCGCCCCGTCGGCCGCGACCCCTTCCAGTCCAACTTCCCCCGTGGCAGCCGCCTGATCGTGGTGTGCCGCCACGCTCGTGAAAAAGACATCGACAAGGTCATCCGCCTCTTCGCCGAGCACGTGCTGCCCAACCACCCCGAGGCCAGCCTGACGCTGATCGGTGACGGCCCTGAGCACCACCACCTCATTGAGCTCTCCGAGGAGCTTGGCTGCTACCACCGCTGCGACTTTGTCGGCGAGCGTCCCCAGCGCGACCTGCCGGACTTCTACGCGCACGCCGACGTCTTTGTGTACGCCTCGGTCAGCGAGACCTTTGGTCAGGTCGTCAACGAAGCGCTCTGGTGTGGCCTGCCGGTCGTGGGCGCCAACGACGGTCTGGGCGTCTCCTACCAGGTCGATCACGAGATCAGCGGCCTGCTGAGCAAGCCCGGCCGGGGCCTGATGGCCAGCATGGGCGCCCACGTTGTGCGCCTGCTGGACAACCCCGTCGAGCGCCGCGCCATGGGCGAAGCCGCCGCGGCCCGCAGCCGCGCCCGCACTCACCCCGAGGTCGTCTACCAGGCCTACGAGAGCGCCTACGAGCAAGCGACCGAGCACATCAAGCTCAACCCGCCCAAGCCCCGCAACGTCCGCCGCCCCGGCGACGCCATGTGGCTGCTCAAAGAGCACCTCTCTCCCTGGGTCTGGAAGCACATGGCGCTGTCCGCCATCGGCTCCATCCGCAACAACAGCTACAAGCCCTCCTCGGAGGTCCCCTTTGACGCGCCCCCCGAGGTCATCGTCAACCGCGACCCCGACCTGGATCGCGACTCGATGCGCCTGTCCCCCGGCTCCAGCGCCCGCTCACTGCTGCGCGACGCCCGCAGCCGCCTGAGCCGCTGACGCGCCAACCCACAAGAAAACAAAAGGCCCGGAGCACTTCGCCCCAGGCCTTTTTTTATGCCGTAAACCGCGTCATCTGTCGGGGCTCAGCACCCCAAAACCGGGCGTTCTGGCATCACTTGTCTTTCTTTTTCTCGCCCTGACCAGCGTTGGCCTTGGACTTGTCGAGCATGTACTGGACGGCGGCCTTGAGTTCGTCGTCGGAGCACTCCACGCAGGTCCCGCGCGGCGGCATGATGCCCACGCCCTTGATGGTGTTTTTGACCAGCGTGTCGAAGCCGCGCGCTTTGGCCAGCTCCAGCCACTTTTTGTCGCCCGTCGGAGGGGCACCGGCAATGCCAGGATCATGGCAGTGCGAGCAGAACTCGGTGTAGAGCTTCTCGGGCGTGCGCTCAGAGGCGCCGTCGTCGTCAGCAGGCTTCTTCTCGGCGTCCTTCTTATCCTCCATCAAGGACACCGACGGCTTGACCGCGCGCTGCTGTTTGGAGGCCGTGGTCGCCTCGGTGGCCGAGATGCCCACAAAGGCAACGGCAGATGTGACCAGGAGCGTCGTAATGAGAGCGGACATTTTCATGGTGTTGAACCTCACAGCAAGGCCGCATCGCATGTTGCGGTTGTGAATCGATTGCCTGGCAAGACCTCATAAAGCCGTCTTGTGCTTAACCCGAAGTGGCCCGAGGTGTAAAGGCGCCCACGGTGACGCGGTGTTTGCATCCACCGGCCCATCGGTGGTCTTATGGTGGGATGATGCTTTTGTGGGACGCTGCCTGTTCCACAAGAGGCCACACGGACTTTGACAGGAGATGGCTCGTGAATCGCACTGGATTTGTGTTGTTGTTGTGTTTGGGGATGATGCTCGCCCCGCCCGCCCCCCCCCCTGACCGTGCCCCCCCCCGCCCCCCCCCCCCGGCC
Organism: uncultured Pseudomonadota bacterium; assembly: GCA_937123825.1. Lineage (GTDB taxonomy): Bacteria > Myxococcota_A > Bradymonadia > Bradymonadales > CAKZKQ01. Next base: position 9,020 of record CAKZKQ010000711.1, read on the forward strand.
CC
>CAKZKQ010000712.1 GCA_937123825.1 uncultured Pseudomonadota bacterium
GCGTGGCGGGAGGTGGTCAGACGCACCGCCGCCTGCCCAGGTTGTGTCGCAAAGCGCGGTCACGCGGCCCAGGAAGAGGATGGGCGCGGGCTCAATGTCCCGAACCAGGAAGATGAAGGGGCGATCCAGGCTCACCTCCTCAAACTGAGGCACGCTGGTCTCGCCGATGACCACGGCGGTGGCAGCGGCGGCCTCGGTGCCGGCCTCATCGACGCCCACAAAGGCTTTGTGCAGGACGTCGGTGATTTGCAGGCCGCGGCTGCCGTCGATGCCAGACAGGTCGGCGTTGCTGGAGAAGGCATCGACCATGCCCATGTCCTGGAGCACCTGGGTCAAAGCGGTGGGATCCTCGTACTCAAACTTCGGCATGGAGAGGTCCACGGAGCCGGGGGAGAGCGCGTCGGTGATGGCGCGCAGGCCATCGGCGTCGAGGGAGGCCTCAAAGTCGGAGAAGGTGCCCGCGTCGGGGGCGATGATGACCATCGACATCTCGTGGCCTTTGTAGAGCATCTCGACCGCCTTGTACCCTTCCCCCGAGGCGTAACCCATGGTCGAGCTCTGGCGCATCATGTCCACCTGGGCGGTCTGGCCGCCCAGGTTGGTGAAGTCCGCGGGGCTGGTGAGGGACTCTTCAAAGGGGGTGTCCCAGGAGGCGTTGAAGTAGATGGCGTTGGTCAGAACCATGCGCGTGCCGGGCGTGATGGAGCCAGCGGGCAAGAGGTCCTTGATGCGCTCTTTGGTTTGGTCTTCAACCCAGAGGTTGATGGTCTCGCGGCTGCCTTCGGGGTCGTTCAGGAAATCCAGCACCCGCAGCCCGGCGCCGTAGTTGAGCGCCAGCAGGTCCAGATACTCCGGGGAGAAGCTGTAGTCGTTCTGGCCCCAGATGGCGTTGACGATGTTGAGCTGGAAGGGGTCGCCGCCTTCTTCATCGCTGGGCAAGTCCTGGCCGCGGGAAGCCAGCTCAAGGTCAAGGGCGTTGAAGCCAGTGTGGGTGCCGTCCTGACCCAGGTCGTAGTGCATGACCTGCTCGATCTCGGCGGCCGTGTTGCCTCGGGCGCCGCCGTAGGTCATCGCCAGGGCGGCCGAGATGCTGTAGGGCGAATAGAAGATGTTGCCGTCTTCGCCACGAAGCTGATGGTAGAGGTCCAGGGCGAAGGCGGTGTTGCCCTGGCCCAGAGTGTCGAGTTGCTCAGCCGAGATCTCGGGGGCCATGTCGCGCTCAAGCTCCGACTTGAGCACCTCGCCGGCCTCGTTTTGGGGATCCTGGTTGTCGGGCTGCTCATCGGTGGTCGTGTCGCCGCAGGCCTGAGCCAGCAGGAGCACGGTCAACATGGTCATCAGGGCAGGAAAGAGACGGGAAGAAGGAGAAGCGAAGTTATGCATCGTCAAGAGCCTCCAGGCTGGCTTGAGGGAAGTCTCAAAGTCTCAAAGCGTGTCCAGCAGCGGACGCCGACTCCCATAGCAGAGGCCGTGCCAAACTCTTCGAGGCCGTATTGACGGGGTCCATAAAATTCTCTGGCCTTTGAAGGCACCAGATTCCTGGAAGACCGCTTCAGATTTTTGAGGTGGGCGGTGGTATTGGCCAACACCACCGCCCCTCTTCCCCTATGCGGGCAGCGAGACCACGTGCGGGTCCTCGGGGTGACCCCAGCCCATGGCCTCCACAGCGGCCATGTCCCAGATGAGGACATCGTTTTCGCCCACCGAAATGAGCTTGCGGCCATCGCGGGTAAACTCCAACGCGTCGATGATGCTGCCCTTGTGCCCCTCAAGGACCCCCAGGCGCTCACCAGTGTCGACATCGTAGAGGAAGATAAAGCGCATGTTGCCCACCGCCGCGATGGTGCGCTTGCCCTCGCCGGCCAACGGCACGCTCGCCATGGTCCAGGCGCGCGCCCAATACGTCTTGTCGCTGAGGTTGGAGATCGAGCCGCCGGCGAGCCTCAAAAAGACGTGGGTCTTGTTGCAGGCCACCACCGCACCCGACGCGCTGGCCGCCAGACGCTGGCTGTGATCCCGGTGACAGGGCACTTGCGCCACCACCTCGACGCCGTCCAACTTGATGACGCGCACGGTGTGATCCGTGCTGATGTAGGCCACGTGACCGGGCTCTCCGGTGGCCTCAACGATTTTGCGGATGGCCTTGCCCGGCACATCGATGGTTTGCTCGCAGCGCCACTGTGGACCATCGGTCCAGACCTTCATTTGACCGTTGTGGCCAGTCAGCAGCCGCCCATCCGACAAAAAGAGGCAGCTCTCCAGCTTGTTCTTCTTGCGCGTGATGGTCCACTGACCCGTGCTCAAGTCCAAAACCTCCAGGCGCTTGTTGCCCGGCACCGCCAAAAAGCGCCCGTCGGGCGAAAATGACAGATGCGGGGTTTTGTGCTCATACCAGCCCATCTCCCCGCTGGCGACAATCTGACCCGAAGCCAGATCCAAGACCTCCACGCCCCCCGGAGCGGAGCGATCAAAGATGGCCAACACATCGCCGTGGAGCGCGGCCATGTTCACCGCGTGGTCTTTGTAATCATAAGACACGCGCCGCAACGCACCGGGCGGCAAGGGCGGACAAAGGACTTCTTCGCCCCAACGCGCGGTGATGCGTGTAAAGCTGATGGAGCGCCCCAGGCGAACGTCGATGTGTCCTTTGGCGGCCTTCTTGGTCAAGGCACGAAAACCGTCCAGGACCGACGTGCAGTCTGCGGGCAAATCGGTGGCCAGATCGATGGTGGCCGCTTTGCCGTCCACCTTAAAGTCCTTGGACGAGTAGAATTCGGTGTACGCATCATTGTCGAGCGCTTTAAAACCGTTCTCCATCAGAAGGGTCGAGTTGAAGGTCAACGTGCCGCGCACCTCCAGATCGTGCACAGAGGTCTGGGCGGCCACGGCGGCCTCTTGCGGGCTCTGAGACACCCCGGGATCACCAGGACCAAAGCCGTCAAGCGACCACAGCGGGCCTTCGGTGGTGTCGTCGGGGGAGGCTTTGGGCGCCTTCTGGCGCGCTTTGGTGGCCTTTTTGGCCACCGGCGCCGGGCTCCAGGCCTTTGCGCTGGTCGTCCAGGCCTGTCCGCCGATGTGCTCCGGGCTCCAGCGCTCGATCAACCCTTCGGTGCCCACGCTCAAGAGGCCACCGTCAGCGGTCAAACGCAACGCCTCGGCATAGGTCTGGTGACCGGGCAGCGCCGCGCGCAGCCGAGCGCCGCTGGCCACATCAAGCGCCTCGATTCGCCCGTACGACGCCACCCAGAGCACCTTCTGGTCGGGCGACACCTCCAAGACGTTGCCCGGCACAGCGGCCGACCAAAGCACCTGACCGCTGGCCACATCGCTGGCCACAACCCGCTCCAAAGAGGACCAGACAAAGACCGAGCCATCAGCCAACGCCGTGGCCGCCTCAATGGACTCGTCTTCACCGTCGGCCTGGACGGTGCACAAGCACTTGCGCTGCGCCACGTCCCAGAGCCACGCCGACGCGTCCTCAAAGGCCGCCACCAACCCCTGCCCTCTGGGCACCGCCAGCGCGTTGGCGTCAGACTCCAAGCCGATCTTCTTGCCTGCTTTGGAGCCCACCGGGTGAACGCGCCAGCCATCGTCGCTCTTGGCCAGCATGTGCTCGCCGTTTGCCGTCACCACCAACGCGTTGATGTTGCGCGCCAGCTTGTCCTCGTGGAGCACCTGCCCGGCTTCGACCTCGACCACGCGCAGCTTGCGCCCCTGCGACAACACAATCACGTCGCCCGCAGCGCCAAACGCCGCCGACGACCCGTAACCCAACGAAAACCCGTCTTTGCCCCCGTCGATCTCAAAGCGCACCGCTCCAGTGCGGGTGTCTATCAAGCTGGCCCGAGGGTTTTCAGGCTCAAAGAGCAGCGCACACTCACCGTCGGGCGACACCACCGCGTCTTCAATAAACCACGACGTCCCGGGAACCTCACCGGCCAACAACGCCTCCAACGAGGTCAACCACAGATGCTCACCGATCCCCACGGCCACCGCGCCACCTGCTCCAACGCCCAGCGCCGCTTCCTTGGCGTGCCGCATCGGCACCTCGGTCACCACCTGCCCGTCTTCAAGGGACCAGATCTTGAGGCATCCAGGCACACCTTCAAGCAAAAACCGCCCATCGGCCGTGGCCGCGACCTTGCCCGGGTAACGCTCTTCACAGGGAGACTCCAGCAGCAGCGACCAGGTCTTGGCGTTTTCGCCCTGCACGTGCACCTGACGCACCGACTTCTTGCGGTTTTCCACCGACCACGTCACGCAGCCATCCAAGAGCACCTCGGGGTCGCGTGTCTTGCCCTTGAAGGTCTTGAGCGCCTTGCCCTGGGTCAGGTCCCAAAGGACCACGCTGCCCGCGCGGCGCCTCAAAAGGGCGCGGTTGCCCCCCGCGCCAATGGCCACCCAGGCCGCGTCGCTCTGCGGCGGCTCCACCGTCCGCTCCAGCTCGTACGTGCCCGCGTGGTAGAAGCGCAGGTGTTTGTGGGTCAACACCACCAACTTGCGCTCCTGGGGCGCCGCCCCCTCCACAAACGCCAGCGACACCACATCGTCAGGCATTGTCAGGTGTTTGCACAGCCGTCCGCTGCCCGTCGCCCACACATACGCGCTCTTGTCCTGCGAGGTCGCCAGCCAATCCCCGTCCGACGAGAACGCCAGCGCCCCGCGATCGGGCGAAAACCCGCTCTCCCGATTGCCACGCATCCTCAACACGCGCCGCAGCGACCCGCTGCCCACATCCCAAAGCCGAACCACCGCCGCCCAGTTGGCCACCGCCAACGTCGCCACCGTCGCCCCATCGGGAGAAAAGGCCACCGACCCCACATAAGGGTCGTTGAGCATGCCCGTCCCACCCAAACGGCTGTCCAACCCCTCAGGGCGACCCGTGCACACGTGCTCAGAGTCTCCCCCCTGGCTATAAAACTGCTGGCGCCCACTGGGGAAATCCATCCAAACCCCACCCCACGCCCAGGCGTTGGATGTCTCCCAGAACAACTCCCCAAGCGGATCAGCCTTTTCTGGATCAATATCGAGCGACACCCGGACCACAGCGTCGTCTTGCTGCCAGAACTCGTCGACAGACCCTTTGAGGCACCGCTCCAAACGCTTTTTGAGCTTGGACCCATACCCAACGTTCTTTAAACCAAACTCGCCATGAACACGCACCGTGGATGTTGCAGACAACGCCCTCTCCTTTCTGTCTAGACCCTGTCTGACAACTGACAAACAGGGTCTGATATCTCCTGCGACAACAACCTGAACAAGTTAGCAGAATATTAACCCATTCAAAGCCAAACGCAAGACCCCCTTGACTGTCCTGCTGGAAATCACACACTCGTGGCACACCATGCGCGACGTGCTCACACAACCCATCGATAAGAATCCACAAAGGGAGATGCCTTGAGCAGCAAGGAAGAGCAACGAAACAGACGCCGCAAGCGCAAAAAAGAGGCGCGCCGGAAAAAGAAACGCCTGGAGAACGCCGACGCCATCAACGACCGCCTGGTCTCGCTGCGGATGATGCTCTACGAGGGCGCCTCCCACCACAACTGGACCCGGATCTGCCACCACTTTGACCAGTGGCCCGACGACGACACGCTGATCATGGGCCTGGACTACGCCAGCAACCACCTGGCCACCTGGCCCGTGGAGTACTGCAACGGCGTCGGCCAGCCCAAGCGGTGGCTGGAGCGCCACCTCAACGCAGAGCGCGAACCCCGCGTGGCCCTGCTGCGAAACGCCGAACTGAACTTCCACAGCCCCCCAACACTCCTGGCCAAGCTCCTCAAAAACCCCATCTTCAAACAGGTGGAGGGCCTGGGCCTCTCAGCCCAACTGGCCCACCCTGGCCTACAACTGCTTCACAACGCCGACCTGAGCCACATCCGCTGGCTGGATCTGTCCAGCAATCAGCTCAGCGACGCTCGGCTCTTGAAGCTCCTGACCCCCCAGAAGCTGCCCAACCTTTGCGGCTTAAACCTCTCGCGCAACCGCCTGACCTCCCACGCGCTGCACACCTTGCTTGAGCGCGGTATGCTGGCCAAACTGACCTGGCTCAACCTCTCCTACACCGACCTCAACGGGACCGCGCTCGCGGGGCTGGCAGCCGCCGACGCCATGCCTCACCTGCGCCGCCTGGAACTCGACGGTCAGCACGCACTGTCGGATCTGAGCGTCTTGCGGGCACTGCTCAAAGAACACGGCGGCCGCCTGGAACACCTCTCGCTGCTCTACTGCGCGCTCCAAGGCCACCCGGCAGGGGTGGTCTTCGCAGACGCCGACCTGCCCAGCCTCGTCCGCCTTGACTTAAGCCGCAACAAACTCGGCTCCAGAGGCCTGGAGGCGCTCTCATTCATGAACGCCCCGGCGTTGACCCACCTGGGATTGGAAGGCAACAGCATCGCGCTGCCAGGGTGGCGCGCGTTGGAAAAGGCCCCTTTGCTCAAACCTCGCACCCTCAAAATCCTGTACAACCCCACCGACCCAGAAATTGTCCGAGCGCTGCTCCTGAACGCCCTGCCCTCGCTCCAAAACGTCAGCGTCCCCCAAACCAACTACTACGACTACGGGGAAAACCCGCTTCGCCTCACCGCCAGCGAACTCAACGGCCTCCTCCAGGACACCAGCCTCCCCACCGACATCCACGCCATGGTGCTGTCGCGCCTGCGCTTCCTGGATCCAGACACTGTGCGCCGCTTCGCCACCGGCATTTTCAAAGAACACACCGCATCGGCCCCGCTGCACGACGCGATGCGCGACTGGCTCCTGCGCAACATCGACCTGCTGCGCGTCATCGAGCTGCGCCAGATGAACCGCGACCTGAAGGTCAAAGGCTACTCCCGGTTCAACAAAGGCCAACTCATTGGCGCCGTCCGCAAGGCCCTGCGCACCCCACCCGCCACCAGCCAAACACCGCAGTGAGAAGCCCCTTTGCACACCGAAAACCCCAAAACGACACTCAACGATAAACTCATTGGTCTACGCGCAATATTCTATGAAGGTCCATCCACAACGACCTGGGCCAAGCTCTGTCATCGGTTGGAAGAGTGGCCCAATGATGACACCCTACAAGTCGGGATTGGTTACGCCAGAGAGCACATTGCAGGCTGGCCATTGGAATGCTGCCAAGGTGCACTTCAACCTCAAAACTGGCTGGAACAACACCTTGAAGGAGCACAAGAACCGCGAGTGTCTCTCTTGCGCTGCGCTGAGCTTCAATCCGCTCAAAAACAAGACCAGGTCCGGTCTCTATCATTGTTGCTCCACGATCCAATCCTGAGTCATTTGGAAGGCTTATGTTTGCATCGCTCCATTAACCAAGAAGAGCTTCAGCAACTGAGCATTGCAAACTTGAGACACATCAAGCTCTTGGACTTATCCAACAATTACCTGCCTGAAAACGCACTGCTGGCATTTTTTGAGCGCCAGACGCTGCCCAACCTTGAACAACTGGACTTATCCAGCAATCACACCACTCCCAAAGTCGTCCAATGTCTTGTAGAGCGACACATGCTGACCAAAGCACGCCGCCTGGATTTGTCCTACACACCCATCACCCCAGAAACACTGCGTCAACTTGCTTCCAATACAGCCCTACCTGTGTTGCGCCACCTTCAACTCAACGGACAACACGTCACAAACACACCAGGACTGAACGACCTTTTTAGAACACACCACCAACATCTCACGAGCCTCTCGCTCATCAACTGTGGCCTTGAAGGTTCGAGCGCTGCTCGGCTGTTGAGCAATAACCCCTGGCCCGAATTGACAACATTAAAACTGGGCTTCAACAGACTGGGTTCGGATGGTCTTGCAGCATTGTCTGCCATCAACGCTCCAAAGCTCGCCCATCTCGAATTGAACAACAATCAAATCTCAATCGGCGGCTGGCATCAGTTCACTCTCACCATCACATCCCCAATACACACGCTAAACGCCTACCAAAACCCGGCAGACAGCGAACTTGTCCAAACGCTATTGCACCACTTCATCCCCACGCTCTCACCTAAAGACACCACATCTTCCACGACAACCAACGCTCAAAACCCCCACATCACCGCAGCAGAGTTTCATGCTTTGCTGCTCGATGAACGCCTCCCCCTACAAACCAGACAAATGGTTCTAGAACGTCTTGAGAACCAAAACATCGCACTTGTGCGCACACTGGGCTTGAAACTCTCCAAAGAAGCCACTCTCCACACCGAAGCACATCGCGGCGTGCGCATGTGGTTGATAAGCGTCCTCACCCAAATGCGTATGCTCGAACTAAAAACCATGGCCTCAAACCTGAACCTGGCGCTTCCAACAAACTGTCGAAAACCTCAGTTGATTGCTGCAGTGCGCGATGCGCTGGACAACATCTGACCAAAAGGACCCGCAGCAGGTCAGCAATAAACCAACAAAGGCCAACTCATTGGCGCCGTCCGCAAGGCCCTGCGCACCCCTAACGATTGAACATTGTTCAGAACCATACACGTTTGCTGTACCAAAACCTGTCTTGTTGGCTGTCGGGTTGTGTTTCTGTACAGCGCCGCCCTTTTGGGCTGGCTCATGGGCAGAACACACTGTTTACAGAGGTGTTGAGACCCTCATTTGTCACAATGACACCGCCACAACCGCCGCCCCGTGACACATTGGCGCCCCAAACGCCAAACACCCCACCCAGCCCGCATTCATCGAACTCAAACCGTTTAGAAGTTCACAAAAACTGCCCCACCACAAGACCCGTCCATGGGTTGAATTGACAATCTGTCAGTGCAAAAGAGGGTCTGAAACGGTCGCTTTGACAAAATGTCCCAGGTGCGCACCTTCCTGCCTGCCTATTCGTCAAAACGGCGCACCGAGTTCGCACCTCGATCCCGTCAAGACGGGGTTTTCTATCCTGGCATCGACCGTGCCAATGAAAAGGGCAAGGGCCAACAAAGGCCAGGAGGAGGAGAGGAACCATGACTCAGACCGACGCCAACCAACCGCTCTTGTCATCGACCGAAGACCTGGTGGCAGTATGCCGCGCGCTGCTTGAAGTGC
>CAKZKQ010000713.1 GCA_937123825.1 uncultured Pseudomonadota bacterium
AGTGAGCGCTATAATCGCCTGACCCGAACTGCCTGGGTCACCCAACAAAGCCCACTGCTCCAAATCAAGCGCGTTCCCACTGCAAAGCCTTGCGCCCCAGCGGCATGGCCCCGCCAGTGAGCGCTATAATCGCCTGACCCGAACTGCCTGCGTCTTCCAACAAAGCCGCCTGTCACAAATCAAGCGCGTTCTCACAACAAAGCCCATCGTGTCTTTTTGGGGTTGCTTGTTGGTGTGGGCATGGTCATCACTGCGGTGTTTGGTCTTTTCTTTGGGGTTTTTGGAGGTGGTGGTCATGGGAGTCAGTGGGGAGTTGTCAGAAGGGGATGTGCGGCGGCTGTCGGAGCATTTGGAGGGGTGGTGTGGGGAGCATTTGGGCTTTTCTTTGAGCCTTTTAGAGGTGTTGAGGCCTTTGCCTGGGAACTCTGGGGCTTATGCGAGCGCGGTGCGGGAGTATGGGTTGGTGATCCAGCACCCTTGTGAGGTGGGGGTGGAGGAGGCGCGTGCTGGGGCGGCGCAGTGGGCGTCTTTGTTGACGGATGAGCTTTTGCCTGGGGGGCAGTCGCGTTTGGTGTTGTTGCGCACGGCGTTTGAGCGGCTTGCTGAGCGGGACAGGTTGGAGCGTTTGGAGCATGCCAGAGCGTTTGCGCAGCGTTGGTTGGACCGGATTGATGCGGTGCATGGTCTTTGTGTGACGGTGGCCGAAGGGGAAAACCCTCTCTTTGAGGGGATGGTGTGCTTGGAGATTGTTGAGGCGGTGGGTGAGGACGAGGTGGAGTTGTTTTTGTCTCGGGGAGAGGTCGCCTGGATGCTCCAAAAGCTCTATGGCCAGTGTCACCCGGAGCGCGTTTTGGGGGTGCGGTTTTGTGTGGATGTCTGGGAGGCGCAGCCTCTCAGACCTGCCCGCTATTTGCGGGGTTTTACGCACGTGTCGAGCGTGGATGATGGGGATGGTTTGGAGGGGGAGGCGCCGCTGGAGGAAGAAGAGGATGACTTTCAGCACGCCTTTGAGTTTGCGTGCCAGTGGTTGGAGTGCATTGGGTGTGAGCACAACCTCTATATTTCGGGAACGACCTACTACACCAACACTGTGGTGGTGATTCGGGATGATGTCTCCACCGATTTTCATCTGGATGAGGAGAATGTGGCGGCGGTCATTGAGCAGCGTTACCGGGAGCGGCATCCGCAGCGGCCTCACACCTTCTTTGGAGAGTATTGCAAGTAGTTTTTGCTGGGTGTTGGGGCGATTGGGTTTGAGGGGTGGTGGTTTGGACTATTGTGGGGTGTGGCTCTAGACTGGAGTGGTCGCGGGTTTGAGAAGGGATCGCGGCGGTCTGCTGGGGCGTTGTTGCGGTGTGATGGAGGCATGATGAGGGCATCGGGTGTGGCGATGGGCGCGTTGTTGTTGAGCGCGTCGTTGTTGGGGTGTTTGGAGGAGGACAAGGGCGGTTGTCGCCACGACGGGGATTGTCGTGGGGTCAACGTCTGCCGCGACAGCGTGTGTGTGACCCCCGATGGCTTCTCGGATGAGGACTTGTTGCGCGACTTTGGCATCGACGCCCCTGGGGATCAGGGGCAGGAGGGTGTCGAGGGGCGCGAGTGCGATGCCCAGGGCGAGCAAGGGGCGTATGAGTGGACCGTGGTGACCGATGGCATCGAGATTCAGGCCCTGGCGGCCGGGGTGACCGGGACGATCTCTGATTTGCAGGGGCTTGGCGGTGCGGCCGAGGCCTGGGTGTTGCTGCTCGACGATGGCAGCAGCGTCTTTGTGGAGTACGGCGCTGTGGGCGACGGTGAGTTTGCGGCGTTGGACGTGGGGCAGACGGTGGTGCTGCGCTACGTGGAGATCGTCGATGGGCAGGGGCTTGGTTCACGGGTGCTTGAGGTGCAGCGAGTGGACGATGGTCGCCCGGTGGTGGGCCTGTGCGATGTGGATCCGACCCAGGCCCCGTGCATGGGCAGCAGCTGGGGCGCGACAGCCGGCGGCGGCGCGGTCTGCCCGACGATCGAGTTGGAGTGCGGGTTGGCCTCGGATGGGCCGGTGGACTTTGTGGGCCAGGAACTGCCCATGGTCAACCTCTACGCGGGCCAGCGTCAGCGCCTTGAAGAGGGCGGCGGGTTGTGGCACCGAGAGGTTTTTGAGGCGCGACAGGTTGAGCCCGAGCCCGAGTGCCCCGATGTGGCTTCCCGGCGCTTGCGCGCAGCACAAATTCTGCTGCGTTGATGCCTTGACGTTTGAACTTTTGTGCAGTATGTTTTCTCCTGACTCTTGATGGGGAGGCCGTCGTTGTCTGAAGACGATCCACCCGGCTCGGGCTCTGGCCGCAGCCGTTTTCTGGACGAGCGTCTGGCGCGCCTTGATGCGCCTTCGGTGCCCATTCATCGGGCTTTGGTCCTGGGGGCCACCGGGGGTGTGGGCGGCGCGCTGTTGGAAGCGTTGGTGTCGCGCAAGGTCTCTGTGCGGGCCATGCGTCGTTGGGGCAGCTCTGAGCGCGCGATGGAGCGCTGGGGTCAGCGCCAGGGCGTGCAGTGGGTTGTGGGTGACGTGACCCAGCGTGAGACCCTGGTGTCGGCCATGGGGGGTTGCACGGTGGCCTTTCATGTGGCGGCGGTGCTCGATGATGGTCTTGAGGGGCCGGCGGCGATCGCTGCGGCGGTGGACTCGATGCGCAATGTCCTCGACGCGGCTGCAGAAGCCCATCTGGCGCGCCTTGTGGTTGTGGGCACGGCCCACACGGTCGATGGCACCCCCGCAGCGGGCGGTCAAATGGACGAGTCGTGTCGTTATTTGCCGGGCGGGGGGGAGCACTGGAGCTTTGAGGCTCGCTATAGGGTGGAGTTGGAGGTGCTCAGGGCTGCGGCGGTGGGTCTGCCCGTGGTGTTGGTCAATCCCACGCTCTGTGCGGGGGCGGGGGCTGTGCTTGGTCAGCCAGAGCGTTGGCCGCAGGCCTTTGTGGGCGGCGGCGCGCCGAGGGTGCGCGACGGTGTGGTCAATGTGATCGACGTGCGCGACGTGGCCGCAGCGCTGGTGGAGGCCGCCGTCCGTGGGAGGTCAGGGCAGCGCTACATCCTGGCGGGCCACGATTTGACCGGGGCGCAGCTTTGGGCGCGCTTGGAGGCGTTGGGGGTCAAAGGCGGCCTTGGGCAACGCGCAGGGGCCCTTGTGGGGGCCAGCCGGTGGGCTTTGGAGCCGTGGGCCGGGGCGATCGGGCGTCGGGCTGGCTTTGGGGCACGGCGGGCATCGGCGCAGTTGGGTTTGTCGCCCCGTTCGCTTGAAGAGACCCTGGAGGGGATCTTTGGAGGGCGCGCTTGAGGTTGGCTCAGCGGATGAGCTTGGAGAACTTCTTGAAGTCCGCGGTGCCGGCCTTGTTCAGCGCGGAGAAGACCAGCGATTCGGTGTTGATGATGGTGGCGCCGGCTGCGCGGGCAAGCTCCAGGCCGTTGTCCCGGTAGTCCGGTTTGCGCGACGCCACGGCGTCAAAGGGGATCCAGACCTGGTGTCCAGCCGCCACCAGATCGCGGGCGGTCAGCAGGACGCAGACGTGGGCTTCAATGCCGCACAGGACCACATCGCGCGGCAGCGCGTGGTCTTCCATGGCGGGGCTGGCGGCCAGCGAGAAGTGGATCTTCTCCACGCGCTGGTGTTTGGGCTCCAAAAGCTCCAGGAGGCTGTCCACGGTGGCGCCAAGGCCCTTGGGGTAGTGCTCAGAGTAGAAGACCTGCCCGCCAAAGTGGTCAAAGGCCTCAATGAGGGTCCGGCACTGGCGCAGCATCCGCTGGGTGTCTTGCGCAGGCATCGCGGGCATGAAGCGCTCTTGGACATCGATGACCACCAGCGCGGCGGCGTCGATCTTGGGCAGGATGGGGCTCATGGTGGGTCAGTTCATCAGCGAGGGGTCGTCGCTGGAGTCCAGCAAGACCTCGGTCAGCACGGCGTTGACGGTTTGCAGGCGGACATCGACGCGGAGCTGCTCCAGCATGGCCTGGCGGATGTCGTGATCGGGCAGCAGCAGTGAGCAGATGTTGTCCGAGAGCGCCGCAGGGTCGGTCAAGGTGCTCAGGCGCTTGGAGAGCAGGCCCGCCAGGCGCGGGCGCAGGTTGCCAAGGCCAAAGACGCAGCCACGCAAGGTGGACATCTGCTCGGCGATGGCCTGGGTGTTTTGCAGGTCGTCTTCAAGCAAGCTGGCGCGCACGCGGCGGTAGAGCTTTTGCGGGGGGTGTTCTTCGGCGATGCGCACGCGGCCAGCGCCCTGGAGGACGATGTTGAAGCGCCCATCGGCCATGCGCTCGTGGTGGACGATGTGACCGATCCCGGCCACCGTGTGGATGTCGGGGCGGCCCTCGTATTCACGCTCGTAACCTGGGCGCAAGAGCGTCACAGCGATCGGGGCCTCTTCTTCCAGCGCGTCGGTGACCATCTGCCGGTAGCGCGGCTCGAAGATGTGCAGCGGCAGCAGCGTGTGTGGAAAAAAGACGGCTCCTGGCAGTGGAAAGACCGCCAGATCGTCGAGTTGAGCTTGCGTGATGATTTTTGGGGTGATCGCGGTGGTGGACATCGCTGGATCCTCGCATCGTGCGGTACTGCGTACAACAGGACGCGTTCTGATGTAAGTAAGGTGCACCTTAGCACAAGAAAGAGTTTCAAGAGAGGTTCGAATGGCGAAGGTCAGAAGTCGTTACGTTTGTGAGCTCTGTGGCCACGTGGAGCCCAAGTGGATGGGCAAGTGCAGAGGCTGCAACTCATGGAACAGCCTGGTGGAGGAATTGGTGGCCCCCAAAGCCACCAAAAACCAGCGCACCAGCGACGCCCTCAAACCCAGCGGCAAGCCCACTCGCCTGAGTGAATTGAGCCTGGTCCAGGAAAAACGCACCTCGACCTCGATCTCCGAGTTTGACCGCGTTCTGGGCGGCGGGATCGTGCCCGGATCGGTGGTCCTGGTCGGCGGCGAGCCCGGCATTGGTAAGTCGACGCTCCTGCTCCAGCTTGCCGGTCACCTGGCCAACAGCGGCCAGAAGGTGCTCTATCTTTCTGGCGAGGAGTCCCTGTCGCAGATCGGGATGCGCGCCCGGCGCCTGGGGGTGGAGGGCAAAGAGCTTTATTTGATGGTGGAAACTCGGCTTGAGCACTTGACCGAGCACGTCAAGAAACTGGAGCCGGACGTGTTGATCGTGGACTCGATCCAGACGATCGCCACCACGCAGTTGACCTCGGCGCCGGGCAGCGTGGCGCAGCTTCGCGAGGTGACGGCGGCGTTGACCCAACAGGCCAAGGGATCGGGGTTGTCGACCTTTTTGGTGGGCCACGTGACCAAAGACGGGGCGATCGCCGGTCCAAAGTTGCTTGAGCACATGGTCGACACGGTGCTCTATTTTGAGGGGCGCCACGGGATGCCCTTCAGGATCTTGCGGGCGGTCAAGAACCGCTTTGGCTCGACCAACGAGATCGGCGTCTTTGAAATGCGCGGCCGCGGATTGGTGGAGATCCCCGATCCGTCCCGGATCTTTTTGGCCGAGCGGCCCGAAGACGCCTCGGGCTCGGCGGTCGTGTGCACCTTTGAGGGCAGCAGGCCGCTCCTGGTCGAGGTGCAGGCGCTGGTGACGCCCAACAGCTACGGGCCGCCGCGCGTGACGGCCATCGGGGTGGACACCAACAGGGTCTTGTTGATGCTCAACATCCTGGAGAAGCGCACCCGGCTTAAGGTCACCGGCCACGACGTCTTCATCAACATCGCCGGGGGCGTGAAGGTGGCCGAGCCTGCGGTGGACCTGGGGTTGGTGGCGGCGATCGCCAGCTCTCACCTCGATGTGGCCATCAATCAGGGGGTGGTGCTCTTTGGGGAGGTTGGGCTGACCGGTGAGGTCAGGGCGGTGGGGCAGGGCAGCGCGCGCTTGTCCGAGGCCAGCAAGTTGGGCTTTAGCACCTGTGTTTTGGCCGACGGCAACCTCAAGACCATGACCAGCGAGGGCGAGACGCTGCCCAACATTGATTACAAAGGGGTGCACACGGTGGAAGATGCGTTGCGGCATCTCTTTGGGGGTGGGGGTTGACGTGTGCGCGGATGTGCGCACGATCAAGAGACACGGGTTTTGAGGCCGCTTGACACGTTGTTGTCACGCATGCATCAATAAACCCATCAGACGACCTTCGCCTGTGGGGCGACCGAAGGACGCAAATGTCTTGTGTCTGGGGTTGTCCTTGAAGTAGAGCCGCCGAAGCCCTTTTGGCAGGCGGCCAGCAGTTGGAATCGATGGACGCCGCACGATCACCGATGCCCTCTTCAGACTCTGCCAGCACCAGCGCTGGCCCATCTTCCACAGAACCTCCCCCAGGACCCGAAGCGGGCGATTTACCCCGATATTGTCCTGGAGACGTGGCCCGACCCTATGGGGAGGCTGACGGCGCCGCTGCGCGCGTCAGGCATACCCCATGATGGGCTGGGATATATTGGCCGTCGCGGTTCTGCTGGCACTCTCGGCGTTCTTTTCGGCCTCTGAGACAGCGTTGACGGCGCTCGACCCTGTGCGGACGCAGCGCCTGATCGACAAGGGCACGATGGCCTCCAAGGTCATGGAGCTTTGGCGCGACCAGCCCCTGCGCGTGCTGACGTGCATCCTGATCGGCAACAACATCGTCAACATCACCGCCTCGGTGATGACCGATCACCTGGCCGAGCGTCTGCTTGAGGGAACCTCCTACGCGGACACCTCGGCGCCGCTGGCGATCGGCATCATGACCTTTTTGGTGCTGACCTTTGGGGAGATCGTCCCCAAAACCGTCGCCAAGGCCCGCAGCGAGCAGCTTGCCGGTCGAATGATGTTGGCGCTGCGCCTGCCGCTGCTGCTCTTCATGCCGCTGACGGCCTTCTTTACCCGGTTGACCAGCGCCATCATGAGCCTGTCGGGCGACGACCCCAACGCCGCGCGCCCCAAAGTCACCGAAGAAGACATCGGCTACATGGTCGAGCTTAGCAGCCGCGACGGCAACATCGACCACGAGCAAAAAGATCGCCT
The DNA here is from genome assembly GCA_937123825.1 of uncultured Pseudomonadota bacterium. Taxonomy (GTDB): domain Bacteria; phylum Myxococcota_A; class Bradymonadia; order Bradymonadales; genus CAKZKQ01. Next base: position 7,012 of record CAKZKQ010000713.1, read on the forward strand.
CCAGTCGGTCATCGAGCTTTCGACGACCAAGGTCCGCGAGATCATGATCCCCCGGATCGAGATGGTCGCGGTGGAAAAGAGCATGAGCCTCCAGGAGGTCCTCGACAAGCTCCTGACCAGCGGACACAGCCGCCTGCCGGTCTACGATGACACCATCGACAACGTCGTGGGGCTCTTTTACGCCAAGGACATGCTGCGCTACATGCAGAGCAGCCGTCAGGACGGCGGCAGCTTCTCCATCGAGCCCTTCGTCAAGCCCGCCTACTTTGTCCCCGAAGCCAAGAAGGCCAGTGATCTGCTAAGCGAGTTCCAAAAAGGCCACATCCACATGGCGATCGTTGTGGGTGAGTTTGGCGGTGTCAGCGGCCTGATCACTCTGGAAGACATCGTCGAAGAAGTTTTTGGCGACATTCAGGACGAACATGACTCCGAAGAGGATTACCATAGGGTGCTTGGTGAAGGTCACTTGATGGCTGCAGGGCGCTGCCCGCTCTACATGCTTGAAGAGATCCTCGACGTCACCTTCCCCGAGCACCCGGAGTACGACAGCCTGGGGGGCTTTGTGTTGGCGCAGACCGGGCGTTTGCCCGAGGTCGGCACCTCATTCCGCCACGGGGACCACATTTTCACCGTCACCGACGCCGACGCCAAACGGGTCATTGAGGTGGAGATCGTCCAGGCGCTGGAAATTTCGCCCCCAAGCGCACATGGATTTGAACAAGGCTCCCCCTTGCGTCGTCTTGCCGGTTAGGGTCCTGTAGGGATAAGCTCACCGCCGTTGATGGCCCCAGGCTGCCCCAGGCTCGTCGCACCGCTTTGGTGCCCGTGCCGGTGTAATGTTGACTCGTGGCTGCCGCCGTCGTATCGGTCCTTTTATCCCAGCCAGACCCTGCCTTGAGTTGAAGGCGGGCAGTGATGATGGATGACTTTGGGAGAGAATGCACAATGATGACAAAGAACAACCGCAGCGTGACCTGGATGGCGCTGATGCTCGTGGCGGCGATGACCTTTGGGGTGCTGGCGACCGCCAGCGCCCAGGGCAAACCGCTGACCGCCGAAGAGCTGACCGACAAGGTCCAGGACTTTTATAAAAACATCACCGACTACCAGGCCCGCTTTGAGCAGACCTACACCGACATGGCCGCCGGCAAAGAGAGCAAGAGCGGCGGCAAGGTCTTCTTCAAGAAGCCCGGCAAGATGCGTTGGGACTACCTGACCGAGGGTCGCACGCTGGACAAGGTGCTGGTCAGCGATGGCAAGGCCTTCACCATCTACGAGGCCGAGTACCAGCAGTACTACCGCCAGTGCCTCAAAGATTCGGCGCTGCCCACAGCGCTGCGCTTTTTGATGGGCACCGGGGATCTGCGCACCGAGTTCAACGTGGCGATCAAGAAGTCCAAGCAGGAAGGCACCCATCGTCTGGAGTTGACCCCCAAGAAGAGCTCGGGCAAGTACAAGAAGGTGGTCTTCATTGTCGATGCCAACGACTTTTCTGTGCGCGAGTCCATCATCTACGACCCCTACAACAACACCAACCGGATTGTTTTTGTGAAGCCGTCGGTCAACAAGAGCCTGCCCGACGCTGGCTTTGATTTCACCATCCCTCAGGGCGTGCGCCCGCTGCACGACTCGGACAAGATCAAGTGTGAGTGAGCACCCTCCCCAGCCTCCTGCGCGGCGCGACCCTGATCCAGAGCCCAGCTTTGTGACCGCCGCGCTCAAGAGCGTCAAAGGACCCGCCGCCGAGCGCGCCCGCACGGTCCTGACCAGTAAAGACCGCCTGCTCTTGCTCAGGATGTGTTACCTGTGGCCCCTGACCGTCGTGGGGGTCTTTCTTCCCTGGATCGTCTACCTGCGCTTTCGTGAAAACGATGAGTTGGACGTCGGCGAGCACGCTCGTCAGGGCGTGGTGCTCTCGTTGGGGTACACGGTGGTGATGGTGGTGCTGGGGCTGCTCAATGGGCTCATTGGGCGCCTGGCGTCGGATTGGGTGACGGTGCTGGCTGTCTTTGGCGGGCTGGGCCTGGGCGTGATCGTGGTGCTGGGGGCGCTGGGGTGGCGCTGGGTGGCGGCCGCGCTTGAGGGCGACGGGGTGGACATCCCCTTTGTGTCTTCGGTATCCCGCTACATCTGATCCGGACGCTCATCAAAGAGCCGTTTAAGGCGTTCTTCTTCAATTCTGACCGCCAGCGTGCGTGCGTTGGCCACGGTGACGCGCCCTGCGGGCAGGCCTTTGGGTTTGCGGACGTATTTGGCGCGGGTGTGCATGACGTCGACGATGGTGTCCTTGCGGCCTTTGGAGTAGTGGGCGGCCAGGGTGGCGGCGTCGATGAGGGTTTGCTGGTCGGGTTCGGCGTTGCGGCCGGCCAGACGGATGACCACGTGCGCCCCGGCCAGATCCTGGGCGTGGAGCCAGATGTCGTTGCCCCGGGCGATTTTGAGCGAGAGGGCATCGTTGTCCTTGCCGCCTTTGCCCACCAGGATGGTTTGCCCGGTTTTGCTGGTGAAAGTGCGGTAGGGCAGCGCCTTGCGCGCCTGCTGGCGCTTGCCGCCGATCTGGCGCTGTGAGGCGCGGCGCAGCAGCCCGCGCTTTTCCAGCTCCCGCGTCATGGCTTCGAGCGGCTCGCGTTGTCCTGCCTGGGTCGGTGGGGTCTGGCCGGGTTCTTTGGGGGCGCCGACGAGGCCGCAGGTGGCCTCCCAGGCGGCGGTGTTGGCCTGGGTTTGGGCTTCGAGCAGGGCCTCGTGGTGTTCTTCGGCTTCGGTGAAGCGCTCCAGGATCTTCTCGGCGGCGTTGTTGTACTTGCGATAGCGCTTGAAGTACCGCTCGATGTTGCCCTGGAGGTCCATGCTTGGATCCAGTGGGACTTGGACGGTGGGCATGCCTTCGGCGTAGAAGTCGGGGACACCGATGGAGGTCGCGCCGCGCTCAATGGGGCGCCCGTAAGCCGATTGGAGCAGTTCTCCGTTGCGTTTCCACTGCTCGGCGCCGTCCACACGCTCCATGTCGGCCTCGACGGCCTTGAGACGTCTGGCGCTGGCTTTGGCGGCTTTGCGCAGGCGCCCGACGAGGTCTCGGGCGGTGCCCAGGACGGCGTGGAGGGCGACGGCGTGCTCAAAGTAGGCGGCCACGTGCGCGGAGCGGGCGCCGTCGGCAGGCAGAGACTCCAGTCCCAGCGGGTCGCGCCGGGTTTCCGAGCGCTTTGGAGAGCCCTGGGGCGGCTGCGGCGGGGGTTGGTAGGGCTGCGAGAAGGCCAGACCGCGCTTGGGGTTCATGGCGACCGTGGTGCCCAGCACCGCGTCCTTGGCGTCCAGCAAAAAGATGTTGCCGTGGTGCGGCATCAACTCCGCGACCAGGGCGATCCGATGTGCGGCATATGCGGGCTTCTGAGCGTCATCTTCATCGCCGAATAGCGCATCATCGCCTTCAGGTTCATCCCCATCGTCATCAATGGGGCGATAAACCTCAAAACCCATCCAAAGGACACGATCGTCGTTGAGTTGTCCCAATGACAAGACTCGCCCGCCATGCAGAAGCTTGCGCAGGCGCATGATGAAGCTGGGCGGCGCGGGGGGCTGGGCGGGTTTGCGCTCCACCAGACACGCCAGCACGCCGCCCGGAGTCAGGCTGACAAGAACAAAATGGTTTCGGCCCTGGTTGCGGATCTCCAACACAAAGCTCAGCGCATCTCTGCACCAGACCTTGCGAACAATGCCGCCGACGGCAGCACCCATCTCGGGCATAAGAAGGGCCAATTGTGCACGCGACAGGGCGTTTTGCGGGGCGGTCTTCATCGTGGACAACATCGCAGGTCCAGGAGGTGCTTTAGACCAAGGAGGGCAGGTTGTCCCTTCACAGGGCGGACCGGTGAATCGCCTGACGTCGTTGACGGTACTCAACGATGCGCTGCATCGTCTGCGCCCGTCGCCTCGTCAGCCAATCCATCTGTCTCGCCCTGCTCGGTCCCAACCCGCCATCCTTGGTCTTCCTGGCGGGGGTTTGGGGGTAGAACCCCCATATCCAGCCTCTCAAGCCGAACACATGCATGCTCAGAGGCGCAAAAAGCGGGGGCATGAGGGGGCGGCAGCCCATAGGCGCCAAATTAAGGTTCACGAGCAAGCCCACAAGTCT
>CAKZKQ010000714.1 GCA_937123825.1 uncultured Pseudomonadota bacterium
GCCGACATGTTTCTGGGCCAGGATCGGATGACGCTCAACGCCGTGGATGCCCCGGATCTCTCACAGGTCAGCGACATGTCAGGCATGTTCGCAGGTGCCAGGGCCTTCAATCAGCCCATTGACCACTGGGACACCTCCAATGTCACCGACATGTCTGGCATGTTTTGGTGCGCTGTCGCCTTCAACCAGGACATCAGTGCCTGGGACACCTCCAGCGTCACCCGCATGGCACGCATGTTTGCCGACGCCGTCGCCTTCGATCAAGACATCAGCGCCTGGGAAACCTCCAACGTGACCACCATCAGGTCGATCTTCGCTGGTGCAAACACGTTCAATCAGCCCATTGGCGCCTGGGACACTTCCAACGTGGTCGATATGTCCAGCGCCTTTGCCCGCGCCACAGCCTTCAACCAGGATTTGTCGGGGTGGGACACGTCGAGCGTCACCAACATGTCCTACACTTTTGCTGTCGCAAGCGCTTTCAACAGCCCCATTGGCAACTGGAACACTTCACATGTCACCAACATGTCGGGCATGTTCAACGAGGCCACCATTTTCAACCAGGACATCTCGGCTTGGGACACCTCCAGCCTCACCGATATGTCCTACATGTTTACCGAAGCCGTCGCCTTCAACCAACCCATCGAAAAGTGGGACACCTCCAGCGTCACCGACATGTCCCACATGTTTGCCGGCACCAAGGCCTTCAACCAACCCATCGGAAGGTGGGATGTCTCAAACGTCACTGACATGAGCGGCATGTTCAAAGATGCCGAAGCTTTCAACCAGCCCATCGGCACCTGGGACACCTCTGGCGTCACCAACATGTCCGAAATGTTCAGACGCACCCGGCGCTTCAACCAACCCATCGGCGCCTGGAACACCTCCAAAGTCACCGACATGTCTCACATGTTTGCCTTCAACAGGATCTTCAACCAGCCCATCGGCGCCTGGGACACCTCTGGCGTGACCACCATGCGGCGCATGTTTCTGGACAATGGGGCCTTCAACCAGCCCATTGGCATATCGGACACCTCTGGCGTCACCGACATGCAGGCCATGTTTTATGAAGCCCGGGCCTTCAACCAACCCATTGGCATGTGGGACACTGCGGGTGTCCTTGAGATGTCCCTCATGTTTGAGTTTGCCCAGGCCTTCAACCAGGATCTGTCGGGTTGGGCCATTCACCCCAGCATCAAGGGCGAGCCTTTTGAGCGACCCAAGCAGATGCGCAGGGAATTTATGCCGGTCAGGACGCATTGAGGATGCACAACCCCAAAACCCATGAACCCCTTTGGCCTCTCAAGGAGCCAGAACGCACGCAACATCCCCCTGGCTGACACACAACCCCAGCCAAATGCGCACCGTGCTGTCCCCACAATACTTCAAAACGCCCAAAACCATGCCTTCCACACCACAACGCGCCTTTTCCAGGCCAATCAACACCGCCGTCCTCCTGGCCATGGCCGTGCTCGCAACGCAAACGCTGATGGGATGCACCGCCTCGGCCCCCACACACTCTGAAACCAAGCACTCGCCGGTCGTTTCAGATGCTCAATCCCCCATTCAACACGACAAGGACGGACCAAGTGCACAGAACCCTGCCGACGCCGTCCAAAACAACCCTTCAGAAGGCAGTTTGGACTTCTCTGAGGCCTTTGCAGACCCTTCATCGCACTTTGTCACCGTATGGGCAGGGGCCTCAGTGACGATTCCCACCGGAGAAGGACGCTTCATCTACGATGTGGACTGGGACAACGACCTGATTTTTGACGAAATGGGGTTGAGGCAAGCCGCCAAACACGCCTTTGACAGTCAAGGTCCGCACACCATCCGCATCCGCGGCCGATTTCCACACATGGACAGCGATCAAGACGGCATCGATGGCGCGTTGATGGACGTGGTTCAGTGGGGCTCCATCGAGTGGAAATCCATGGCACGCATGTTCGCAGGGCGCCAACACATGGCCATCACCGCCGCAGACGCCCCAGATCTATCCCAGGTCCACGATCTAAGCGACATGTTCAAGGGCGCTGTCCACTTCAACAGCCCCATTGGGCACTGGGATGTCTCCAAGATCACCCAGATGTCGGGCATGTTTGATGGTGCAGTGGACTTCAACCAACCCATCGGGGCCTGGAACACCTCCAAAGTCACCAATATGGCCCAGCTCTTCCGCCATGCGGCTGCCTTTGATCAGCCCATCGGCGCCTGGGACGTCTCCAATGTCACTGACATGGCCCATATGTTTGCTGGAGCGGTCGATCCTCGCGCAAGAATCCCCATCCCGGCAGACTTCAGCGCCAGCGACGAGCTGCCACCGCAACCAAACCGCTTCAATCAAGACATTTCGGGCTGGGACACCTCCAATGTCACCACCATGACCGCCATGTTCGCCAAAAGCACCTTCAACCAGGACATCTCAGGCTGGAACACGGCCAACGTCATCGACATGAACGGCATGTTTTCAGGCGCGGCGTTCTTCAACCAACCCATCGGCGCCTGGAAGACGAGCCGCGTGGCCAATATGTCCGCCATGTTCGCTGGCGCGGTGGACTTCAACCAGCCCATCGGGGCCTGGGACGTCTCCAATGTCACCGACATGTCCCATATGTTTGCAGGCATCGACGCAGAAGATCCCCATCGAGCAGGATTTGTTCCCCTGGATGACCAACGCCACACCTTCAATCAGGACATTTCAGGCTGGGACGTCTCAAAAGTCATCGACATGTCCCGCATGTTTGCCGATGCCAAAGCCTTCAATCAGCCCATCGGAAAGTGGGACACCTCCAGCGTCGCCGACATGTCTCTGATCTTTGTCGGAGCCCGCGACTTCAACCAACCCATTGGGAAGTGGGACACCTCCAGCGTCACCAACATCTCTGGGGCCTTCATGGCCGCGCGAACCTTCAATCAGGACATTTCTGCCTGGAACACCGGGAGCGTCACCGACATGTCCATGCTCTTTACCAGCGCCCGCGCCTTCAATCAGCCCATCGGCACCTGGGAGACGGGCAAGGTGACCAACATGGAGCGCCTCTTTCATGACGCCATCGCCTTTGACCAGGACCTCTCGGGCTGGGACACCGGGAACGTCGCCAACATGTCCGGCATGTTCATCAAAGCCACCGCATTCAACAGCCCCATCGGCAAATGGAATACGTCGCGCGTCACCAACATGGGATCGCTCTTTGCCGGAGCCCACGCCTTCAACCAGGACATCAGTGCCTGGAAAACCTCACGCGTCACCGACATGTCCCACATGTTCAGCAACGCCAAAGCCTTCAATCAGCCCATCGGAAAGTGGGACACCTCCAGCGTCACCGACATGCAACGCATGCTGGCCGGAGCCCGCGCCTTCAATCAGGACATCTCCGCCTGGGACACGGGGGGCATCGTCAATATGGAGCGCATGTTCCACGACGCCGTCGCCTTCAACCAGCCCATCGGCGCCTGGGACACCTCAGGCGTCGTCACCACGTCGAGCATGTTCCGAGGTGCCGTGGCGTTCAATCAGCCACTGGATGCCTGGAAGACCTCACGCGTCACCGACATGTCCGACATGTTCCATAAGGCCACCGCATTCAACGGCGCCATTTCTGCCTGGAACACCTCCAGCGTCACCAACATGAAGCAGATGTTCTACAGCGCCGCGTCGTTCAACCAGCCCATTGGCACCTGGGATGTCTCAAAGGTCACCAACATGGGCAGCATGTTCCAGAACGCCACCACCTTCAATCAACCCCTGGGCGCCTGGAAGACAGGCTCTGTCACCCTCATGAGCCACCTCTTCAAGATGGCCCGCGCGTTTGACCAGCCCCTGGACACCTGGGACACCTCCAGCGCCACCCGCATGACCCACATGTTCTACGGCGCGGCGGCCTTCAACCAGCCGCTGGCCTCCTGGAACGTCTCAAACGTCATCGACGCCCGGGACATGTTCACCAAAGCTGCCGCCTTCAATCAGGATCTCTCCAGTTGGACCTTCAAAACCCCCCAAGCGGCCCAAAGTTTTGGACCGTCCATCGCCATGAAGCCCTCCTTCTTGCCCAAACGACCCCCTTCCCCCCAAAATCCCCGCTGAACAGACCCATTGACCCCACAAGAGCGGCCCAAAACACCGCAAGAGGCTCAAAATGCAGCGTCTTCATCCCACAAAGCGCGCACAGCCCACCGCTGGCCCGCTCTTTATGACACTCGCGCTCATTTTGGTGGGCGTTGGCTGTGCCTCTTCCCCTCCCAAACCCCTTCCAATACCTCCCAAAGCACAGATCGACGCCCCCAAACCGCCCCAAACCATTGAGTCACCGCCTCAGACACACTTTGTGACCTTGTGGGAAGGCCAAAAGGTCACCATCGCGGCTGGCGGTGGGACGTTTGACTACGACGTGGACTGGAATGGGGACATGGTGTTTGACCAAATCGGGCTGACTGGCCCCGTCACCCACACATTTGCAGGTGAGGGCCCACACACCATCCGCATTCGCGGACATTTCCCCCATATGGACAGCCGCCAAAACGACCTCCATGGCCGCCTGCTCGATGTGCAACAGTGGGGACACATTCAGTGGGATTCGATGGCTGGGATGTTCTATAAACGCCAACATCTGGAGATCAGCGCGCTCGACAAGCCCGATTTATCGCACGTCACCAGCATGGCAGAGATGTTCGCCGGGGCCGCGACCTTCAACAGCCCCATAGGACACTGGGATGTCTCCAATGTCATGGACGCATCCATGCTTTTTGAAGACGCAGCCGCCTTCAATCAGCCGCTGGACACCTGGAAGACCTCCAACGTCACCGACATCTCCATGATCTTCAGCGGCGCGGCCGCTTTCAACCAGGATATCTCCGCCTGGGATACATCAAATGTCGCCGATATGTCCTTCGCCTTCCACAACGCCCCCCAATTCGACCAACCCATAGGCCAGTGGGATGTCTCAAACGTCACTGACATCAGCGGCATGTTCAAAAACGCGGCATCCTTCAACCAAGACCTCTCGGCCTGGGACACCTCCAGCGTCACCGACATGTCCGAACTCTTCAACGGCGCCGTCATCTTCAACCAACCCATCGGCACCTGGGACACCTCCAGCCTCGTCGACGCTCCATGGATGTTTTCGGACGCCAAAGCATTCAACCAACCCATCGGCACCTGGGACACGGGGGGCGTTGAAAACATGGAAGGCATGTTCCACGCCACCTCCAACTTCAACCAGGACCTCTCGGGCTGGAAAACCAACGCCGTCATAGACATGTCGAGCATGTTCGCCAACACCCAGACCTTCAATCAGCCACTGGAGCGCTGGGACCTGTCCAGCCTCATGAGCGCCGCAGGCATGTTCAAAGGCGCCATCGCCTTCAACCAGCCGCTGGGCCGCTGGAACACATCCAACATCGACAACATGTCGGGCATGTTCGCCGACACCCAGCGCTTCAACCAACCCATTGGAAAGTGGAACACCTCCAGCGTCACCGACATGAGCGCCATGTTCGCTGGAGCGCGCGCCTTCAACCGCCCCATCGGCGCCTGGGACACACAACGGGTGACCAACATGACCGGGATGTTCGATGGCGCTGTGCGCTTCTCCCAAAACCTCTCCGCATGGCATGTCGTCCATGTCCAAGAAGACCAGCGTTTTGCCCCTCCCCCCCGAATGAAGCCCCGCTTCATGCCTCGCTGGCGTCATTGACCTGGCAGAAGTTTGTCGTCCTGGGACGTGGGCAAGGTCAATCAAAAGCCGCCCTTTGCCAAACCACCCCAGATGAAGCCGACCTTTATGCCGAAATAGACCCCAAACTGGCCTTAGATGGGCTTGCGGGAGGCGACGCCGGGGCAGAAAACCAGCCCTGGGTGCGGTTGGCCAGCGCCACCAGCGAGAGCATGACGGGGACTTCGATGAGGACACCGACCACTGTGGCCAGCGCCGCCCCCGAAGAGAGCCCAAAGAGGCTGATGGCCACCGCCACGGCCAGCTCAAAGAAGGTGGAGGTGCCGATCATCGCCGCCGGGGCCGCCACATTGAAGGGCAACTTCAGCGCGCGGGCCAGACCGTAGGTGATGGCAAAGATGCCGTAGCTCTGGATGGCAAGCGGGATGGCGATGAGCAGCACCGCGCCGGGCTGAGCGACGATGGTCTGGGCCTGAAAGCCAAAGAGGAGCACCACGGTCAGCAAGAGCCCCGCCATGGAGGCGGGCTTGAGCCCATCGGCAAAGCGCGCCACCCCCTGCCGTCCTTCTTTGCCGGACATATGGCGGTTGGTCAGCACACCCGCCACCAGCGGCACCACCACAAAGACCAGCACCGAGGCCACCAGCGTCTCCCAGGGCACCTGCAGGTCCGTCACCCCCAGCAAGAGCCCCGCGATGGGCGCAAAAGCAAAGACCAGGATGAGGTCGTTGACCGAGACCTGGACCAGGGTGTAGTTGGCGTCCCCTTTGGTCAGGTTGCTCCAGACAAAGACCATCGCCGTGCACGGCGCCACGCCCAGCAGGACCATGCCCGCGATGTACTGCTGGGCGTCCTCGGGGGCGACCCAGCCTGCAAAGACGTGCTCAAAGAAGAGCACCCCCAGCGCCGCCATTGTGAACGGCTTGATGAGCCAGTTGATGGCCACCGTCAGCGCCAGGCCTCGGGGTTGTTTGCCGACGTCCTTCAGGCTCGACAGCTCCACCTTGAGCATCATGGGGTAGATCATCAGCCAGATCAGCGCCGCAACCACCAGGTTGACCCCGGCCCACTGCACACCAGCGACGGCCTCAAAGACACCGGGGGCAAGGAGCCCCAACCCGACACCCGCCGCGATCGCCAAGGCAACCCACACCGAAAGAAAGCGTTCAAAAATACCCACGGCTCACCTCAAATCGCAAATCGTCGAAATACGATTAAAAAAGCGCATTCAACGCCCAAAAAAAGCCGCCCGGGGCAGCCACTCTTCTTCCACGTTCACATTTGGCAGCGCAGGCCCACACGGCAAACCTGCCCAATGCCGGCAAATGCCCTCACAAACCCGCCACCAGCGCCTTCAAGAGCGCCACCGTGCCCGGCTCCACGCAGTAACACACCCGTGGACCATCCACGTCACCGCGGATCAGCCCCGCGCTCTTGAGCTGCTTCAAATGCTGGGAGATCGTCGACTGGGCCAGCGGCAGCTCATCCACAATATCGCCCACAATGCAGCCCTCCCGACGCACCAGAAGCCGAATGATCGCCACCCGCGCCGGGTGGGCGATGGCCTTGGCCAGCCTGGCCAGCGCCGCGTTGGCCTCTTCGGGCTCGGTTGGCACCGGCGGCGACGGCTCGGCCGCGGGACAACACACTGCTTTGTCGGGCTCCATAAACCCCTTCTCCCCAGACATCATCGTACTTTGACGATGAAGGCCATCGCCAGACTCATCGTGTATTTACGATTGGATGCCCCCGCTGTCAACCCTCATCGCGTCTCGACCTTGATAAAGCCATCAGGGTTTGATAGCTCTGCGACGCGATGCAAGAGAGTCTTTGTTCTTTGAGAGATCATCCCACCAAGGTGCGCGGATCCACGGCAGCCAGACCCGCCAAGGACCGACAAGAGGGATGGCCTCTGAGGTGCCCCCTTGGCGACTGCCTGTGACCAGGGGCGCTGCGACACCACTGGCGCCCGACCAAAACGGGCGCACCAGCCACCGGAGCGATCATGTTGATCTCGGCCACCGACGCCTGGAAGAAGCTGCAAGAGCACGTCCAAGCCATCGACCAGACCCACCTGCGCGACCTCATCCAGGACGCCGAGCGCTGCTCGGCCATGACCGCCGAGCACGGCGGCGTCTTCCTGGACTATTCTCGCCAGCGGGCCACTGCGGCGACCATGGACCTGCTCTTTGACCTGGCCAGGGCCGCCGGCCTGGAAGACAAAATCAAGGCCATGCTCAGCGCCGAGCGGATCAACAGCACCGAAAACCGCGCCGTGCTCCACGTGGCCCTGCGCGCCGCCGCCGACGACACCATCCAATTTGATGGCAAAAACGTCGTCCCCGACGTCCACGAAGTCCAGGGCCGCATCAAGGCCTTTAGCGACAAGGTCCGCAACGGCCAGTGGACCGGCGCCACCGGCAAAGCCATCACCGACGTGGTGGCCGTGGGCATCGGCGGCAGCTACCTGGGCCCCGAATTTGTCTACGAGGCCATGCGCACCGACGCAGACTGCCAGAAGGCCGCTGAAGGGCGCCGCCTGCGCTTTTTGGCCAACATCGACCCCATCGACGTCACGCGCGCCCTGGAAGGCTACAACCCAGAGACGACCCTGGTGGTCATCATCTCCAAGACCTTCACCACCGCCGAGACCATGCTCAACGCACGGACGCTGCGCCACTGGCTGGTCAGCGCCATGGGCGACGGGGCCGTGGCCAAACACATGGTCGCCGTCAGCACCAGCATCGAGAAGGTCCAGGCCTTTGGCATCGACCCCAACAACATCTTTGGCTTCTGGGACTGGGTCGGCGGCCGCTACAGCGTCTCCAGCGCCGTGGGCCTGGTGCCGCTGGCGCTCCAGTACGGCTTTGACCAGGTCGAAGGCTTCCTGGCCGGCGCCCGCGACATGGACCAGCACTTCGCAAACGCGCCGCTGAACCAGAACCTGCCAGTGCTGCTGGGCCTGCTGGGCGTCTGGAACGCCTCGTTCCTGGGCAGCTCCACCCGCGCCCTGCTGCCCTACTGCCAGGCGCTGCTGAAGTTTGCCCCCCACATCCAACAGGTCGACATGGAGTCCAACGGCAAGCGCGTCGCCCTCGACGGCACCGAACTGGACTTCCAGGCCGGTGAAATCGACTTCGGCGAACCGGGCACCAACGGCCAACACAGCTTCTACCAACTCATCCACCAGGGCCGGGTCATCCCCTGCGACTTCATTGGCTTTAAAGAGAGCCAGCAGCCCTCGGAGTTGGACGGCGAGCCGGTCAGCAACCACGATGAGCTGATGGCCAACTTCTTTGCGCAGCCCGATGCGCTGGCCTGCGGAAAGACCGCCGAGCAGGTCCGTGCCGAAGGCGTCGATGAAGCCCTGGTGCCCCACAAGGTCTTCCCCGGCAACCGCCCCAGCTCCAGCCTCCTGCTGGACAAGCTGACCCCCTACACCACCGGCCAGCTCCTGGCGCTCTACGAGCACCGCACCGCCGTGCAGGGCTTTGTGTGGGGCATCAACAGCTTTGACCAGTGGGGCGTGGAGCTTGGCAAGGTCCTGGCCAAGCAGGTCCGCGGCCAACTGAGCCGCAGCCGCAAGGAGGACGCCGGCATCGACGGCTTCAACCCCTCCACCACGGCCCTGCTCCAGCGCTACCTCGGCAACGATTGAACAAGACCCAGCACGTGGCGGTCTCCCAAAAGGGGCCGCACAAATGTAACGCGTCCCAGAAGACAACGTACCCTTTCATCGATCCGAATCATGCCGCCAGTCGCGGCGACCAACCCTCTTTCGATAAGGAGAGACCCCATGGCCAACCTGCTTGATCAGCTCAAAGAGTACACCATCGTCGTGGCCGACACCGGTGACCTCAACTCCATCGGACAGTTCAAGCCCCGCGACGCCACCACCAACCCCTCGCTCATCACCGCCGCCGCGCAGATGGACGAGTACCGCGACATCGTCGACGGCACCCTGCGCCGCGTCTACGAAGACGCCGGCGAAGGCGCCTCCACCCAGGACGTCGTGGCCTCCGCCATCGACCGCCTGGCCGTGGACTTCGGTCTGAAGATCCTCGAAGTCGTCCCCGGCCGCGTCTCCACCGAGGTCGACGCGCGCCTGTCCTACGACACCGACGCCACCGTCGCCAAGGCCCGCAAGCTCATCAAGATGTACAACGACGCGGGCATCAGCAACGACCGCGTCCTGATCAAGATCGCCGCCACCTGGGAAGGCATCCGCGCCTGCGAGATCCTGGAAAAAGACGGCATCTTCTGCAACCTCACCCTGATGTTTGGCCTGCACCAGGCGGTGGCCTGCGCCGAAGCCGGCGCCACGCTCATCAGCCCCTTCGTGGGCCGCATCCTGGACTGGTACAAGAAGAGCACCGGGCGCGACAGCTACGAGCCCCATGAAGATCCCGGCGTCGTCTCCGTGACCGAGATCTTCAACTACTACAAGAAGTTCGACTACAAGACCGAGATCATGGGCGCCAGCTTCCGCAACATCGGCGAACTGACCGAACTGGCCGGCTGCGACCTGCTGACCATCAGCCCCAAGCTGCTGACCATCCTGCAGGAGACCGAGGGCGTCGTGGAGCGCAAGCTCGACCCCGCCAAGGCCAAAGCCATGGACATCGACCGGCTGACCATCGACAAAGCCACCTTCGACGCCATGCACGCCGACAACCCCATGGCCACCGAGAAGCTCGCCGGAGGCATCGAGGGCTTCACCAAAGCCATCGTCGCCCTGGAGAAACTCCTGGCCGAACGCCTGGAGACGGTCGTCAAGCAGAACGAGGCGCTGGTCACCGCCGAGCAGCTCTTTAGCACCTATGACCTCGACGGCGACGGCTTCATCACCCACGACGAGTGGGGCGGCTCCGAGGCGGTCTTCCAGGCCCTCGACACCGACAACGACGGCAAAATCACCCCCGCCGAGATGGCCGCGGGCCTGGGCGGCGCCCACTTCCTGGTCAAGGGCTGAAAAACTGCAGGTCCAGGGGCGCGCCCCTGGACCTGCGCCTTATACCCAAATGGAGACGAAAGGCTTGCTTTGTGGCGAGCAATGATGAGGTCCAGGGGCCTCGGAGGGAGCGCAGCCATAGCAGCGCTATTGCAAGCGACCTACGTGGTTCCTGGGCCCATCAGGGCCGTCACAAAGTGAGTCGGACGTCTGCATTTGGGTATTATGCCCTCAAGCGCGCCTCAAGCGCACGGCGCATAAACTGCCGCGCCATCGCTGCAAAACTCTCCGAGGGCGCCTCAAAGTCAATCTCCAGCACATCCTGACGCTCACCCTGGATCTGCACCGCCACGTCCGAACCGTAAAAACGGTACGGGCACAGAATCGCCGCCTGACGCGCCTGCATGCAGTCCTGACTTGAGGCCGGCTCCGCCAGGGTAAAACGCAGCGAGACATGCGCGGTGCGCTCTGGGGGCCGAATCGCGTAGGCCTCGGCCCGAAAACG
>CAKZKQ010000715.1 GCA_937123825.1 uncultured Pseudomonadota bacterium
GGCCGTGGGCGAAGATGAATACCAGTTTGATGTCCGGCGCGACTGGAGCACGCTCGGCGGCGCCACCGTCAGCTTCCAGATCACGGCTGTTGATGAAGGCGGGCGCGGCGTTCAAAGCGACGTCATCTCCACCGTCGTGCAGCGCGTCAACGACCCGCCCGTGCTCTTGCCGCTGCCGGTGGTTCAAATTGACGAAAACGACGCAGCCCCCCGCATCCTCGACCTGAGCGCCTTTGCCCAGGACGAAGAGACCCCCTCCGAACTGCTCACCTACACCCTCCGGGCCGTCGGTAACCCCAACGTCGAAGCTCGCCTTGAAGCCGGTCGCCTGGTCACTCTGGAGGCCAGCAACAACTTCACCGGCATCACCACGGTGACGGTCTCTGTCTCGGACGGTCAGGCGGTGGCCTCAGGCACCTTCCGCGTCCAGGTCAACCCCGACAGCCAGGCCCCCGAGCCCAACCCGCCGTCCTTCAACCTGCGCCCCTCGGTGGGCCCGCAGCCGTTGACGGCGTTGATGTCTGTGGCGGCCGTGTCCGACCGCAGCGGTGTGGAATACTTCTTTGAAGAGGTCAGCGGCGCCCAGGGCGGCTCCGACAGCGGTTGGCAAAGCGGCCTGACCTTCACCGACGCCGACCTCATTCCCGGCCGGACCTACACCTACCGGGTCAAGGCCCGCGACTTGTCCTCCCAACTCAACGAAACGGCCTTCTCTCGTTCCTTCTCGGTGACGATGCCGGGTCAGTGTGAGGTCTGTGACGCCGGAGCGCGCCGCTGCGGCGGTGGAGGCGTTCAGACCTGTCAGGCGGACGTCAACGGCTGCACAGACTGGAGCGCGGCGGTCTTCTGCCGCCCCGACCAGGTCTGTGAGGACGGCGCGTGTGTGTCGGCCTGCACGGACGAGTGCCCCGCAGTGGGGGCTGAGGAGTGTCGCGACGACGCCACGCGCCAGACCTGCGGCGACTTTGACGCCGACCCTTGTCTGGAGTGGGGTCAGTTTGAGACCTGCGGCGACGACGAGGTCTGCGACGATGGCGGCCAGTGCATCGTGGTCTGCGAGCGCGATGAGTTGGAGCCCAACAACGAGGTGGAGCTGGCGCTTTGGCTCCAACCCGACTTCTACACCGACCTTCAAGCCTGCGGCGACGACGACTGGTACGCCATCGACGTGCGCCCCGGCGAGCGCCTGGCGCTGGACATTTTCAGCGACCCCGGCCAGGGCGACCTGATCCTGGAACTCTTTGACGCCGACGCCGAGACCCTCCTGGAAGCCACCGAAGGCCGCGAGCCCGAAGAGCAGGTCTTCTGGGTCGCGTCCGAGAGCCAGACCGTCTACTGGCGCGTTCGCGTCGAAGACGGCGAAGCGCTGGCCTCCGACATGCGCGTCCGACTGGGTCTGCCCACCGCGCAGGTCTGTGTCCCCGAAGAGCGCCAATGCGTCGGCCGCGCCGCCTTCCAGGTTTGCACCCTCGATGTCGAAGGGCTGCCCACCTGGGGCGAACTGGAGCGCTGTGGAACCGGCGAAGTCTGCGGCCTCGACGGTCTGTGTCGTGAAATCAACCTGCCCGAGCCGCCCGAAGAGCCCACCATCAACGACCGCTTTGACGGCGAAGAAAACGCCGGTGGCCGCCGCTACGACGCCTGCGGCTGCCCCACCCCCGCGCGTCCCCCCATCAACCCGCGCCTCTGGCCCCTGCTCGCCCTTGCCGCAGGTCTCATCTTTGCTCGCCGTCGCCGCCGCTGAGCACACCACCCATGGCTGCTGTCTGCGTTGACGGCGGCCTTGCGGCAGGTTTTCTTCTTCTCTGCATTCATTTACCCCACCACACTGCATGACATCTTACTCGGCGGCCCCAAAGGGCCACCTTCGCATTGGTGTGCGTTTTGGCGGGTGGTGAAGCTATGGGGCAGGGATGGGGTAGTTGGCGGTGGGGCGACTTTGGAAGACCGCAGGGGTGTCAAAGTGCATGGCGTCGGTGCTGGTTGAGGCCGATACGACCGCAACGGTGAACTCGACATGGCGAGTGCTGGGGTTGGTGATGGTGAAGGGGTGCATGGTGTGCTCCCAGTCGGTGGATGAAATGAGGGGTGTGGTGGTGACGGCGATGTTGACGCTGGAACTGTCAAATTCGGTCATGGTGACTTGGTAATTGATGCCAGTTGGTACCACTTCTGTGTCGTCTGACCAGGCTCGGTTGGACATGTGAAAATAGACTTTGTCGGGGTAGATGCCTGTGCCAAAGCGTTCGCGCAGTGGCACTTGTGGAGAGGTCCAAACACCGCCGGGTTCCATGCGAAGAAAGAGCTGGGCGTTGGGGACATTGCTGCCCAACCTGCCTTCACCGACGGCATCCCAGGTGCGGAAGTCTACCAGTGGATGAGGACCTGCGCTCCAAGGCTCGACAATATCGGTCAGGGCGCCTGCCAGATCTTCTTCAAAAGGGAAGGTGGCTGCAGCGGTGGGTATGGGGTTGAGCTGGCCCGAGATGTGCCAGATGTCGAGCAGTTCCAGTTCTGCGTTCCACATGGCGTTGCTGGCCATGGGTCTGTCAGCAAACCTGCACGGTGCAGGCTCATCGGTGCCCCACTCGACACCCATCAGACCTATCAGCCCAGGGACAGAAGGTTCCCAGTAATCGCTGTCGGGGGTTTTGTCACTGCGGTGAGCAGCCATGGCTGCCCACGTTCTGAAATTATCGGGGTTGCGCCACCCTGCACCGATGACCTCTGTTCTGGGTTTTCCTGAGTACGGTGGGTCCTGGTCTTTTTGGCTCAATGCGCCCGTCAGGTCCTGCAAGTCCAGGTGGGTGAAGCCGAGGCCGTGTTCTTTTCCCGATTTGCACACCACGTCTTCGTAGTGCCATGCGACAAGGGTTGTTCCTGATGGGAGCGTGCGGCGGGCAGGCCATGGGCTGCCGGTTTGGTGTCCATAGATGTATCCACCGTTGGGTTCGTTGGTATGGGGCCAGAAACGTGAAAACTGGTCTCCCCAGAGGAGTCTTCTGGATGTGGTTCGTGGCAGGTAGGGCTCAATGTCACCGTCGACCAGAGTGATCCGGTCGGTGAGCCAGTCTCCAGCAGGCTTTTCTCGCCCAATACCACGCAGTTCGTCCGAACCATGGAGCATCACGAAGTCTGGTCTGGGCAAACTCAACATGCCCATGACGTCGTTGATGCCCTCGGCGTCGTCTTTCCAGATGGGCAAGTCATTGGGGATGTAGTGCATGGCATTGCCGACCGTCAGCGCCTCAGGTCCGGAGTGATAGGCCAGTTCTGAGGTATAGGACACATCGATGATGCTTGGTGCTGCGCCACTGACGGTGATGGTGTCACTGGCAGAGTTCAGTGTGGCGTCGATGACTTCGCCTGTGGATGGGTCAATGGGGCTGCGCCACTTGGTACTGGTGATGACGGTGGTGGGGATGGTCGAGAGGCTCCCTGTGGCGCTGCCGATGGTGATGGGGTAGTCAGGGTTTCGCCTGACGGCAGGGAGTCGAGGTCCAAGGCGGATGATCTCGACGTCTTCAATGCAAAATTCATCCGAGTAGAGGTTGCGCTCTGTGTCCCAGATGGCGCTGATTTGTACGTAAAAGCTGTTTGGCAATTGGAGGGATGTGCCTGTGGGAATGATGACGCCGTCAGGTCCAAATGACACAGGGTCGAGTTCAGGAATTTTGAATACATGATTGAGCCAGCCGTTGGTGGTGAATTCCTGAGTGAATGGGCCAAGCTCTCGACTGTCATCTCGGTCGGACTGCGTCCAGGCTTTGAGGTGTGTACCAACATAGACCGCTCCCATGCTGGATGGGGAGATTTTGGCTCTGAGCAGCAGATGCTCTCCGGGTTCCCACTGTCTTGTTTCGCCCACGGCAGCATCTTTTTGGTCTGATACCAGCGGGATGGTCAGCCAGTCATTGGGAGTGTTTGGGGGAAGGCTGCCATCGCCTTTGTTGAAGCAGACCTTTCCAACCGTGGTGGTTTGAGCCCAATGCCGACCGGTGGTGTCGTCGTTGCATCGGCTATCAAGTTTGTGATCTCGACCGCACAGCACATGGCCGATGGTGCTTTGGCCCACCCTGACGTCTTTCCAGGCGGTTGTCGGTTGATTTTCACCCAGCGTGTGGCCTTTGATGACCGAATCAAAGTCGGTTGAGTCGGCCTGATACTCGACGTCTGCAGTGCATGTCTCTGGGGTTTGGCTGGGGTTGGTGCAGGTGCCGTAGAGGGTGGCCTGCATGGGGAGGCCTTCGCTGTAAGCGGTGTTGCCGCTTTGACCCCGTGGCTCAAGCTCCGTCCCCGCTACAGTGGGGTCCCAGAAGGGGCCTTGAAGGGCGCGTCCTCCCGTGGGGCGCATGGCGGCGATGGAGGGGATGACTTTGACGTTGCGCTGGTCGAGGAAGTCGACCATCCAGCGGTAGGCGGTCTCTGCCACGGGGTTGTGGACGGGGGTGGGGTTGTTGTACTGGCCCGCTTTGCCAAGGACGTGAGTGAACTTGCCCGAGAGCAGCTCGGTGAAGTAGGCGGCGCTGATTGCCGGCAGGTCTTCGATGCAGTCCTCCAGTTCGGCGGCGGTGGTGACGTCGGGGCTTGCGGACATGGCGTCGCACGGCGCAAAGAGCGTGAACTCAATCAGACTTTGGTGGGAAATGCGGGTGTGGACGTCGGGGTGGTTGAAGACACGCACACCGCCGCCCCGGTTTTTGCCCCAGACCAACTCTTCGTCGGTCTTGTCCCAGGTGCTGTGGCCCAGAAAATCCATCAGCCCGTATTGCAGACCTCGCCTGGAGCCCACAATCACGATGACCGATGCGCCCTGGTTTGAGGTGATGTGGGTGGTGTAATAGGCCTGGTCGTCGACCGCCATATATTCCTGCTCATCGGCGCTCATATCAAAGGGGGCAGTGCGCAACTGGCTCAGCGCTTTTGACTGCAGGTCATCAAAGTCCATCAGGACCAGCGCGTCATTGTTGAGGCGCTTCACGGCGCGCACAGGGTTTGAAAAGAAGGTGCTGACAAGCAGGTTGAGGCTGCTGGAGTCAAAGGGGTTGTTGTCGCAGAGGTTGCCGCTGAGCGGGACCTCGTCGCATTTGCCGGGCAAGAGGCGCTGGTCGGCAAAGAGGCTGGCCAGAGTGGTGGCAGAAGCGGTGTGGTGCAGCTCCCAGGTGTCGTCGAGGGTCTTTTCTCCAAAAGAGGCCGTGGTGGCGCCGCAGGATGTTGAGGTGGTCGCCGTGCATTTTGGCGGATAGACGCTTGAGGTGGTGGCTTGTTGGACGGCGGCCTGCGGTATGTTGGCGTCGTTGGAGGGCTCGGGAGGCGGCGCGCAGCTTTGTGCCAGGAGCAGCGCTGACAAGAGGATGCCCAGGGGAAGCGCTGGGGGCATGGTTTGGGTCCGTCCTCGTGATGGCGATGACGGTTGGGGGTTTGGTTGCAGTGGACATGGTGTTTGGGTTGTCTTTGGACGCCCGTGGGGGCGCTGCGGATTGAATGTCATGGTCAGTTCCATGTGTTGTGGGCGCTGTGGTGTGTCTTCACCAAGGCGCAAGGGTCGCGGACAAGGCACACGGGCGCCCGTTGGTGTGGTTGTGTCTGATCATTGTCCCGTCGCCCGACGGCACGGTGGTGCCGAACTTGCCGAAGCCTGGTTCCAATGGTCGGACAGAGTCTGGGTTCTGGCTGCGCGACGGTCTCAAAGGGCCGCAGCGCGGCGTTTGGATGCTCAGAAGGGGTTGCGGCAGACTGGATGCCGAGGTTTATGGGATGCTCGGTCCCATTTCGGTGTCTGAAAGGGCATCGGACCGACACAAATCCGCCAGCGCTTTGTCTGCTCTGGGGAACCAGTCGAGGGTTGACCCTGGACCATATCCAGGGGTGGTGGTGGGGCGTTTGGCCATCACAACCACCGAATCGATGATGGTGCCTCTTGCGATGTTCTCCTGGATGATTGTGTCGGTGGCGGGATCATAAATGCCATGGGTGGGTGTGGGCACCGAAATCGCAATGGTCAGCGGTTGGGTTTTGGACAGGCTTGTGGTGTCCAGGTCGGCGGCAAACGCGTTGTTGGTTTTGGTGAAGCCGCTGTTGGTTTTGGGAGCGTAGGGTAGTCCGATGACCGGGGCGCTGATCGTGTTGCCGCTGGTGTCAGAGAGCGTGACCGTGAGGTTGGTGGGGGTTTGGGCTGCCCCGGATTGGTGGGTGGCTTTGAAACGGACACGCACAGTGTCGGCGTCAATTGGATCGAGCCTCCAGCGCACCGTGTGGTGGTCCGATGTGCAGGGGATCCCATCCGATGAATCGCTCAGTATGTGCGCTTTGGGGGTTCCCCAAGCGGTGCCGTTGGCATTGGATGAATGGGCGCCTGGTTGGGTGATGGCGTAGGGGGCTTTGTGGGGCTCGCTTTGCGACCATTGGTCGAGCGTTGTGTAGCACCCGCTGTTTGGGTCTTCGGTCAGGATGTCGGCCACGGTCCAGTGGGTGTCCCAGGCACAAGCGCCGGCCATGTCGTAGTAGTCGATGATGGGCAGCCAGGCGCTGGCGCCTGTGTTTTGATGGTTCCACGAGGTCGAGCCAAAGCCAAAGACGTTCTCTTGTGGGTGTCCCACAACGGTGCGCGCGGTGTTGCGTGCGCTTTGTTGGCTTGAGGTGGATCTGGCCCAGAGTTGTTCATCGGCGCCAAGCCCCGCAATGATGTCGTCCCCGACATAACCCGACCACAACCACAGCGCTTGCATGAGCTGTTGTTCAGCAAGCCACATCAGCTCTGGATGGTCGTTGTACCACCAGACCGCTGCCAGCATGTCCAAAGGCATGTTGTCGGTGTGCAGCCAGTCGTGCAAGTCACCGCCGTAGCGAATTTGATATTCGGGGTGGGCATTGTGTGCGTGCAAGAGGTTGTCGACGATGAGCAGCAGGCGCCGCCGCCCTGTGCTTGGCGTGTATGGGGTGAGGCAATTGCAGTAGTCGAAAGCGTCCATGGAGGTGCACGATGTTTGGAACGCGTCTGTGCTTTTATAGGCATCGAATCCCGAGCGTCCAATGGGCGGATTGGCTCCCTGGTGGCCGTTGATGACGCGATCAAAGCGGCAAATTTGAGCGTCAAAGCGCTCCTGTTGAGGGACCTTGGTGCCCAGCGGGAAGCCTCCTCCGCTGTTGTTGGCCTTGACTTCGCTGGGGTTGAGGGCGCCGACATAAGGCGCCAAATAACCGGTTCCCCTTGCCTGCTCTGCCTTCATCAGCTCGTTGAGGCGGTGGATGTGCTCTCCAAAGCCGACGTTGACACCGCCATCGCCCCCGTGGGTTTTCCACCACGCTTCATCGTAGCTGTTGAGCGGTTTGGGGTCGGTGCTGGGTGAACCCCACATGAGCATGGCTGCGTAGGTGACGGTGGACCCACCACCAGGTGGTCCTGTGATGTCTGCCTGAGGGTAGTTGGGGATGTTGTACGGGGCATCCGAGGCAACGGTGGTGGTTTGCGTGACCCGGTTTGTCAGCGGGGGGATTTGTGCGGTGTTGTTGGCGGGGTTGACGCTGGGCAGCGAGCCCACTTTGTACTCCCGGACGTTGAGAAAGAGGCCATCGAGTTCGTAGAGCTCCAGTTCAATGTCCAGGTTGGTGCTGTTGGTGTGGGAAAAGAAGAGATCCGGTTGTTGGCCTACGTCCCAATGGGATATCGGGGGGGCACGAAACAACGCAATTTGAACCCCAGTGGCATGCTTGATCAGCCCAGCTTCCATGCCGTCAACAGCATCGTTTGGTCCCCATTGAGGCGTTTCTTCATGCGAGGTTCTCAACGCCACGCTGTAAGCCAGCGAGTTTGACGCGGGCTTTGTGACCAGCGCGTAGAGGGCCTCGGGGCGCAGGCCTCGGACGTCGTAGTTGGATGGGTCGTGTCCACTGACCGCGTGTTTGAGGGGGTGTTCGCTGTAATTGTTTGCCAGCAAGGTGAGATTGTCGCTGCCTTCTATGGCTTGTGGCGATAGGTCGATGGGGGCATTGAGGTACGTGGCTGTTGTTGTGGTCCCACCGTCATCGTATTCGACCTCGATGGTCTCGTATCTGGCGTGCGACGGATTTGACGCAAACATTTTGTGTGAAGCGGGCAGGGCTTTTGAGTGATTTTCGCCACCTGGGTCATTGATGAAATGAATGCCAATATCAAAAACTCCCAGCCCCTCTTGATGTTGCAGTGGGTGAGAAAGGTGGATGTGACCTGGGACCGTCGATACACCGCGTTGACCCATATATTGAACAAGATCCAGATAGTTTTCGGTGTACCTGTCGCACAATGAGGGGTCTGCATAAGTGCAGTATTGGCGCAGTTTGGCCAATCCATACCCTGACTGGTACCAGAGCGTCCCTTTGTTCCACACAAAAGCGTCCAGTGTTTGTTGGACCATCTCAAAGGGCTGGATGTTGGTGGTTTGGGCTGCATTTTTGAGCGCATTCAGGCCATTTGTCTGGTCCAGCAATGCGTTGATGGTGAAGAGGTTTTGCAGTTTTGATGGGGCTTTTGAGTCGTTTTCAACGGCATGGACCAGACGATGTGCGATGTCGGGATAGCGCAGGACGGAGCGGGCTTCCCAGGTGAAGGTCTGGGTTGGGGGCGCCTGGTCTTTGAGCAGGTCGATGACGCCGTAGAGGACGCCTTCTCGGGTGGGGCTGATGATGGCGATGTTGTTTGGGTCGCCGGTCAGGACATAGCCCTGTTTGGCGGACGGTGCGTATGAGCGCCAGAGGTCAATCCAGGACGCTGGGAGTCCGTAATGGGCCAGGAGCGCCTCGATCTCGGTCTGGTCGGCGGGGTTCTGTATGGGGGCCTCGATGAGGAAGACGGCGCGTTGGCGGTTGAGGTCGCACGGGCCTGTGTGGGGGCCCCAGGTGAGCTGTTGGACGTCGAGGTTTGGGAAGGTGTCTCTGTCATCAAAGGTGATGGTGTTGCGCGAGAGCATGTCTCCGATGGTTTGTTCGATGAGAGAGTTGGGCTGGCTTTGGGTGCCCTGGCTGTCGCAAATGACCCAGCGGTCGTCCCCGTTGCCCTGTCCAGGGTCGGATTGAAGGTACGGGATGTTGATGGTGATGGGCTGGTCAGTGGTGCCGTCTTGGACGATGGGCAGGACGTTGCGCGGCGGAAGTGGTACCCCGGCGGTTTCGGCTGGCGGCAGCGGGTCTCCAGGGCCGGTATCGGGGCCGTCGTCTCCCTGGGCGGCCTGCCCGATGGCCTGTGGGCTGGGGGTGTGCTCAGGAGGCGATGGGACGGGGGTGCAGGCGGCTGCGCAGAGAATCAAGGGCAGTGCAACGCGGCTGATGTGGGGGTTCATGGTCTCACTCCTTGGCTGGGGTGATGGGATGAGTTTGCAAGCAAAAGGGTCTGAGATGGTTTGAGGCGCTTGAAGGCGCCCGGTGTTGTGAACTGTCGGCCCTTTGTGTGCGTCAGTCGTCGCAGTAGATGCCGTAGGATTTGTCCTCTTTGGGGAAGAGCTTGGAGTAGAGGCAGGTGTAGGCCCTGAAGTCCGGGTCCAAGTGGTATTCCAGGCCGATGTGGCAAGCGCTTCTGTTGGGCAGCAGGCTGTCTTTGCAGGCCATTTCGAGGTAGAGCGATTGGTCCGCCTCGTCCTGGGCTTTGATGCCTGCCCAGGTGCAAGCGTTGGAACTGTAGAGGGTGTGGCTGTTGCACAGGGCGATGAGCTTTTCAGTGTCTTTTTTGCCGCCCCGGTAGCCCCTGCTGTCGGCAAACGCGTCCATGTACCGCGAGAGGTTGTAGCGGCCCTGGTCCTGGCGCTTGAGTTTGGCGATCTTGAGGGCGGCCTTGCGCGATTTTTTGCTGTCGAGCGATGCCTCCCCGTGCGTCATCTCAATGAAATCTTCCAAAGCACAGGGAAAGCGGTCCAGTCGGCTCTTTTTGGCTTTGCACAGCCGTTTGGCCCTGCGGCGGACCTTTTGTGCGGTTTTCTCCGAGTCACGGGCCCCCGGGAATCTGTTGTATGAGTACTGGCTGAAGCGATCGTCGCTCCCAAGGCGCTGCTCCAGCATGCGGGGCGCAAAGTAGGCGATCTCTTCAACATGAGCGCAGGCCCCCGGGGTCTTGTACTGACACGCCCGGGAAAAGACGTACGATGCTTTGGTGACGTTGGCGTAGGTCAGCCTGGGCTTGTGCAAAGAAGTCGGGTCGTCATTGATGAGCATCTGGCCCAGGCGCAGACAAGATGGCCCGTTTTCGTGCTCTTCGCAGTGTTCCATGCAGGCATTTTTCTTCTTGAGCCACGCCAACTCCGTATCGGCAGGACCGTTGCAAAGGACCTCAAGCTCTCCTTCAGAGCCGCACCACGGCAGGCACCCCAGGCTGAGGGCAACAATCAACGCACCGTAGAGCGCTGCGTAATGTGGAGAAATCTTCATGATCCACCTCGTGGGTGCTGACGATGAGGGCGTGGAGGAGCGGGCGCAGTGGGACCTTGAAGGCGCACCGGTGGCCTCTAAAGCACAGTCTCATCAATGTTTTTCGGGTCGATCAGGAAGCTAACACTCGCCGCGGCTTACTGCCTCTTACTTGCTCTTACTCGCCGTTGAGTTCGTCAGCGCTCGGGGGAATGAGCAGCGGGTCTGAACCCAGCGTATAGAGGCCGTTTTGGCGCTGGATGTGGGGGCGCAGCCCCGCGCGGCGCAGCATGGAGAGGGTCTTGTGGATGCGGTTGACCCCGGCGTCGTGGATGAGTTTTTCGTCCGGGTAGAGTCCTTCGAGCAGGTCGGCGACGGAGAGGCCCTCGGGGTGGTCACAAAGCAACGCCAGCAAGCGGACCTGGACGGGGTTTTCCGTCAAATCCTTCCATGCTTCCCCTGGAACGCGGAAACCCAGCCCGCGTCGGTCGACCACAAGGCGCTGACGGTGTGGGTCGAGCCCCTTGGCCCAGAGCGCCGCGTGTTGGGCCGGCGAGAGCGCTTGGATGATGTGTGTGGTCAGCGGCTCCATGATGCTGCCGGGGATGAGGAGCGCGTTCAAAGGGGACAAGATCAGGGTTTGGAGCAGCCCCAGGGCCTCTTGGAGCGCGGCTTGGGCTTTGGATGATTCATCGGCGGCCAGGAGTCGGTGGTGTTGGGTCAAGGAGATGGCCGCCTGGCTGGCGTCGAGGTAGGCGGTGTTGATGGGGGTGTCGAGGCGCTGGCGCAGCAAGGGGATTTGGCGCTGAAGCCAGTCAAAGCGCTCGGTGTCTGAGGTTTTGGCCGCCACGCCAAGCTCAAACGCAAGGCTGGTGGTCGCCAGATACCAGGATTCGGTTTGGAGGGCCTGGTTGGTGCTGCGGCGCAGCTCATCGGCGGCCTCCTGGTGGCGACCGCCAAACCAGTGGCAGCGGCCCTTGAATTGACGCACGTTGAGGGCCAGCGCCACTTCGGATTCCAGCGTTTGTGTGGGGATGGCCTCCAGTTGGTCCAGCGCTTTGGCGTGGCGGTCGTGGTTCATGAGGGCCTTGGCCAGATTGAGCGTGACCCAGGCGCGCTGTTGGGGGTTGTCGTGTTCGATGGATGCGGCCAGCGCCCGCTGGTGGGCGCGTTCGATGTCGGCCAGCGATGGGCGATCGTGGAGCGGCCAGTTGGACAGGATGTCCAGGTGGATTTGGGTGATTTGGGCTTCCAGCGCCGGGTTGGGCGGGTTTTGGGGGATGTTTTGAGCCTCGATGATGGTGGTCAGCGCCCGGCGGCTGTCGCCCTGGGCCTGGAGGGCCAGGGCCCGGTTGATGTACGCCCTTGCCAGCGAGGGCAGAGCGTCGTGGGTTTTGAAGATGGGGGCGGCGACTTCGAGGCGTTCGATGGCTTTGGAAGAGCGGCCAAGGCGCAGATCCAGGGCGCTGAGGTTGAGCATGACGCGGGCGCGGCTGAAGGCCAGCTCGGGGGCTTTTAAGTGGTGCAGGGTTTGTTCATAGGCGAGGGCGGCTTTGTCGCTCTTGTCGCTTTGGTAGAAGAAGACCGCTCGGCTGTTCCAGAGGGCGGCTTTGAGGAAGTCGTCCTCAAGCTCGGCGGCCGCATTCAGGCCCTCCTGGTTGAAGTGTATGAAGCCGTCTTTGTCGCCTTGCGCGCGGCGCGCGATGGCCTGATTGAGCAGGATGTAGGCCCAGGGGCGTTTGCTGGGGCCGCTGCTGAGTTTGGTCCGGGCGATGAGGCTGTCCAACCAGTCTTTGGGCAGGACCTTGATGCCGTGGCGTTTTTGCAGCGTCAGCAAGCCCAGAGTCAGCTTGAGGAGGGCGTCAATGCGCAGGGATGAGAGCGGGTCTGGCAGCGCAGAGATTCGCTCCAGAGCGACCTGGATGTTGTCTTTTTCCCGCTGCAGCCAAGCCAGTGCTTGGGCGTTGCGGGAACCTTGGACGCCGTTCTCAAAGCCCAATTGTGCGTAATGGGCCCAATGTCGTTGGGTACAGTCCTCCCATCGACCGCTTTTTATGAGCTTTTGTCTGCCAAAGGCTTGCATGGAGCGCGATAGGTGGAGTCTGACGGGGCGCTCGTGAGGGGAGAGGGTCAGCCAGAAGCGCCGTTCGAGTGCTTCGAGATCTTCAAGAAGGCCGGGGCGGTCGGGAGACATGGCCTCTGCGGCGCTGACCTCAAAGCCGCCCTGGAAGGTGGCGCACAGCGCCCAGGCCTCTTGCTGCGATGGGGTCAGGCGGCTGTGGGCTTGTTCCAGGAGTTGGGCCAGGTTGATCGAGGCGTTGGCGGCGTCTTGATGCAAGAATCCCAGGTCTTGCCTGGCTCGGCGGTGCACTTCGGCGGGGGGCAAGAGCGTCATCCGGCCTGCGGCCAGGATCAGCGCCAGTGGCAGCCCATCAAAGTCGCGGGCCAGAGAGGCCAGAGCCTCCAAATCTTGCGGGGTCGGGTCAAAATAACCTCTGCGCCAGGCCACCAGCGATGTCATCAATGCGACGGCATTGTTTTTTGCCACCGTCTCGGGGGTGTCGGTGCTCTTGGGAGGGGTGAGGCCTTTGAGGCTCAGGAGGGTCCAATCTGTGCCGGGAGGCGCTGTTTGAGAGGTGAGCCACCAGCGCATCTCTGGGGCGTGTTGTCGTGCTGCGTCCAGGGCTGTGTGTGCTTCTGGAATCAGATTGTCACAGCCATCGAGGAGCAGCAGCCCTGCGCCCAGCGGGGCCAGCATGTCTTCCAACGTGTTTGCGCCGACGGCGTTGAGTCCAGGGGTGCTCAGCAGCCGGTCGATGCACATCGCTGCGGTTTCAATGCCCCGCAGATCCACACACCACACCCCTGCAGGCAGGTCGCCGCCGCTGAGGATTTGAAGCGCTGCCTCAGAGGCCAAGCGGGTCTTGCCGACGCCTGGAGGGCCGATGACCGCGGTGTGTAAGCCTTGCGTGAAGGCGTGGTGCAGGGTCTGGAGTGGGGTTTGACGGCCCACAAAGGGCCCTGCGCTGGGGTGAATGTTGGTGTTGACCATGGGATCGCGGTCCCTTAGTGGAGGTGGGCACTGGACGCGCACAGAACTTAAGCGCTTTAGGGGCCATTGCAGATGATTCTCTAAAGCCTCGTCACTGGGGTTGAGGGGGAGAGAGTCATCGGCGCGGTCCTTGGGTCTAGACCGAGTCTCGCTCCAAGCAAGGCTCGTTTTAAACGGTACTCGGTCTGGAGTGTTCAGACCGGCTCAAGGGTGTCCAGCGTTTCCATGGCCCAG
>CAKZKQ010000716.1 GCA_937123825.1 uncultured Pseudomonadota bacterium
CAGGTTGTACTGGGCTGGGACGGTAAAGGACAGGGCCCAAAGCCCTGGATCGACCTCCACGGCGGTGGCCAGCGCCCCTCTGGCCCGCAGCGCCCTCAACTCCAACACAATCTCTGCCTCGGGGTCGGTGTCGAGCGACACCGTGATGGTCTGCGACTGGAAGAAGGCCCCGTCGATGTCGCCCTGGAGCAAAAAGGCGTCTTCATCGCGGTCGTCGCCGTCTTCACCAAGAACAATGTCACTCAACTCGGGGCCGAGCACGCAAAGCGACTCGGGGTCTGTGCCGTGGTCTGGGGTGTTGGTGCACGCCGAGGCTGGTTGGTCAGAGGTGAACGGGTCTTGGGGGAAGCGGTTGATGAGCAGCGTCGGGGGGTT
This sequence comes from uncultured Pseudomonadota bacterium, assembly GCA_937123825.1. Taxonomy (GTDB): domain Bacteria; phylum Myxococcota_A; class Bradymonadia; order Bradymonadales; genus CAKZKQ01. The sequence continues at coordinate 376 of CAKZKQ010000716.1, forward strand.
GTTCAGCGGCGCATCGGACAAGAGCGTCCAGGTGCCGTTGGCGGGGGCGTTTTCAAAGCGCGCCAGTGGGTTGAGGGTCTCGGGCCGCCAGTCTGTGTCGTTTTGGGGCGAAGAGAAGGTTTGTTTAAAGCCGTGGGGGGCGCTCAGCGTCAGGGCGGCTGTGGTGTTGGGTGCGTTGGTGAACTCCAGGCGAGTGACGCTGCAAGGGGTCGCAGGGGCCACTTGGTATTGGTCGTTTTCATCGTCGGCTTCATTGGCGGCGACGGGATCTTGGGGAGGGCAGGGGGGCAGCGTTTGGGTGATGGGTTGGGTACCTTGGGTGTGGGGACGGCGACCAAGGTAGAGACTGGCCAAGTTGTCTTGGGTGACGGTGATGATGTCGTTTTGGCCGTCATTGTTGAAGTCTGCAATGGCAGCGTCATTGGGCCTGTTGAGGTCGTTGATGTTGACCTGAACGTCAAAGTCAAAGCGGGTTGGGGCGTCGCACGCAACGGGTGGTCTTTCAGGTTTTAGGGCTTCTTTGTTGATATGGCCCACGATGCGGCTGGTTTGGCGAAAATTGTCTTGGTGGAGCGTGAGGATATCGATGGCGCGATCGCCATTGAGCTCGGCCAGAACGATGCTGTCGGGATCTGTGGGAATGTCCATGGGAAGTGTTGGGCAGAAGATGCCCTCTTCGTGTTGCCGCACAATGACCAACTCAGCTTCTTCTTTGCGGATCAAGGCGATGTCGCTCTTGCCGTCTCCGTTGAAGTCTCCGACCACAGCATCTGTTTGGGTTGAGGTTGGGGACTCAAGCAAGTCCGGGTTGACGGTTGAGATGGTGGGTTGGGGGGTGAACTGACCTTGGCCGTTGCCCTCGTGCAGCGTCATGGTGTGTTGGATTTGGTCAATGACCACCAGATCGAGGTCGTTATCGTCATCAAAGTCATGTGCGAGCAGGGCTCCGGGGCTGGTGACGGCGTTGGGCAGTTGAAGTTGAATCTGAGGGCCAGCGAGCCAAAGTGTGAGACCGCCATTGTTGTGGGCGATGGCGACATCGGTCAGGCCATCGCTGTCAAAGTCGCCGGTGGCCATTGGGTTGGGCCCAAAGGCTGTATTTTGGATGCTGACGGGGTTGGGTTGGATGGTAAAGGTGCCGTTTGGTTGTCCATAAAGGAAGGTCAGTGAGTTGGCGATGCCAGAGTAGAGGACCAGGTCCGTCAGTCCATCGCTGTTGAAGTCGCCGGGGGCTGTGTCGGGGAAGAATAGTCCTGTTTCGAGTTGCTGAGCGCTGCTGAGTTCACCGCGTCCATCGCCATGGAAAACCTCCACAAAGGGGTCGAGTTGGTGTGCAATGAAGAGGTCTGCGTAGCCGTCGCCATTGAAGTCACCCGCATGGAGGCTCGTGGGGTTGCTTCGGGTGTTGGTGTTCAGGGCGGCGCCAAAGAAGCCACTTTGTTCATTGGTGACTTTATCCAAGAAACCAAGGTTTGGATTGGCCAGCACTAGGTCCTTATCGCCATCGTTGTCTATGTCTCCAACGGCGAGATCGATGGCTCCGCCATTTTGGGCAGTGGTTTCGAAATTGTAGGAAAAAGCGCCAGCGCCTGTGCCAAAGGCGATGAGTAGGGAGGCGTCCCGAAATGGCAGCACCAGGATGTCAGTGCGTTGGTCGCCGTTGATGTCATCTAGGTAGATGCCGGAGGGTTGGCGCTGCCTGAGGATGCGTTGTGCGTCTTCAAAGCCGCCATCACCGGTGGCGATAAGGACGCTGACGTCGCCGCTGTTGCTGTTGGCGGTGGCGATGTCCAGCAGGCCGTCATTGTTGATATCTCCAATGTCCATGCCTTGAAATAAGGCCCCTGTATTGTAGACGCTGGGGGCTGCAAAGGTTCCTGGGCCCGAGGCGAGCATGACACTGACGGCACCGAGATGCTCGATGGCAAGGTCGACTTGGCCGTCTCTATTGAAGTCACCTTGGTAAAGTTGGGCTGGATTATTGTGCGTATCAAACTGTGCAGCGGGGGCAAAAGCGCCTTCCCCAATACCAATCAGCACACTCAGTTGGTTGGAGCGTGGTTGGGTCACAAGTATGTCCGTGATGTCGTCTTGGTTGAAGTCGTCGATAAGGATGCCGTTGGTACTGTCTCCCAGGTCAACGATTTCATATGGGAAGAACACACCTGGGCTATTGGCACGCAGGATGCTGAGCCCTGTGCCAAAGACGGACGTGGTGACGATGTCCAGCAAACCGTCGTTGTTGATGTCTCCAATGGCCATATTGGAAGGTTTATGACCAACATCGATGCACGGAGCGTTTTGTTGAGCGTCAAAGTCGCCGTTTCCAAAGCCCCTGGCATATTGGACACAATCTTGCTCCCTGAGCATCGCCACGATGTCGAGTGAGCCATCTGCATCCATGTCTGCCAGTTCGACTTGATAGGGGGCGGACGCGAGAAATATGACGCCCTCTTGGATGTCGTTGCTGAAATTAGGAAAGCAGACGCCTGGCGTGCCGATGGAAACTTGTACGGGGCCTTCGGACTCTGAGCCTTGGAGTCCGTCGACGACGATTTGGTATTGGCCGCTGGGCAGGTCGCTGAGATCGAGCGTGTTGTTGATCTCGCACAAAAGCTCGTTGCCCAGGCTGTCCAGCACATAGATCACCACGGAGTGGCGCGCTGAGACTTGCACCTGCCACCCCTCGTCCTGGCCAATGTTCAGGTTGTAGACCACCTCGCCGCTGTCAAAGCCGCCGCAGCGGCCGCTCTTGACGTCGGGTCGCGCGCGGGTGTCCATGGCGTGGTTGGTGACGCCGCAGCCGACCTCGACCGGGCGTGCCAGGGTGCCTTGGTTGCAGGCGGTGCCGATGCCCAGCCCCAGGGTGTCTTCCTGCATGGGGTTGGGGCCAAGCGGGCAGTTGTCCTGGCCGTTGGTGAAGCCGTCGCCGTCGATGTCCGGATCGCAGGCATCGCCCAGCGTGTCGCCGTCGATGTCGCGCTGGTTTGGGTTGAAGTCTTCCTGGCAGTTGTCCAGGGCGTCGATGACGCCGTCGATGTCTCGGTCGCGTTGGGGGTCGGCGCTCAGAATCAGGGGAAAGGTCTCCAGGGGCTGACCCTGGGTCTCGAAGCGCTCATCAATTTCATCCCAGACGACCTCGACGTTGCGCTCAATGAAGCCCGGTGCCGCCAGGACGAGGCGGTGGTTTTGGCGCGCGACGGTGAATGTGAAAGCGCCGCTGCGGGCGGTGGTGATGTCGTCGATGGCGTTGTTTTCGACCAGGGCGGTGATGGTGACGCCGCCGTGGTTGCCGTCCTGGGGGTCTTCGCCCTGGAGACGGACGAGGCCGGTCATCGAGGCGAGCTGGTCGTTGTCGGGGACGGTAAGCTCGATGATGGTTTGGTTCAGGACGTCTTGGAGTGTGTTGGCGCCGGGGGAGAGGTTGATTTGGGCGGTGAAGAGGTCGTGGCCCTGCGCCGAGACGGAGAGGGTGTGGCTTCCGGGGGGGATGGCGACAAATTGAAACTGTCCTCGGCCCTGGTCGGCGTTGAAGACCGGCGAGATGCGGGTCTCCTGGCCATCGTTGAGGGTGGCGAAGGCGATGTTGGGCCAATCGTTGCGTCCGCCCTGGGCGCTTTGGACCAGGCCGTTGAGCCCTGCGGTCGGTGTGGGGACCATGGCAAAGGGCGGTTCGCCCTCGACGGGGCTGTCGACGTCGAAGTTTTGGCCGTTCCAGTCCAGCGTGACGGGCGGATGGGCCTCAAAGCCGTCTTTGAAGAAGTCCAGCGTGTGCCGTTCGGGGGTGAGGGCCAGCGAAAAGGTGCCTTCGGCGTCGCTGAGCCCCGCTTGAACCTGCACTTCGCCGCGCCGCGCGGTGATCAAGGCCCCCGAGAGGGGTTGGTCGGTGGCCGCGTTGATGATTTGGGCGCTGAAACGGGCGCTCTGGGCGGTCAGCGCGATGGTTTCAAGCTCTGTGGCGGGCAGTTGGACGTCGATGGTGTCTGTGACGCGTTGGTGACCGTCGGCTTGGACGGTCAATGTGTAGCTGCCGGGGGCCAGCGCGGTGATTTGAAAGCGTCCCTGCCCATCTTCGGCGTTGCTGACCGTGGCGATGCGGGCAAAAGGGTCGTTTTCCTGGGCCACAATCACCGATGCGCGCTGCGGCCAGTCGTCCAGAGGCCCCAGAGTGCTGGTCAATGTGCCGCTCAAGGTGGCGGTGGGGGCTGAGACCATGCCAAACGTGGCTTCTTCAAGGCGCTGGCCGTCAAACACAAAGCGCCCCCGGTCCTCTTCGCCCTCGTCTTCGACCCACTGGACCTCAATTTGCGGCGGCAAACCCTCCCGGAGGCTGTATCCGGCCTTGGAAATGGAGATTGTGTGGTTCAACCTGGAGGTTTGGACCGCAAAGCGGCCGTCCGTGTCGGTGATTTCGGTCGAAATCAAGCCGTCTCCGACCTGAATCCGCACAATGGCGCCGCTGTCATCATCGGTATCAAGCAGATCCACGCGCCCCGAGAGGGTCACTCGCCGTTCGACATCCTGCGACTGCGGGATCAGGGCGATGGGTTGGGGCAGTTGGAGGGCTGAATCGGTGGTCAATTCGATGCCCTGGAAGAAGGGCAGGTGTCCCTGGGCGGTGACGCGCATGGTGTAGGCGCCCGGGCGCAGGTCGATTTGCTCAAAGCTGCCGTCGGCGTTGGGGGTGATGGTGACTTCGGGGCCGTTTCCGGTCAAAGAGATCGACGATTGGGCGCTGAAGTCGATGTCGAGGGGGCTTTGGAGCTGTCCCTGGAGGGATGCGCTGCGATCCGGGCGCAGCGTGACGGGCTCTCCGTCGTTGATGACCGCGTTGTCGCCAGAAAAACGGGCGATGATGTCCGTCTGAGTGTCAAAGCCGGGCTTTGAGAAGGTCAACCGAAAGGTGCGCCGGGGCACATTGCGGAAGATGAAGCGCCCTTCGGAGTCCGTTTGGGTCTGTCCAACCAGGCCCCCGGTGTCAAACGCGGCGTGCACGTTGATGTTTTGGTGTGCTTCTTCGTTTTCAAGCAGGACCTGCCCGGCCAAATCAAGCTGCGGCGCGTCGTCCTGCGTCTCTGGTGCGCATGACACCGCCCCAAAGGTGGCCAGAACAAGGCCTGCGAACATCAACCAACTCTTCATTGTATCCATCCACTCTTGTCGTTGAGCGTTTTGTCTAGGTTCTGTCTGAGCATGGTGGGAGGAGCGATGCGTCGTCGCCTGGGGCTTGGATCAGTCTGTGGAATCCAACAACCCTTCCTTTCGGGCCAACTCGGTCAGCTTTTGCTTCAGGCGACTAAAGCGCATGCGCTGCTTTTTGGCTTCCTTGAGGATGTCATCGCGGCTGGGGTCGTCGTCTTCGATCATGATCAGCGCGATCTCGTTCCACTCCATGCCCCGATCCAGGCGCAGGCTCATCAGGGCCTGCTCCTGTGGGGTCAGGTGTTGTCGCAGTGAACTAAAGCGGTCTTTGATCGTGGTGCGCATGTAGTTGCGCGTGACGGTGCGGGCCTTGTCGGGCCACTGGTCGGCCTCGCCGGTCTGGAGGCGCTGGCCCTTGCGCCGCAGCGGATCGCGCAGGTAGCGCCTGTGGGCGTTGATGGCCAGCCGATAGGACCAGTTCTTCAGGCTGGCCTCCCAGCGGAACCTGGGCAGCCCCTTCCAGAGGTCTTCGCAGAACATGGAGAAGATGTCTGAGGCGGCGTCAGAGTCCTTGGTCATCTTGACCAGCAGGCCCAGAATCTCGGGGCCGAGGCCACCGATGGTGGCGGTGGCTGCGTCGTCGTAGTGACCGGCCTGACAGGCCGACTGGACGCGGTCATGAAGGGCGTTGTGATCAACCATGACGCAGCCTCACTTGTGTTGGATGGTGAACTCGACGGCGACGGCGTCAAAGCCATCGGTGGTGATGCGCGAGTCGAGTTGGACGTTGTTGTCTTCGGCGGCCAGGAGCATCGTGCCGCCCTGGTAGTCGGCCCCGCGCGAAGCGATGGGCTCAATCCGTCGGCCTCTGGACGCGATGGGCTCGATGCGGCGGCCTCTGGATGCGATGGGCTCAATCCGCCCTCCGCGAGAGGCGATGGGCTCAATCCGTCCTCGAATCCCCTGGGCTTTCTGGGTAAAGACGCCTTTGCCACCTGGGTCGTTGATGTCCCGGTGTTCTTCCAACTCCTGGATGGGGGCGCTGGCGGCCACGATCATGATGTTTTCGATGACGTTGGTGACATCATCGAGGTAGAGCCAGGCGCGGTCGGGGTCGTTGGGGTTGTCTTGGGGGAGCTTGTAGCGGGCTCCGCCGCGGGTGCGGTTGGAGGTGTCTTTGGTGGGGAAGAACATTTGGAACTGTCCGGTGCTGTTGGACAGGAAGAAGTAGAGGTTGGCGTCCTGGGTGGTGCTCACCGAGACCTTGAAGCGGTCGCCCTGGCGCAGCGTTGCTCCGTTGCAAGAGGCCACGGGCGAGTAGACGCCGGGCTGCGTTTGGCGCTCGCAGGTCAGTTCGGCTTCCAGGTTGATCTTCTGGCAGGTCAGCGGAATCTGGCCGTTGTTGGAGACCAGTCGCATGGCGCCGCCCATGACATAGCCTGTGTTGCTGGTCATGCAGCCGTCTGGTTGGAGCTTGATGGTGTCGTGCGCTTCAACGCCTCGGGTCAGCCCCGCAAAGGCATCCGGCGCGTTACGGGCGTTGTCAAAGCATTGTTGCAGCGACGCCAACCATTGGTTGTTGCTCTCAAGCAGGTGGGTGACGTGGTTGGGGTCATTGGACTTTTCAACCAGGCTCAGCGTGCGGTCAAAGGCGCGCATGGCCATAAACTGTTGGTCCAAACAGTAGCGGTGCCTGGCGTAGCTGGCTGAGTCGATGGCGCCGCTTTTTTGATCCCGACACAAGTTGCGGCTCATCAACTGGTAGTCGTTCTGGATCGCATCGAAGTTGCTCTTGATGCTCTTGAGGCGATCGACCTGAGCGTTGGCGTCAAAGGTCGCCACGGCGCTGTCGAAGCCCGCGCTGACGTCCACCTGGAGCTTGTCCAGCTCGTCGACGATGATGGCGCACCCGTCCTCCTGAGGCGCGTCAGGTCCGGGGACGACCCCCGTCGGCCCAGCGCTTTGGCAGCCGCCCTGGGTCAACGTCGCCAGGAGCATCAATGTCATGGTGTGGCAAGTGTATCGATGAGACATGTCTGAGGCTCCTCTTTGGCCTTGGTGTGGGTGTTGGATGTGTGGGCGCGTGGCCAAATCGCTTTGAAGAGACATGGGGTGAGGATGTGTCACCGACTTTTTCCATCAAGTCGGGAGTTTTAATCCTGATGTTCCTTGAGGGCGCCATGGAGCGTCTGCAAGAGCCCCTCAATTTCTGCGCGCAGCGTTGGTGGCGCTGTCATGGCCTGTGTGTGTGCCATGCGTTCCAGGGCGCGCAGCGCGGTTGGCTCCGAGAGCGCTTTGCGGTGGTTGAAGCGCGCTGCTTCGGTCAGCTTTTCTTGTGCTTTGGCCCATTGGTTCTGGCGGCTGAGTGCTTCGGCCAGACCCACCCGCAGAGTTGCAAGATCGCTGCGGTCTGCCACGTCAAGCCCGCGCTGCGGCAGCAGCCCGATGCCCATCGCGAACCAGTGCGTGGCGTTGGCCAGGTGGACTTGCTGTTGGGTGTTGTGGTGAAGGGC
>CAKZKQ010000717.1 GCA_937123825.1 uncultured Pseudomonadota bacterium
CGTGGAAGTAGACCACGGGGGGGATGTCCCGCGTGACGTCCTGAAGAAAGAGGTCTCGGATGAACCTGGCGTCGCTCATGGGTAAATCCTGGGGCGATAGTCGTTGTCGACGGGGAGCATCCCCATAAAAGACAGGCCGTTGTGGCCGTGGCGCTGGCCGGGGTAGAGGAGCACCACCGGGACGTTCTGGGTGCGGCCGTCGAGGTGCCTGAGCAGCGCCGAAGAGCGAAAGAAGGGGTAGAGCGCCCCCGCGCGGCCGATCAACGCCAACGTGCGGTCGATCTTGTCGGGGTGGCGCTCGGCGTGCTCGCGGATGATGCGGCTGCAATCGGCGGCGATGCCCTCTGGGCCTTCGATCAGCGGGGTCATCTTTTGCTTGAGGTAGTTGAGCCCGCGCTGGGTGTCGAAGCCTGCCATGCGCGCCTCCATCTTGGCCACGCGCTGCGCCCAGTCGTCGCCCTGGGCGCGGATCCGCGCCATGAGCAACTGCTGCAAGTCCACCGAGAGCACCACCCAACCATGGGCGCTCAGGTCCGCGCTCAGCCGCTCCACCTCGCCGCGCAGCCGATACTCCACGCTGGGGTCATACTGGACGATGGCGAAGCGGTAATTGCGCATGGTGCTGATGCGCGGGCCGTCTTCGTGAATCAGATCGCGCCGCAAGGCGGTGAAGGCCTCGCGCAGCGCCGAGGTCTCAAAGAGTGGTCCGCTCACCGGGCACCTCCGTGTCCATCCTGGGCGGGCCACCGCCCATCGGCCCAGCCCTCCAGGTTGTGGTGTCGCCATCCAAAGTCCACCAGGTCGCCTTGGCGCTTGAAAGAGAGCGCGGGCAGGCCCCGCAGGCGCTCCTCCAAAAAGCCGCCGTCCAGGCCCACAGAGCGCATGTAGGGGTTGCTCAAGAGGGTGCCCTCAAAGGTGGTCTCGCGCAGCAGATAGACCAGATAACCCAAGGCGGCGTTGCTGGTCCTGGGCGCCGTCAGCGGCCTGGGGTCGCGGTTGGCGGTGACGATCCCCGCGGCGAAGGCCGACGAGAGCAGCTTGCTGGCGAATTGAAGCCTCGTGGCGCTGGTCCACCGCCCTTGTCCTTGCGCCGCCACCCACCCGACCACCAGATCGCGGGTGACCTCGGCGCGCCCTTCGTCGCGGCGCTCGGCCAAGTACGTGCCTGTAAAGCGCCTGTAGAGCGGGTCGGCCAGCTGCATGTGCCAATGGCAGATGATCCGCCGCTCATCGGGAGCCATGTCCACCCAGCGCCGCAAGACCTTCAGCGCGGCGGGGTAGGTGTCAAAGCGGGCGCGCATGTTGGTCAACAAGACCCGGACGCGGGCCAGGCTTCGGGCGCCAAACCAGTACTCTTCAAAGGCCTTGGTGGCGTCTTTGGGCGCTGCGTCGAGGGGCAAGGACCAGTACGCGCGGCAGTCTTCGACCTCCAACGCGCACTTGAGCACGCGCGTGTGGGTCTGGGTTTCTTCGCTGGGTTGGGCGGTCATGTGTTCCTGGAGTGGTAGTGGGGCAGTGGGTATTGGTCAGCCAAAGGCGCCAGCCCTGCGACCAGACGCTTGGTGAGCTGATCCAAAGCCTCTGGCGGCGTCCCCGTCAAGCGTCGCCCCGCCAAAGCGCGCTCCGATTTGACCTCACCGTGCGCCTTGACCCAGTCCACAAAGACATCCTGGTCCCACTCATCGTCCTCCAAAAACGCCTTCAGCCCCGGCAAGGCCTCCATGGGGGCGCTGTGTGCGGTTTTAAGCTCTCGCAGGCGCTCTTCGATGCGTTCGTTGAGATCAAAGCCAAGGTTGAAGAGCGAAATCAGCCGATCTGGGTTGTGATCGCGCTGCCGGGAGACTTCATCTCGGCGCCGAGCCGCTTCACGCGCGCCTTGCAGGACCGCCCAGCGCCAGGAGTTGGGCAAGAGCCGCTCAAAGAGGTCCTGGCCACCAAACTCCGACACCAGATCCGAGCGCCACCACCCCATCCTGGGTTCATCTTCATCACCGCTTTCCCCGGCCCAGGCCACAATGAACTGCGCCGTCAGAGTCAGGTCGATGGCCGACATGGGGATGGGGGATGGTGTGGGAGGGGTTGATTCGATACCCGTCATGCGTGGGCCTTCTGTGTGAGCGCAGGGGTTTTGTGGTGTTTGGATCGCACTTGGTGCGGCATTAAACACAGTATGCGTTGAATTGGCCTGCTGATGCTTCTGAACAATGCCTTCTAGGAACATCTACTTATCATTGAGGTGGGAAGACCGTCAAGGCGAGTCGTTGGCTGTGAAAGTTGAATTAAATGAAATCGGTCTGTTAGAACTTTTGGCATTGAGCAGTCGTTGGGCCACCGGGTTTTGGGGCCTTTGAGACACAGTCACCGGGCGTGGGAGGGAGCGGATGAAGCGGATTGAGGGGCGAGCCAAGACGGTGCGTGAGTTGATGGACCGTGCCAAGTACACGATTGATTTTTATCAGCGCGAGTACGCTTGGCAGGAGCGTCAGGTGCGCGAGCTGATCGATGATCTGACGGGCAAGTTTCTGGATTTCTACGATCCGTCTCATCAGCGCTACGACGTGAAGGATTATGGGCACTACTTTCTGGGGTCCATCGTCATCAGCCACAAAAACGCCCGGCGTTACATTGTGGATGGTCAGCAGCGTTTGACGACGTTGACCCTCTTGCTGGTCTATTTGCACCACTTGCAGCAGGGCCATGGCAACCAGGTGGATGTGCGCAGCCTGGTTTACAGCGAGGAGTACGGCAACCGCTCGTTTAACCTCGACGTGCCAGACCGCAATGAGGTGATGGGGAGCTTGCTGCACGGCGAGTCGGTCAACGCGGATGGGCAGACGGAGTCGGTGCGCAACATTCTGGAGCGGTACAGCAACATCGCGGACCACTTTCCAGAAGAGGTCGCGGCGGACGCGCTGCCGTTCTTCATCGATTGGTTGCTCAACAACGTTCATCTGGTCGAGATCGAGGCCTACAGCGACGAAGACGCCTACACCATCTTTGAGACGATGAATGATCGCGGCCTGTCGTTGTCGCTGCCAGAGATGCTCAAGGGCTACATCCTGGCCAACATCAAGGGGGAGGAGACGCAGCGACACATCAATGACTTATGGAAGCAGCACATGCTCTCCTTCAAGGCGTTGGGGGATGAGGAGGATGTGGACTTCTTTAAGAACTGGTTGCGTGCGCGGTACGCTCAGACCATTCGACCGGGTAAAAAGGGGGCTGAGAATCGCGATTATGAGCGGATTGGGTCCGAGTTCCACCGTTGGGTGCGCGATCAGCGCGCGCGTCTTGGGTTGACCCACGCTGGAGGCGGCTCAAGCTCCGAGGCCTTTGTCCGCTTTGTGAACCGCGAGCTTGATTTTTACGCCAAACAGTACCGACGCATCCGCACAGCCGCCCGCACATTGACGCCGGGCCTTGAGTCCATCCGTTACAACGAAGAGCGGGGCTTCACGCTTCAGACCCAGGTGCTTCTGGCGGCGATTTCTCCCGACGATCAGCCCGAGGTGGTCACCAAAAAGCTGCAATTGGTCGGCGACTTCCTGGACATCTGGCTTGCCCGGCGCGTGTGGAACTTCCGCACGATCGCCTATTCATCGGTTCGCTACACACTCTTTACGTTCACCAAGGACGTGCGCGGCAAATCGCTGCCCGAGCTGGTGGATGTGTTGCAAAAGCACCTTGACGGGCAGCGAGAGCGCTTTGTGACGCAGCCCAAATTGCGCCTGCACCAGCAAAACTACCGCCAAATCCGCCATGTCCTGGCCCGCTTGACCCACTGGGTGGACACGGAGTGCGGTCTGGCGTCCCATTTTGACGACTTGGTCTCTGCGGGCAGAGCCAGACCCTACGAAATCGAGCACATCTGGGCCAACCACTACGACCGCTACGACGAAGTCTACGCCAGCCCCGGCGAGTTTGAGGTGGAGCGCGGTCGTTTGGGTGGCTTGATCCTCTTGCAAAGGGGCCTCAACCAGAGCCTCAGCGACGCCACCTACGAAGACAAGCGCGAGGCCTACGCCGTGCACAGCCAAAACCTCCTGGCGCGCAGCTTCAACCCCATGGCCTACAAGAACAACCCCGCCTTCAAGCAGCTCATCAAGCGCACCGGCTTAGAGTTCAAAGCCTACGAGCACTTTGGTCCCGAAGAGCAGGCCGAGCGCCAACGTCTCTACATTCGCATCGCAGAGTGGGTCTGGAATTCGGGGCGAGTGACACTTGATGAGCAAGTTAAGCCACCGGTGCCCGAGCCGATGCTCAAATCCAAGACCAAGAAGGGCACAGAAAGCGCGCCATCAAGCGCACGCCACGTTGCCCGCAAGAAGTTCTGGACCCGGCTCCTGGCTTTTGCGCAAAAACACACCGCACTGCACCAGAACTCATCCCCCACCTCGGACTCCTGGCTTTCTGCCGGCTCAGGGCGCAGCGGCCTATCGTTCAACTACACCATTGTCATGGACCAGACTCGCCCCGAACTCTACATCAACACCAAGAAGAAGAAGTTGAACAAGGCGCTCTTTGATCAGCTCTACGCCCATCGCGAAGAGGTCGAGGTGGTGGTGGGTGAGGCGCTGTCCTGGGAGCGGCTCGACGAGAAAAATACCTGTCGAATCGCTGTCCGGATTCAAAAGGGGGGTTGGGGTGATGAAGAGAGTTGGGATGTGGTGATTCCTGCGACCGTGGGCGCGATGATTCGGCTGCACAAGGCATTGGGACCACTGATCCCGACCCTCAAAATGTCCGTCGACTGAACTTGAGGGGGTGGTGTGTCTGTGGTGGCAAGTGTTGGCGGTGTTGGGTTGTGGTGAGGTCCTCATTTGAGGGCTTTGGTGTCGGTCAGAAGGATTTTGATGGACTGCGGGGGAGTCTGTGGGGGGCGGGCGCCCCTTGAGGTTGAGCGGCAAGGCGTGGGGGTGTGGCTCGCTGCAGAGGGTGTTGGCTTGTTGTGGTGTGGTTTGAGGTTTCATGTGCCCGTTGCTCCTGTGTGTTGGGGCCGTGTTTTGACCTGACGGAGCGGGGTTATCGGGCGCTGTGCGTTTGAGTTGCGTGATTTTTCAGATTTTTTGGTGAGGGGTTTCATTGGGGGAGATTCATCCGCTGGATGCCGCCCAGCACAACAAAGCCAACAAACCACAACACCCAAACCAAAGTGACGCTGGTGGTGAAGAGCCAGACGGCGATGGCGATGAACCACAGCCAGACGCGGCTATGCGGTTTGCTTGTCGGGTATGCCTCTTCGAGCTCTTCGATGGTGGGGGTGTCGTGGCAACCTTCCAGCGCCTGGGCGGCTTTGAAGAGGGTCACGAGCGCCTCAAGCCACGCTTCGGGCTGGTTTGGGTCTGCGGCGGCGGCTTTGCGGGACTCAAATGTGACGCGGACGTACATCGGGGTGAACTCAACGAGCATGGCGTCGGCGCCGGGGCGGTGTGTCCAGAGCGCGTCGAGGGCCTGACGCACCGCTGGGTTGTCCATCAACGTCCGGCTCCATACCAGCGCGTCGGGTGTGATGGCCCAATCAGGGGCGTCGATGACCATGCCGTCGGTGGTTTGCCCCTCCAATGCGGTTTGAAGGGGGAGCGGTGTGCCTTCAGCGCGGCAGTCGCCGATGCGCAGCCACTGCCCTCGAACGGCCAGCCGTCCCTGAAGGGTGATGGATGTCTGGAGAGTGCCTGGGGTAAGTTTGGTGGGGAGGGTTTTCAGGCGCCGAAGTTGGGCTTGAAAGTCAGCCCAAAGGCCTTGCCAGCGCGCGTTGGACTGCCCCAG
>CAKZKQ010000718.1 GCA_937123825.1 uncultured Pseudomonadota bacterium
CCCCGAAGCCACCACCGCCATGGCCTGGATCGGCGTCTACCGCCACGGCCCAATCACCTTGGAGCGCCTGCGCGAGGAGCTGCCTCTTGACGAAGAAGGCAACCTGGAGAGCGCCTTGGACGAGCTGCTCTCTGATGGGCGGATCTCCACCGAAGAGGGCGAAGAAGGCCTTCAGTACGTCGCCCGTCAATGCCTGATCCCGCTTGGGGATGATGTGGGCTGGGAGGCGGCGCTCTTTGATCACTACCAGGCGGTGGTGACGGCCGTGTGCACCAAGCTGCGCAACGGCTCCACCGCGTCCCTGCCCTCGGACCTGATCGGCGGCAGCACCTTCTCCTTCAACGTCGGCCCAGGCCACCCCTACCGGCGCCGTGTCCACGGCCTGCTGGGACGCACGCGCCAGGACGTCATCGAGCTGTGGGAAGAGGTCGCCACCTACAACCGCGAGCACGACATGCCTGCCCACCAACCTGAGCAGATCACCTTCTACCTGGGGCAAACCATCAAGTGCGATACGCCGCTTCACGTGGAGGACGAACAGTGAGCCGATACCCTCTGATTTTGAGCCTCTGCGTCGGTCTGGCTGCGGCGCTCTTGCTGGGCGCCTGCGGTGAAGATCCTGGGCGCGGCAGCGGCGATGGCACCATCGACAGCCAGACCCACTGGCTAAGCACCTGCACGTCGGACGACCAGTGCGGGGATTTCTATTCATGCGTGTGCGGAGTCTGCACCTTGAGTTGCGACTCCGCTTCGGCGTGCAATGGCACCGGGACTCGCAGCGCGTGTTTTCAGTCCGAAGAAGGCGCGCGCGGGTTGCTCTGCGGCAATCAGGAGCCCGCCGTCGGACAGGAAGGTGTCTGCCTGCCCCAGTGCGGCGTCGACAACGCGTGCCCCGAAAACCAGCGCTGTCTTGAGGGGGCCTGCGTCCCCGACGACTCTGAGCAGTGCGTCGAGCGCATTTTTGTGGACGAGTTTGTGCCCGCAGACCAGCTCGGCAGCGTGCTGTCGTTCTGCCAGCAGGCCAACGACTCGTGCGCCAACGGCCAATTCCCCGTTGAAAATGTGACGTTGCTTGAGGATCAGGTCGGTTACGACGTCACCTGCGGCTGCGCTTGCGATGCGCAAGTCCCCGAGCCGCTGGTTTGCAACGATCCCTTTGACCCAGAAGTGCCTGTGTTTGTGGTCACCCCAGAGCCTGAAAGCCAACAAGAAAGAGACGCCGTCTTGTCTTGGTGCGCTCGCCAATCCGACCGCTGCAGCGACAACAGCCCCCTCTTCATTGTCTCAGGCGACGACGAGATGTTTGGTCCAATGATCGCCTGCGGCTGTGATTGTGGACCACAGGACCTCCTTTGCCTGCCTGGAGACTTTGATCCCGTCCAGGAATTTGGCGCCTTCCCACCCGAAGCGCTGGCCGAGCTTGAAGCCGAGTGCTTTGCCATCGGCGCCGAGGTCTGCGCCCCTGGGTTTACCCCCCAGGTCAGAGCAGAGGCCCAGCTTGAAGAAGAGTTGATGTTCACCTGCGATTGCGTCTGCTCTGATGGCATCGATGACATCTGCGGCCCCGTCCCGTTGCCCAATGATGGCCTGTGCGGCGAGTCACAGGCGCTGAGCCCCATTTACGATCGCTTTGGTTGCATTGTCGCCTGGGGTTGCTCGGAGCCCCTTTGTGAAGATCCCGTCGAACCCGATTGCCCCGATGGCACAGAGCCCACACTGCGTCTCGACGACCTGGGCTGTCCTTTCTTTGACTGCGTCTCGGCCAATCCCAACATCTTCCCCTGCGGCGAACAAGAGGCCTGCGAGGCTCCCGAAGAGTACTGCTCGACCTTTGTCAGCGAGCAGTCTCCCGAACCCGAATCCGTCTGCATGCCCACCCCTCCCGAGTGTGTTGAAGCCTACGAATGTGGATGCCTTGAAGAACTCCTTCGCGAGGAGTTCAACCAGGAAGCGGAGATTTTGAGCTGCGAAGGCGATGACATTGGCATCAACATCCAGTTTCTGTTCAACGACCCACCCAACCCCGAGTCCTTTCCTTGCGGTGACCAGGGACAGTGTTCAATCCCCGGCCAATATTGCCTCTCGTTGGCCGTCAACGGCGGCCAGGAACAAGAGTTCCAGTGCCAGGACCTGCCCGAAGCCTGCCGCACCAACTACACCTGCGAATGCCTTGAAGAACTGGTCCGCCCAGAGCTTGAGCAGGGACAGGAGATCGAAGGGCTTGAGTGTGTCGCCTCGGACAACGGTGGCCTGACCTACCTGGGCTTCACACCCTGAATCGCACCACACTTCCCACCTTTTCCTGAATTCACCACTTATTTTTCGCAGACAAAAGCCCGTTTTCGATGGGCTTTTGTCCGTTCAGCGCCTCCTCCTCCCCTCTCCTTTCAATACAACCAAGCTCGCAACCAAGGGCCTCCATCGTATGGGGAAGCTCGCACAGAAGGCCCCTCAAAAGAGGGTGCACAAAATGTGCGTCGTTTGGTGGCGTGAAAAATCACGTCTCCCAACGGCTTTGCATTGCTCTAGAGTTCTTACGCTGGCAGAGCGGGACCAGACTGCACACCACTGCGAAGGAGCACACCACCATGATTCGCACTTCAACATGGCTCTTGATATTGGGCCTCAGCGCTGGACTGGGGGGCTGCGGCTTCCTGGGACTCGACGGAGAAGAATACTCCGAGCGAGACATCAACATAGAGCAAGGCGATGAGGGCGACGATCGCGACGAAAACCGCGATGACGATCGTGACGACGAAGACGACCGCAACAACGACGACGACTGCGACTTCATCGAACCCGACATCATCTGCCCCGACGGCACCGAGCTGGAAACCATCTTTGATGACCGCGGCTGCGTGGTTGAGGTCATCTGCGTCGATGGACAGCACCCCGAAAACTGCGAACAACAATGCGAACTTGAGTTGGAGGCCCACCTCGAAGAATGCGAGGCGTTGGCCGAACGTGCCCCCGAACGCGCCGAAGAGTGCATCCGCGAAGCCTTTGAGTCCTTTGAATACTGCGCCGTGGATTGCGACATCCCCGAGCCGCCTCCCGAACCCGAAACCTGCGAAGACGCCTGCTTCATCGAGTTCGAGCACTTCATCCGCGAGTGTGAAGCCTCAAGCCAGGACGACCCTGAGTGGGCCGAAGAATGCTTCCGTGAAGCCGAGTTCTTCCTTGAGGCCTGCCTTGGCGGCTGCGGTGAGCCCCCAGAACCCCAGCAATGCGAAGAAGACTGCGCCGTAGAGTTTGAGTTCTTCATCCGCGAATGCGAGCAGCTCGCCGAAGAAGACCCCCAGTGGGCCGAAGAGTGCTTCCACGAAGCCGAACTCTTCTTTGGCCAGTGCCTCGACAACTGCAACCAGCCTCCCGAGCCCAACGAGTGCGAACACTGCGAACTGGAGTTTGAAGAGCGCATCCGCAACTGTGAAGACGAAAACGGCGACTGGGCCGAAGAGTGCTTCATCGAAGCCGAGCGGGCCTTTGAGGACTGCCTCCAGCAGTGTCAGGAGCCCCCGGAACCCCAGCAATGCGAAGAAGACTGCGCCGTAGAGTTTGAACACTTCATCCGCGAGTGCGAGCAACTCGCCGAAGAAGACCCCCAGTGGGCCGAAGAATGCTTCCACGAAGCCGAACTCTTCTTTGGCCAGTGCCTCGACAACTGCGACCGCCCCCCCGAGCCCAACGAGTGCGAAGGCTGCGAGCGCGAGTTTGAGCAATTCCTGCAGGAATGTGAGCAACTCATCGAACAGGACCCCGAATGGGCCCAGGAGTGCTTCCAGGAGGCCGAAGCCCGCTTTGAGGACTGCCTCCAGCAGTGCCAGCAGGAACCCGAGCCCAACGAGTGCCTGCAGGACTGCGAAGCGGACGCCAACGACTTCTTTGAAGCCTGCATGGAGCAAGCCGACCCCGACGATCCTCGCCAGTTTGAGTGGTGCCTGCAGGAAGCCGAAGCCCGCGCGGGTCAGTGCATTGAGCGCTGCCAGGGCGAGCCGGATCCTGACCCCACCGACTGCGATCGGGAGTGCGAGGTGAACTTTGAGCGCAACTTCTCCGCCTGCATTGAGCGTTTTGAAGGCAACGACCGTCGCCTGCGCGCCTGCATTGAAGAAGCCGAACAAGAATTCGACGCCTGTGCCCAGCAGTGCCGTTGAGCGTTCGAAAGACCGCCCTGCCTCTTGACCTGGGCAGCGCGGCCTTTTGAACACCAAAGCCCCAGGCTCTCCGACAAGCCTGGGGCTTTTTTCATTTTTTGATCGCTGTCCGCGCTCACACCGAACGTTCGCGCTTCGAAACCAAGCCACAAAAGAAAGGCTTTGTTTGGGATTTGGTATGAGCCCCTAAAAAAACCACCGTGGCCTTATCCCGAAGGGTGCCACGGCTTCGCCCCAATCGACAAATGCGCCGCAAACAAAACCCAGGCCACGGCACCCGACCTCAGCGCTTCATCTTGCGCCACTTGTCGGCGACCTCTTCAGGTACGCAGCCCTCTCCTTTCACAAACTCCATCTTGTCTGGACACTCCTTGACGATCCGGGGCCGACACTGGCCGCGCCGATAAGCCATCCCTTCAGGGCATTCCTTGCTCACCTGGGCCACACACCCGCGCCCTTCCTTAAACGCCATTCCTGAAGGACAAGTGCGCTCCACCTTGGGCACGCAGCGATCCCCAGCCCACTGGGTGCCGTCAGGACACTCCTTGCTCACCCTCGGCAAGCACTGCCCACGGTAATACTTCATCCCAGAAGGACACTCTTTGCTCACCTGGGGCACACAGCGGTTGCCTTTGAACGCCATCCCCGAAGGACACTCCTTGACCACCCGCGCCACACACCCGCGCCCTCTGGCAAAAGCCATCCCATCGGGACAGGTCTGCTCGACTTTGGGCACGCAGTGATCCCCATCAAGGCGCGTCCCAGCAGGACACTCTCTGCTGACTTTGGGGACACAGCGGCCGCGCTCATAGCGCATGTCGGAAGGGCACTCTTTGACCACCTGGGCCACACACCCGCGCCCTTCTTTAAACGACATCCCCGCCGGGCAGCTCCTCGACACCTGAGCCACACAGCCCTGGCCCCGACGCCGCTCGGTCCCCTCAGGGCAGGTTCGGTCCACGGGCGCCACGCAGCGATCCCCATCAAGGCGAGTGCCGCGTGGACAGGTGATTTCAGTCTCGACCCTCGTTCTGACGCAGCGGCGACCATCCCAACGGGTATTGTTGGGGCAGACGGGCTCGGTGTTGACGTCAGGCATGCAGCCCTGGCCCTCTTCATAACGGGTGCCACGGGGGCAAGCGCGGGAGACTTCGGGCAAGCACCCCTGGCCCTTGGCATAGCGGGTTCCGGCAGGACACTGGCGCACCACGCGGGCCACACACTCATCGCCCTGACGCCTGGAGCCCTCTGGACAGCGCCTCGACACCTTCGGCACGCAACCTTTGCCGGACAAATAGTCCATCCCCTCGGGGCAGCGCTCATCGACCTGCGCCACACAGCGCTCTCCCTGGCGCTCCGTCCCTTGCGGGCAGCGCCTTGAGACGGGATACACGCACCCGCGCCCTCGCTCAAAAGACATCCCGCTGGGGCAATCTCGCAGCGTCCGGGGCACACATCCCGCCCCGTCTTTCCACTGCATCCCACTGGGACAGTCGCGCTCCACATGCGCCACACAGCCCAAACCTTTGCTGTACCGGGTCCCTGCCGGACAGGTCGCATCCACTTTGGGCACACAGCGGTTGCCATCCAACTGCGTGCCAGCAGGACATCGCCTCGACACTTCGGGCACGCACCCGCGCCCCTCTTCAAAGCGGGCACCTTCGGGGCAAGTCCTGATCACTTCAGGCACACACTCATCACCGTAGCGCTCATACCCACGGGGACAACGGTCCGATACCCGCGCCGCGCAGCCCTTGCCCCGCTTAAAAACCGTCCCAGAAGGACAATCGCGCTCCACGCGCGCCACACAGCGGTTCCCCTCCGGCAGCGTCCCCTCAGGACAGCGGTGCACAACCTCCGGCACACACCCGCGCCCTTCCACAAAACGCATGCCCGACTGACACGACGTCACATGCTCAGGCATACAACGGTTGTTCCTGAACCGAGATCCATCCGGACAGTCCGACTCCACCGGCGGCTGACACACATCGCCGCTGAGCACCAAATCCCCAGGGCAAGAGCGGTCCACCAAAGGCACGCACCCACGGCCCTGCTCAAAAGTCATTCCCTGGGGACACTTGGCGTCAATCTGCGCCACACAAAAATCCCCCTCTCGAAACATCCCCTCCGGGCAAGGCTCCAACCCCAACACCGCTCGCCGCGTCAAATTGTTGGTATCCAGCCCTTCTTCATCCAACGTCACGGTGCGCTGGCCCTGATTCATGGCCGCACACGCCCCCAACGTCCCCATCAACACCAACGCCCCAAAAGCGCCAAAGACAGCCCGCGCCGCCCCACTCCAACCCATCCAGCCCCGACTTTCCAACATCACACACACCAATCCGCTCACATGACGCCTCCTGGCGCCACGCCATCACATTTCAAACAAGCATCCCAAATCCACCCTGGGCGCCAACCAATTCGAAAGTGTTGACTCAAAGCCCATCAGAATATTCACCACATGGTGCTCATAGCCCCCACTAAGGGCCTTTGCTGCATAGACAACACTTGGTTTGGGCAGGCGGCTTTGTTGGGTGACCCAAGTGGTTAGGGTCAGGCGATTGTAGCGCTCACTGGCGGGGTCACGTCGCTGGGATTTGGGCTTTGCTGTGGGAACGTGGTTGATTTGTGACAGGCGGCTTTGTTGGGTGACCCAGGCAGTTCGGGTCAGGCGATCGTAGCGCTCACTGGCGGGGTCACGTCGCTGG
>CAKZKQ010000719.1 GCA_937123825.1 uncultured Pseudomonadota bacterium
CCGGGTGGAACGTCGGGGCGAACGGGGCGCTGGCGCAGTTGGTCGTGGTACTGGGCGATCCAGTCTGCGGCGCGCGCGGTCCACTGCTTGAGGTCGTCGTGGTTCATGGGTCTGCCCCTGGAAAATGGCAGGTCCAGGGGCGCGCCCCTGGCGGGGGTTTGGGGGCTGGCCCCCATGAGCAGCCTCTCAGCCGTTGTGGACTTGAAATGATGAAAGGATGCCGCTGGCGCGGCGGTCTGGTCGGTGATGGGGGGTTTTGGGCAGATTGTGGGGCTTGGAATGGGGCTGCGCGCCCCAAACCCTCTGGGGTGCAATATGCCAGTCTCCCGTCGCCAGCATTGGCCAAGAAGCCGATGCCGTCGTTGTCAATGCTCAACGCAGCGCTGCTGCGCCTGCGCTTGCCGCCTCGGCCTCGACTCCTTGGCCAACGCTGGCTCGGTCCGCCTGACACACTGCACCCCCGCCAGGACCCGTGGGTCCTGGACCTGCTTATTTGACCACCAGGTTGACCAGGCGACCCGGCACGTAGATCTCGCGGACGATGTCTTTGCCCGCCAGTTGGTCGGCGATGGCCTCTTTGGCGGCTTCCAGAATGGCGTCTTTGGATGCGTCGGGGGCGACCTCGACCACGCCTTTCTTTTTGCCGCGCACCTGGATGACGATCGTCATCTTTTGCTCTTTGGTCAGCGCCTCGTCGTATTTCGGCCAGGGCTCGTTGGCCAGCGTGTCGCCGTGACCCAGGCGGCTCCACAGCTCCTCACTGATGTGGGGGGCGTAGGGGGCCAGGATGAGCAGGAAGGGATCGACCAGCTCGCGCGAGACGGTTTTCAGCTTGTAGAGGGCGTTGAGGTACTCCATCATCGCCGCGATGGCGGTGTTGAAGCGCATCGCCTCGGTGTCCTCGGTGACCTTTTTGATGCAGCGGTGCAGGGCGCGCAGCGCAGCGTCGTTGGGCTTGGCGTCCGTGATCTGCTCGTGGATCTGGCCCGTCTGGGTCTTGATGACCAGGCGCCAGACGCGCGACAGGAAGCGAGACACTCCCGAGACACCTTTGGTGTTCCAGGGTTTGACCTGCTCCAGCGGCCCCATGAACATCTCGTAGAGGCGCAGGCTGTCGGCGCCGTACTCGGCCACCACGTCGTCGGGGTTGACCACGTTGCCACGGCTCTTGGACATCTTCTCGACCAGGACCTCAAGCTCCAGGCCCTCGTGCTGCGGGTGCAGCGCCACCTCGTCCTTGAACTGGACGTCCTTGATGGCCACGTACTCGCTTTCGAGGAAATCGCCGGTGTCCTTGTGACGCACGCCGTCACCCTCATGGACGGTGTCCTTGTAGCTGACCGGGGTCTTGTCGGGCGCGCTGAAATAGCGGTACGAGAAGCCCAGGATCATGCCCTGGTTGACCAGGCGGTCAAAGGGCTCGGGGGTGGACACGGCGCCGATGTCGTAGAGAACCTTGTGCCAGAAGCGGGCGTAGAGCAGGTGCAGCACGGCATGCTCGACACCGCCGACGTAGAGGTCGACGGGCATCCAGTACTTTTCCTTCTCGGGATCCACCAGCGCCTGGTCGTTGTGGGGGTCAATGTAGCGCAGATAATACCAACTGGAGCCGGCCCACTGGGGCATGGTGTTGGTCTCGCGGCGCATGGCCGCGCCGGTCTCCGCGTCATTGAAGTTGACCCAATCGGTGGCGTTGCCCAGGGGCGGGTCGCCGGTGCCGGTGGGCTTGTAGTTCTCCACCTCGGGCAGCGTCAGCGGCAGGTGCTGCTCAGGCAGCGGATGGTGGTTGCCCTCCTCATCAAAGATGATCGGGAAGGGCTCGCCCCAGTACCGCTGGCGGCTAAAGAGCCAGTCGCGCAGCTTGTAGTTGACGGTGCGCTGGCCGACGCCCTGCTCCTGGAGCCAGTGGGCGATCTTGTCTTTGGCGTCGGGCACGCTCAGGCCGTTGAGGAAGCCGGAGTTGACCAGCTTGCCGTCTCCGGTCCAGGCCGCCTCGTCGAGGTTGGCGTCCTGGCTGCCGATGACCTCGATGATGGGCAGGCCAAAGGTCTTGGCGAACTCCCAGTCGCGCTGGTCGTGGGCAGGAACGGCCATGATGGCGCCGGTGCCGTAGCCAGCCAGGACGTAGTCGGCGACCCAGACGGGGATTTTTTCGCCGTTGACGGGGTTGATGGCGTAGCCGCCGGTAAAGACCCCGGTTTTGTCCTTGTTCAGGTCGGTGCGTTGCAGGTCGCTCTTGCCGGCGGCCTGCTCGCGGTAGGCGTTGATGGCCTCGCGCTGGTCGTCGGTGGTGATCTCGTCGACCAGCGGGTGCTCAGGGGCCAGGACCATGTAGGTGGCGCCAAAGAGCGTGTCGGGCCGGGTGGTGAAGACCTTGATGGAGCGGTCCTTGTCACCGACGACCTTGAAGATGGCCTCGGCGCCGATGGATTTTCCAATCCAGTTGCGCTGCATCTCTTTGACGGAGTCGGGCCAGTTGACCAGATCCAGGTCCTGGAGCAGACGCTCGGCGTACTCGGTGATCTTCAGCATCCACTGGCGCATGGGCTTGCGCACCACGGGGTGGCCGCCTCGCTCGCTGCGCCCGTCGATGACCTCCTCGTTGGCCAGCACCGTGCCCAGGGCGGGGCACCAGTTGACCGGGACCTCGGCGATGTACGCCAGATCCTTTTTGTAGAGCTGGAGGAAGATCCACTGGGTCCACTTGTAGTAGTTGGGGTCGGTGGTGTTGACCTCACGATCCCAGTCGTAGCCAAAACCCAGGCTCTTGAGCTGCTCGCGGAAGCGGTCGATGTTCTGCGCGGTGGTGTCGCGCGGGTGGGTGCCGGTCTTGATGGCGTGCTGCTCGGCAGGCAGGCCAAAGGCATCCCAGCCCATCGGGTGCAGGACGTTGAAGCCGTTCATGCGCTTGAAGCGGGCGACAATGTCGGTGGCGGTGTAACCCTCGGGGTGTCCGACGTGAAGACCCGACCCGGAGGGGTAGGGGAACATGTCCAGCACGTAGAACTTGGGTTTGCTGAAGTCGTCAGGCGTGGCGAAAGTCTTGTTGGACTCCCAGTAGGCCTGCCAGCGGGGCTCAATGACAGAAGGGTCGTAATGTTTGGGTTCCATGTCCTGCTTATGGGGCCAGAAGTTGGTTGAATACCGACCGTCGCGCACCGCACTTGAAACAACAACCATGCAATGCGCCAGCGCCCCGAGGATGTAACGCATCCAGACGCTGTGGTCCAGTGCTCAAATGATCCTTTGTCCATCACGGCGGGGTTTGCCGCGTTCGAGGCGCTTGGCTGTGCAGGCGTTTTTGAGGGGGTGGTGCGGTTTAAATCAGCCCGTTTTTTGTGGGTTTGGACTCAGTGGAACTCTTTTTTCTTCTTTTTGCGGGGTCTCCGGGGACGTTTGGGGGTTCTAGGGCGGTCTTTGTTGGGTTTGGGGCGAGCACGGGGGCTGCCGCCAGAGCCGTTGAGGTAGAAGCGCAGGCCGACGCGCACGGCCCAGAATGATTCGGTTTGTTGGGTGTTGATGACGGTGGGCAGGCCGACAAAGAAGCTCAGCGCGGTTTCGTGGGTCAGGAAGTAGTCGAGGCCAATGCCGGGTTCGACGCCCAGCCCCGCCAGCGCCTGGTCGTCTGGGTTGATACGCGCGTGCTGCGAGCCTTCCTGGGCCAGGGCCACTTGCAGGCCGCTCATCAGGTGAACGTAGGGGTCGAGGCGGCCGGTGGTGGCGAAATGGTATTCGTATTTGACGCCCAGTTGAAAGAGCCGCCCTGCGGTGGGGGCGTCAAGGACGACACCAAAGGCGTGTTGTTGGTCACGGGCGCCTGCGCCAAAGGTGATTTGTTGCAGCGCGAGGTCGCTGGTGGGGGCGCAGAGGGTCGAGTCTCCCGCGCAGTCGATGGCGCCACCATGAAAGCTGAACCAGGGCGGGGCGGACCTGTTCATGGGTTTGGGCGTGGCTGCTTGTGACGGTGCCGAGAGCATCAGGAGCGACAGGCCCATCAGAGCGCTGGCGATGGCGGTGAACGGGCGCTTTATAAAGCAAGGGCAGGGTGGCATGGGGTGCTCCGCGAATTGAGAGAGCATCTGGTGTGTCTGCGGCTGGTTGGGGTAGACGTGTGGTGTGGGGTGTTATTCAGTTTTTGGGGGCAATGGAGGCGTTTAATGGCGTTTGAGTCGCAGATTCCGGAGGTGCTCAAAGCGCATATTTTGCCGCTGCGGTGGGACGTCCGCCGGGTGTGGGCGCTTGAGGCGCCGGTGGTGGAGGTGCCGCGCCAGGACTTTGATTACCTGCTGGAGTTGCCCATCTGGTCGTCGCGCAAGGGCGCGGGGATGCTCTTTGATGTGGTCCCGATGGCGGTGATTCGGGATCCCTCGGTGTGCCCTTACCAAGCCCGGCGCATTGAGGACGCGGACACCCGGTGGCCGCTGGATTTTTTGCTCTATCAGGGCAGGCCCTGGATTCTGGACGGGGTGCACCGGTTGGCGCGCCACCGAATGGAGGGTGCCGAGGTCATTCGAGTGCGGTTTCACCCCCAGGATGTCGCCCGTCACATCGAGCCGATCATATGATTGATGGGGGGTCGGGAGACTTGACCGGTTGGGTTTGGGCGACGATACTGTGCGTCGCTCGATAGATGCTTAGACGCCATCGATCCCGAACCGAGCGCGCTTGGCTTGTTTTGACGGTGGCCCCGGAAGGTATCAATACGGTCCATGACGGAGAAACGACACCCCACCAGGGAGACGTCTTCCTCACCAGACGACTCCAATGGTGAAACCTCTGGTGCGTCCTCGCCGTTGGCGCTTCAGGACGAGAGCCTCGACGCCTTCAACCGCGAAATAGACGAAGCGTTTGCCGTCGACCCGTTCTTTTCGGATTTTGACGACTCGCTTGAAGGCGAACCTCTGTCCATGTCCGCGGCGGTCGATGCGCCGCAGGAGCGCCCCACCTTTGAGGTGCCCTCCATCGACATGGGGCAGATTCTTGGCGAGGTGTTGCCTGGAGGGCCGCAGGCCAGTCAGGAGGCGACGGTCCTGGTCTCCCGCGACGCGCTCCTGGCGCAGGAGCACGCCCAGAACGTGGCCGCCACCGCAGCCCGCTCCATGGCCTTTGAGCCATTGGTGCGCCCCGACATCGCCTTTCGTCAAGCCGCCGCCGCGCCCCCTGAGCCCGAACCAGAATCCGATTTAGAGCCCGAACCCGTCGTGCCCACACCGGATGCTGGGGACGACGTTGAGCAGACCCGCGTGGTGCCGATGAGCATCCTGGGTCCTGAACCCGATGATGAACCCGAGGTTCAGGATGGTGACCCGGCCAGTTCTGCAGGTGTCGAAGACCCCTGGGGCCGGGAGGAGACCCGGCAGCGTCGCGGCCCTGGCAAGCGCGGGGTGAAGGCTCCGGCGCCCGAGGCGGACGCAGAGTTGGCCGTGCTCGACCAGGAAGAGGCGACCAGCAACCCCGAGATGGTGGTCCACGGTGCCCAGGATCCTTTTGAGGGCACCGGCATCCACGTCATCGAGGAGGTCACGGGCGTCACCTTCATTGAGGAGAGCGAGCAGGTCGGGCCGACCCGCCAGATTGAGTATCGCCTCGGTGGCCTTGATGGGGCCGTTGAGCTGCCCTTGCCGTGGCCGAACTTTGTCGGCGAGATGCGTCGCGAGATCGTGGCCCAGCGAGACCCGCTCTCTCGCGCGGCGTATCTCCATGAAGTGGCCGACTTGCTGCGTTTTCAGGGGGATCGTTGGAGGCAGAGCGCTCAGACGCTCGATGTCCTGGCGCTGGATTTGGCGCCCAACTATTTGCCTGCGCTCCGTGCGCGTCTGGTCGAGGCGCTGCGTGGCCGTCCGCTGGGCGACCGCGATGTGGTGCTTGAAGAGACCCGCGTGGCGCTGGAGAACGCCGAAATTCAGGGCGGTCAGGCGGTGGCGCTCTTGAGCGCGCTGCACTGCGAGGTGGCCATTGACGCCGAGCGGCGCGGTCATCTGGAGCAGGCGCGCGGTGCTTATGAAGACGCGGCGCGGATGAGCATGGACCCGTTCTTTGCGCTCAACCGCGTGCGCTTTGAGTTGATTAAGGACGATGTCCAGGGGGCCGCTGCCGCGATGATGGCGACGGCCGATTACGCCGGGGAGGGGTCTGCCGCCAGCGCCATGCGCGCGATGTGGTTGGCCGACGCCGGCGAGATGCTCCGCCGTGCGGGGCGAGACCAGATGGCGGTGCGCTTGATGCGTCAGGCCGTCACCCATGACCCGTCTCATCTGGCGGCTTGGAGGGCGCTGGAGCTTATCGCCTGGAAGGCCAACGACCCCGAGCTTGAGATCGAGGGGATCACCGGTCAGTTGGCGGTGTTGGTGGAGCAGGGGCGTCAGCTTGACCGCCGCGACCCCCGCATGAGGGTGATGAAGCGCCGCGCGGCGTCGCGGTTTTTCCGTCTGGGGCGCCTGTTGTGGCGCGTGGGTCGGCGCGCCGACGCCATGCAGTCGCTCAAGGACGCGCTGGGCATCCGCCGTCACGAGTTGCTCTTTCACCGCGCGTTGGAGCGCGTGGCCCGGCTGGCCGGGGATTGGCGTCAGGTCTCCGAGGCCATCACGCGCCAGACCGGCTTGATCGTCGACCCGGTGCTGCAGGCGCTCTTGCTGGTTGAGCAGGCCCATTGCTTCACCATGGCCGACGACCCCATTGCGGCCCGCGCGGCGTTGGAGCGCTCCCTGGAGTTGGCCCCTGACTGCTTGCCCGCGCGGATTGATTTGGGGCGGCTCTTGCTGCGAGAGGGGGCCTGGGAGGCGCTGCTGGAGCTTCGTCGCAGCGGCCCCGCCGACGAAGATCCCGACCCCAACCTGGCCCAGGCCCACCGCAAGGCGTGCGATGCCTGGCGCCGAGGCGAGATTCTGGAGTTTGAACTGGAGGACCTGGGCAAGGCCACCGACGAGTACGCGTTGGCCTGCCGCTGGGACCCGTCGGGCGGCCCATGGCTGCGCGCCGCCGAGCGCCTCCTGATGCACGCCGGCCGCTGGGACGACCTGGACGCCTTCTGGAAGCTGGTCATCGAAAACACCACCAGCCCTTCTCGCCGTCGCTCCGCGCTGCTCAAAGTGGCCCGGCTGGCCGACGAGCGCGGCGATCTCAAGAGCGCCATCGCGCACTTTCTCAAGCTCCTGGACGCCGATGAGGTGGCGCTGGACCGCTTGGAGGAGTTGGGCCACCTCTACCGCCGCAGCGGCTGGCCCGAGGCCGCCGCCCAGGTCCTTGAGCAGGTTGTGGAGATGTCTGTGGCGGCGCTGGAGGGCGCAGAGGACGACTCCGCCGCCCACCACGAGGCCTCCTGGGCCATCGCGCGTTGCATGCGCTGGCTGGCTCATATCTATGAACACGACCTTGATGAGTTGGACAAGGCCACCGAATCCCACCGCAGGCTCTTGGAGCTTCGCCCCGGGGATCCGGCCGCGTTGGAGCGCTTTCGCAAGACCCTGGTGCGTCAGGGCAAGTGGGCGGCGCTGGTGGAGTTGTTGGCCACCCAGGCCGTTCAGACCCAGAACGCTGCGCAAAAGCGGTCCCTCTTGTTGGAGGCCGCCGAGTTGTGTCAGCGCCGTCTGAGGGACCGACAGCGCGCACTGTCGATTCTGCGCGACGCGTCGGTGCTCTTTCCCGAAGATGTCACCGTTCAGGACGCCTTTGAGGAGGCCCTGCGTCAGCGCTCTGAGTGGGCCGAGTTGGCCGATGTCCTGCTGGCTCGCGCGCAGCGCGAAGGCGGCCAGGACATGCATCAGGGAGCGCGTCTGGCGGTCGAGGCCGGGTTGCTCTACCGCGACCGTCTTGGTGACGTCGCCAACGCCCGCAAGGCGTTTGTGTTGGCGCTGGAGATTGCCCCCCGGTTGACCCTGGCCCTCAAGGCGCTGGCCGATGTGTTGGCGGTCGAAGAGGCGTTTGTGCCCCTGGTCGCGCATCTGGCCCGCTGGAGAGAGGGCGCTGAGGCCGAGCAGACCTGGCTGACGCTGGCGGCCGAAGAGGCTTGGCTGCGCGAGTTTCGTTTGGACCAGCCCCAGGAGGCGCTCGACCTGCACTTTGAGGTGCTGGGCCGAGCCCCCGAGCGGATCGACAGCCTTTTGGCGGTGGTGCGGCTGCAAGCCCGGTTGGACAACGGTCCGGCGCTGGTGACGGCGCTGCGAGAGTTGGCCACCCGCGTCGAGGACGTTCAGGACGCCGCGGCGCTCTGGGACCGCGCGGCCCGGTTGGCCGAGCGTTTGGGATTGGACGCCGAGCCCGACTATCGCCGTGCGCTGGAGCTTTCTCCCGACCATGAGGGCGCCAGGTGCGGTTTGGAGCGTGTGCTGCGGGCCAAGGGCGAAAACGGCGATTTGCTGGTCTTCTATCTGGATCAGGCGCGCCGAACCCGGGGCATCGAGCAGATCCACGCCCTGATGCGCATCGCCAGCGTCTACGAAAACATGGATCGCGCCTCTGACGCCCGTGAGATCCTGCTGCGCATCCTCAAGCTCGCCCCCGAGTTTGATCTGGCCCGTCTTACCCTGGCTCGCCTTGCTCGCCAGGACAAAGGCTGGGAGGAGGCCGCCAGGTTGGAGCGCGAGTTGGCCGAGTCAGCCCCCAGTCAGGAGCTGATGATCGAGCACCTGCGCAACACCGCCAACATCTACCAGCACCGTCTCAATGACGCCGCGCGCGCCGAGCCGCTGCTGCGTCAGGTGTTGAGCCTCGACCCCA
>CAKZKQ010000720.1 GCA_937123825.1 uncultured Pseudomonadota bacterium
GTTCTTCGAGCAGGACACGGTCGACGACCAGGGGCGTGCCGCCACCGTCCAGCCCAAGGGACGGCACGACCCCTGCGTGGTCCCCCGTGCAGTCCCGATCGTGGAGGCCATGGCCGCGCTGGTAGTGCTCGACGCGATGCTCCAGCACGACGCCTTTGTCTGGGGAATCGATGAGGATCCCTTTGATGACGAGGCGCTCGATGACGCTGGTCGTTACAGCGACAACTACTACGAGCCCTTCAAGGCCATCCTGGACATGGATTTGCGTTCCAAGGCGCTGGCCATCAACGGCAACGTCCAGTTGATGGAGTTGATCTACGACGAAGAGCGCGTCTTTTACTGCCCCGGGTTGACCTACCGCCGCCCGGGTTGGCGCTTTGTGTGCGCCTGGGACGCCGTGCCTCACCGTCAGGAAGAGGGTTGGGCCATCCTCTTTCATCCCAGCGGCCAGTGACGCGGCCGTTTTTGTGCACACACACCTGCGTTGAGAGCGTCCATGGGGTTGGTTTAAGGGTTTTGATGCGTTCATCGAATGAATGGGTGTATTCTGATATTTGAAAATTTGTGTTTGTTTTGAGCTCCGTTTTAAGGGGCTTTATAACCTCTTTATTGATTTTTGTTGAAGTTGAATCACCTGGTATCTAAGGTTTTGTGCATTGTGTTGGGTCAACATCAAGCATCGGCGGTTGTTGTAGTGCTGTATGCTGAGGTTTTTAGGTGGGGTTTTATGCGCAGCAGTATCGTGTGGGGCATTGGTTTCTTGTTGGCGGTGGGTCTTTGGGCTTGCAGCGATGACAACGCTGGAGGATCCGGGGCGAATGTCGACTTGTGTGACGATGAGGCGTGTGTTGCGCAGTGTGAGCAAGACGGCAGGGTGGTCTGCGGCGGGGTCTGCATCGATCCGCAGGCCGACGCGCGCTTTTGCGGCGCCAGCGGCGATTGTGCCGGAGACAACGCCGGGCAGGACTGCGGTGACGATGTTTGTAACCAGGGCCAGTGCGGTTTGCAGTGTGACGATGGGCAGATCGCCTGCGCTGGGACCTGTGTTGATCCGCTGAGCGACGCCAGACACTGCGGCGCGTCTGGAGCTTGTGTTGGCGATGAAGCCGGTACGGCGTGCGCCGCTGGGCAACTCTGCAGCGGCGGCGTTTGTGTTGAAGACTGCCCCGATGGGCGAATTGATTGTGGCGGTGGGTGCATTGATCCGCTGGCTGACAACCTCCACTGCGGCGCCAGCGGCAACTGCCAGGGAGACAGCGCCGGGCAGGAGTGTCCCGGGGCCAGCATGTGCACCGATGGCGCCTGCGCGTGTCCCGATGATGGGCTCTTGTGCGGCGAACTTTGCGTCGATCCATTGACCGACCCACGCTTTTGCGGCGCCAGCGGCGACTGCCAGGGCCCTCAGATGGGGCAGGCGTGCTCAGAGCAGCAAGCTTGCACCGACGGGGCCTGTGTTTGCCCCGCAGGCACCGATTATTGCGACGGGCAATGCTTCGATTTGCAGCGAGACCCGGAAAATTGCGGGGATTGTGGGGTGTCGTGCAACGGCGACTTGTGTGTGGAGGGGGATTGTGTTGCGTTGACCTTTGCCGGGGCGCTCGATCGCACCGGAGGGGTGTGGCGGTTCTTCAACGAGTCCGGCTTTGACGCTGCGGTCGGCGCTTGCGGGCAGGCCTTTGAAGGCAGCACCGTCTGCACCGCCAGCATGCTCGACGCGCTCTCTGAAACCGGACAGATGACCATGGCTGTCAGCCTTGGCGGCGAGCCTGTCGAGAGCTTCTGGGCGCCTGGCCCCTTTTCGTGCGATGCCTGGAACCATGGCTCGGGCACCAACGGCGATGAGGCGGCGCCCGTGCGTTCGCTCAATCGAGACACCGGACGTCTGGGCGGCCCCGAAACAGGGACCTGCGGTGGCACCCACAACATTGGTTGCTGCGTGGTGGAGTGAGCCTGTGAGCAAGCAACGCACAACCATCCTTGGCGGTGCTGTCCTGGTGGGGTCTGTGGTGGCGCTGTGCGGACTTCAGGCGCTTGGTCAGTCCGAGCCCTGGACCGTGGCGGACCTGCTCGATGGCCCGCTGCGCGTGCCCGATGATGTGGCGCTGCGGGGAGAGCTTGAAGAGGCGCTCGACTTCCGCATCCGTGAAGACCACGACTTGATGCTCGACGCCTGGGAACCCGGCGAGCTGATCACCAACGCCCGCATCACCCAGGACCTGCTTGAGTTTCGCCATTATGGCAACGACGCCCTCTTTGTCTTTGGAGACGAACTCTTCGAATACGCCTTTAGACCCGAAGACGGCCTCGGCAACAACCTCAACCGCGACAATGTCCCATTTGCTGGCCCGCTTGCTCGCCCCAACATGCGCCGAGCCCACGTCGGCGCCTTTGGAGGCCCCGATGCCTACAGCTGCGCCTCGTGCCACTTTATGGGCGGCCCTGACGGCGCTGGCACCGCCACTCAAAACGCCATCTTCTTCTCCACCGACGGCGACCGCACCCTCAACGCCGAGTCCCGCAACCCCCCTCACGTCCTGGGCCTGGGCCCTGTCGAAGCGCTCGCCCGAGAAATGACCCGCGATCTGCTCGCCCTGCGCCGTCAAGCCAGCGCCGATGCCGTAGAGCAGGGCGAACCCGTCGCCGTGGAGCTTGAAACCAAGGGTGTCTCTTTTGGACGCCTGATGGCGTTGCCGGGCGGAGGGTTTGACCTCTCCGAGGTGGAGGGCGTGGACGCCGACCTGATCATCAAACCCTTTGGTTGGAAAGGTCACCAACCCACCATCCGCGCCATGGCCGAAGAGTCGTTCCGCATCCACATGGGTCTGGTCTCCACCGACGCCCAGCGCCGCATCCGCGACGGCGAACTCTCGGCGGCGGCCTACGGCGACGGGCCCTGGTACGACGTGGACGATGATGGCCTGACGCTGGAGATTGACGACGGCATGCTGACCTCGATGGTGGCTTATCTGGCCCAGTTGGAGGTCCCCGCCATGCGGCCGCCCCACACCCCGCGCCTCCAGCGCGCCTTTGCCCAGGGCCAGCGGCTCTTTGATGAGGTCGGCTGCGCAGGTTGCCACACCCCCGTGCTTGAGTTGCGCGACACCGTTTTGGAAACCGGCGGCCACGACACCGAGCCGATCTTCATCGACGTGGCCCGCGAAGGAGAGTTTCCCAAGCCCGAGCCCAAAGACGGCTTTGAGACAGCCTTTCTGGTCCACCTCTACAGCGATTTGAAGCGCCACGACATGGGTCCAGAGCTGGCTTCAAGCGTGGGCCAGGGCGACATCCCCGCGACCCACTTCCTGACCCGCTCACTGTGGGGTCTGGCCGAGACGAGCCCCTACCTGCACGACGGTCGGGCGCCGACGCTGGACGCGGCCATTGTCGCGCATGGTGGCGAGGCGCTTGAGTCGCGCCGGAGTTATCAGGCGCTCTCTTTGGAGGAGCGCGGCGCCGTTCAGGTCTTTTTGCTCAGCCTCAGTCGGACGCCAGCGGTGTTTATCCCATGAGAGATGCAATCGTTTTCAGTCTGGTCTGGGTGCTGGGCGCGTGGTGTTTGGGCTGTGATGGGAACCCCAGCCTGCCACCTTCATCACAGCAGAGCCGGGCGCCGGTCTTTTGTGACCCCTTTGCCCCTGCTGCCGGCGAGCCCATGTCCATCGAGCGGGCCAGAGACGCCCACCGCTGGGCAGAGTTGCGCAGGCATTTGCGCATGAGGGAGGCCCTGGACCCCGGCCATTTCATGCGCCAGAGCGCCGCCGTGGCCGACCCGCAAAGGATCGACGCAGGCGAGGTCTCCTGCAAGACGCTGCGAGACATCGGGCGCCTGCTCTTTACCCACGATTTCACAGCCCAGGACGGTCACACCGAGCCGCTGCGGCGCGTGCATCGGGGGGATGAAGGCGGCCCCGAGACCCACAACTGTCGTTCGTGCCACTGGCGCGGGGGCGAAGCGGGCGCCGGGGCGGTGTTGGACAACATCTTTTTGTTGGGCGATGGGGACAGGATCAGTTCGGCAGACCCTCGGAACCCGCCGCCGTTGCTGGGTTTGGCGTTGGTGCAGATGCTGGCCCAGGAGATGAGCGCCAGTCTGGAGGCCGACAGGGCGCAGGCGCTGCGCCGTGCGCGTGCGACTGGAGAGGCTGTGGCGGTCGATTTGCAGACCAAAGGGGTGTCTTTTGGGCGTCTGGTGGCGATGCCCGATGGGACGTTGGACACGTCTGGGGTGGAGGGGGTGGACGCCGACCTTGTGGTCAAACCCTTTGGTTGGAAGGGCAACTTTTCGACCATGCGCCAGTTTGTCCGGGACTCAGTGTCGGTGCACTTTCGGTTGCCGACCGAGCGCGACGGTGTGCCGTTGACCGAAGGGCAGGTGACGTCGTTGCTGCTCTTTTTGGCGACTTTGCCGCTGCCACAGGTCACCATCCCCGAGCGGATCCCCGACCTGCCCAGCATCGCGGAGCCCATTCCCCGGCCGCCGTCCTTTGATTTTTCGGACGATTGGTCACGCGGCCACGCGCTCTTTGAGAGTGCGGGCTGTGCAGGGTGTCACAGGCCCACGTTGGTGCTCGACAGCCCGGTCTTTGTGATGGAGGCGGGGCCTTCGGGGTGGCCTGTGGCGATTGATCTCTCACAGGACATCGAGCCGCCTTTGCTCAGCTACGACGCTGGGCTTGGTGGTTACCCCGTGCACCTCTTTAGCGACCTGAAGCGCCACAACATGGGGCCAGAGGCGGCCAGCCAGCACGTGCACCGGGGGGTGGCGGTGGACCAGTACCTCACCCGGCGTTTGTGGGGGCTCAACGGCTCCGCGCCCTACTTTCACGACGGGCGCGCGCCCTTCATTGACCACGCCATCGCCGCGCACACCGGGGAGGGCGAGGCTGCTCGCCGGGCTTTTGAGTCATTGGACTTTGGTCAAAAGGCCGACTTGCGCATTTTCCTGATGTCGATGCGTCGCCCGCTGGTGGTCACCATCCCTGATTGAATGGTGCCGTGTTCAGGTCGTGCCGTAGTGGGCCTGCCAGGTGCCGTGAAGGCTGCACAGGTCGGCGGTCTTGAGCGAGCGGCCGATGTAGCCCTTGAAGTCTTCGCGCTCCAGCCCCACGTTGTAGTTTTCGATGTAGCGCCCAATGGTCTTGCGCGGGCTTTTGCTGCGCTGATGGATGTCTTCGGTGGCCATGCCCTGCTTGTGCAGGGCGATGACGTGGTGGATGCGGCCCTTTTTGATGTCGCGGGGGCGAGTCAGGGCGCGGTAGGGCTTCATGATGTATTGGGGCATGGTTTTGAACTGACGGGCCCGTTTGAGGGTCAGCCCGACGCGCGCGGTGCGGTCGATGTCGCGGGGTTCAAGGTTGGGGCTGTGGACCAGGTGAAGGGGGCTGGTGGCATCATCCACAAGGCGCGTGCCGATGTCCCCGTCCAGCGCCGCGACTTTGGCAAAGCCCGTCACCCCAAGCATATGGTCCACGCAAAGTGAGCACCCATTGACCACCTCGCCGTCAGGTTTTTCGATCGTGCGGATCAAGACCCCGCCATAAGCGCCCTCGCGCCCAAATGAGACGTCCAATCCCTTGAAGCTGCCGCCACGATACTGGCCTTCATCGCGGTGAAAATACCACCGACGGTGGGTCAACTGGACTTCGTCGCCATGGGCAAAGGGGTCGGGGTGTTCGTCGCCGTTGTAATAGTATTCGACCTCGCAGATGCGGTGGGGTTGGTCGCCGATCATGAAGGTCGTTTCGTTGAGCAAGAGCTGGGAGATGGCGTCAAACCATGCCTGGTCAACGTTGTGGTTTTCTGGGGGGTTTTCAAGGATATCAAAAGCTTTTGCCATGAACACAAGTCTCCCGCTGGCCGGTGGTCCGGGCAGTCGTGTGGGTTGATACCAAGTTGCAGACGTCCGACTGACTTTGTGACGGCCCTAACGGCGCCAGGAGCCATGTAACTCACTCGCGGTGGCGATGCCACAGCTTCGCTCGTCCCAAGGCCCCTGGCATCCGTTATTGCTCGCCACAAAGCAAGCCTTTCGTCTGCATCTTGGTATGAGGGTGCACCGCGATGGGTGGCCCGGAAGGTGATGCTGTCTGGCGACAAAGATAAGCGATTGATGGGTGGGATTGAAGGGGTCCTTACCTGAACCATGCCTCGAATGCTTTTTTGAGCGTCGTTGCATGGCCCAGGCCGATTTTGAGCCGCAGGGATTTGGATTGGGATGGGGGCGACGCTGCAATTTGGTTTGCAGGCGACGCTGCAATTTGGTTTGCAGCGTCGGTGATGTCACTCGGCCAGAACACCGTCCATGGTCCATGCCATGGAGCTTGCCGTCACGTTGGAGCGGAAGTTGACCACAGGTTCCCACTCGGGGTCAGGGCCAAATTGGTTGGAGGTGTACTGGGGGGGATAGGGCGACGTGAAGGACGAAAAGCGCCACGTCCATGAGAGGGTGGGGTCGCCCGCGCCCGCGTCGGGCCCGTACACTGCTGCCACGAGCCAGTACTCGCCCGCAGGCAACGTCAGAGGTTGACCACCGTTGGCTGCCGTAAAATCAACGCGGACGTCGTAAGCGTCGTTGTCTTCGCCTTCGAGAATGGTTTCCACGCCCTGTCCAGGCGCGATGCGCTCAAGGGAAATCAGCGCTTCGTCCAGGTTGGGGTTCCCGTCGGGTTTGTTGTTGGGCGCGTTTTCCAGGATGTAAATGCTGAAACCTGGCAACTCTCTGTAAAACCCTAAAATCGTCTCGCCAAAGAAGTCAGCGGTGGCCAGCGCGGTGCGTTCCGTCAACACAAAAGAGTCGGCGCTGTATCCGTAGGTGTCTTCTCCAAAGCGGTCCGATTCGTGGGAGAGCTTGGAGTGCGTGTCGTCCAAAGGCGCCTGAGTGATGCGGTTGACCAGCGTCACCAGCTCGCCGTCGGGGTCCTCGCCGTCGGGTTCATCGGCGTCAGGCTCGTCCGTATCGGGCTCATCAGCGTCGGGTTCATCCGCATCTGGTTCATCATCTCCCCCATCCATCGGTTCATCGACGTCAGGTTCACCATCCTCGCCGTCCATGGGGTCTTCAACGTCGGGTTCACCCCCCGTATCGCCCGGCTCATTGTTGCCTGCGTCGGGTTCATTGTTGGGGTTGTCGTTGTTTGGAGCGTCGTTGTTTGGGTTGTCGTTATTGGGGGCGTTGTTGCCAGCGTTGTTGGTGTCGTTGTTGTCTGCTGCGGTGTTTCCTCCGTTGGATGTGTCGTCTTCGGAACAGGCTGTCGTGGACAGCGCCATTGAACCGAAGAGAACGACGAGTATGGATCTTAAGAGGACTTGTTTCATTTTCAGTGCTCCTTTAGTCCAGGCCCGGGCGTGATTGTGCGTTTCGCCTCGCAAGAGTGTCAAATTTAATTTAATGATGCGGTTTTTATAAGGGGTTTTTGTGGAGCTTGTGTGCCGTTTGATGGCGATGAGTACGGCGCTGGTTGCTCTATGGATGGAGGGCGTGGGTGTGGGCTTGATTCTTTGGTAAATTCGAATCTTCTGGGGCGGGGATGATCAAAAATGGGATGAGGGGAGGGATTATGTGGTCAGCGCTCGAAAGATGAAGAAGGCGATGGTGGCCAGCGCCAGACCCATGATGATGATTCCGGTCAGGACGGTGGGGTCGGCGGCGGTGTTTTGGGGTGGTGTGTGGGCTGGTGCCGGGGAGGGTTCTGGTCGCGCGGTGCGCCAGCGTTCCAGTGTTTCGTCGAGGGTCCAGGGCATGACGTTGGACGGTGGGCCCTGGTGGTGGTTGAGGTTGACGTGCTTGATGCGTTTGTTGAGTTCTTCGACAAAGCGGCGCACGTCGCGTTCTGAGCGCAGCGTGGGCAGCAGTTGGTGTGCGCGCTCGTTTTCTCGGCGCAGGCGCAGCGCTTCGGGCAGGAAGTCGACGCCTTCGCGCCGCATGAATTTCTTCACCCACCACATCTCGTCGTAGGGCTGGTCGAGTTCAGCGATGGGTTTTCCGGCTCCGGGCAGGGCGCTGAGTTTTCCCTCTCGCCTGTCGTGCTCGATTTGACCATCGATCCACGACTGCCAGGAGACGTTCAGAGGTTTTCGTTTGCTCATGGGGCAGACCTCCGTTGTGGTAGCCAGCGGCGGGCTGGCGGTGTGATGTCGCCCACAGGGGTAACCATCAACCCGGGGTCTGCAAGAGGTTGGTGTATCGTGGCGCTTGTAGACGGGTTTGCCTTAGCGCTTCAGTTTGGCTGCGCGGCACAGGCGGATGGAGACGTTGTCTTGTCGGGCGCTGGGTTGAATGCGCTCGAAGCGCGCGGGGGCTGAGCCTTGGATGAGGAGGTTGGGTTCCCAGAGGCGCTCGGCCAGCGTTTCTTGTGGGGTTTGAACGCCGTATTGAGCGGGGTCGTTGCGCAACAGGGTGGTCCATTCGCGGCGTGTGAGCAGGCGGTGGCCAGGGTAGCGCTCCAGCATCCAGGCGTGGCCGGGGCCGGTGCTGCCGCCGTGGTCAAAGACCAGAGTGCGGGCGCCGTTGTTGGGCATGATGCGGGCGCCCAGGGCACGGGACATGGCGTTGCAGCACGCGACGGCCTCGTGCCAGGTCAAGGCCGTGACCGGTGCCAGGGGGGTCTCTGGGGGGTCCTGGCGAGGGGTCATGGTCTGGTGCCAGTGGCGTTGGTCGGTGCGCCGGCGCTCCACCCCGCGGTTGGGGACACCGGGCCAGCGCTCCAGGTCGACCTCTTC
>CAKZKQ010000721.1 GCA_937123825.1 uncultured Pseudomonadota bacterium
GGAGAGGCCGCGGCCGCCGGGGCGTTGGCCGGGTTCACCGTAGATCTCGGTCATGTCCTCGATCATGGTGTCCCACTCGGTGGGGCTGAAGATGAGGTCAATGCGCTTGACCTCTGTGTCGCTAAAGACCTCGGCGAGGTTTGGCTCGACGTCGTTGGAGTGGGTGTCTTCGGTCCAGCCTTCGGGTCGTTCTATGGGCTCGTCAGGGTCTTCGGGGTCGGGTTCGGCGTCTTCGTCGTCTTCGTCGGTGTCTTGTGAGGCATCGGGCGTGGTGTCTGGTGGGTCGTCTCCGGCGTCGGGCGTGTCTGCTGTCTCGCTTTGAGCGGCGCCCGTGGTTGAATCTTCAGAACAGCCTGTGAGGCAGGCGGCCATCGCCATGAACAGGACCAGAGTCATGGACCATCTGGCAGATGGGTTTCGATCGCTTAATGGCACTCGTTTGTCTCCGTATCTTGCAACCGATAGAGGTTGCTCCACCCAGCAGGATCAGAGTGTGGAGTTTTCACAGTTTTGGCAAGTGAATGTCATGCAAACATTGTATTGATTTCGTGTGTTCGGCCTGTCAGGTGCGGGCTTGCCCTGGCAGTCCGTACACGCTGTCCATCTGCCGTGGAGTCCAGCCGCTGAGATGGTTGGGTCTGATTTGAGGTCTAAATAAAGTCTTGATTGGGGTCTTGAAAAGGTCGTTTTGTGGTCTTAGATATGGTGTGTACCGTTTGCACATCAAGGAGGCCCGAAACCAAAGACCTGATGGCTCGTGATCTTGAGCTTGCCGGCCTGAAAGGCGGCGTGACTTCAACGCTCTTTGCCCGCACGATGTTGTGTCTTGTAGGGTTGTTGGCCATCTCTGGGGCGACGTCGGTGTTGTCCTGGGGTGTGGCGCTTTCTGGGGCCGTGCACATCGGGTTGTTTGTGTCGGCGCTCGTGTTGCTCTTTGTGTCGACCTCGATGGCCGAGAGCGACAGCCTCTGGGCGTTGCTGCCTGCGGGGCTCTTTGCGGGCCTCTTTGGCTACATGCTGGGGCCGACGCTGAGCAACCACGTGGAGACGCTCGGCGCAGGCACGGTGACTTTTGCTGTGGCGGCGACCACCGGGATGATGGCGATCTGCGGCGCGGTGGCGTCGGTGGTGGCCATCCCGTACCGCAAATTTGAAGGGCCGCTGTTGCTGATCCTCTTTGGGTTGATCATTTTTGGCAGCTGGCGAGCGGTTTCTGGCATTGATCTGGCCCACGTGGACCTTCTTTACAGCCTGATTGGCTCGGGGGTCTTTGTGATCTACTTCCTGGTGGACTTTGCCAGGCTTTATGATCGGGGTCGGGCGGGGGCGACGGGCTGGGGCGAGGCGTCTTTGCACGCCCTGAACCTCTATTTGGACTACATCAACCTGCTTTTGCACATTCTGGCGGCGGCTGAGGAGTAAATTGGTGCAGACCGCCAGGTCGCCCTTTGAAAGGGGCCCGGCGGCGCTCATCAAACCAAACCTTTCCCAACGCCGCAGCGCACGGTCTGTGGTTTTCAGCCCAGAAGCGCCTCGTGAATGATCCCTGCGCTCGCCGTTCAACTTTACACGTTGTCGCGGATGCGAGGGCAAAGACTCTTTGAAGACCTCCATTTGCGGTGTTCAGGGGGTCAATTCGCGTCTTATGCTCAAATAATGATCTTTTATTGGGGATCCGTGGGAAAAGTCCTTGACGCTGGTGGGGGACGCTCTTAGCTTCAGCCCGGTCATCGCAGATGTGAATGTGTTGACAGCCCTCCAGAATGCAACAACCGGGTTGTGGGACGGGGAATACCTCGGAGGTTCGAACCCTCCATCTGGATATGGACAGCAAACCAATTGACGCTGTCCTTGTGTTGGGTCATTTGGTGGTCGGAATGGAAAAGGCAGCCCTCCTGGTTGCAACCGGCCCCACGGAGCAATTCGCGGCCCTTGTACGGAAGAGCACCACAAAATAAGGTGCTCAAAGAGAGAACGCATGTCGAAAAAACTTTTTGTTGGCGGCCTCAGCTGGGGTACGGATTCGGATCAGCTGCGTGAAGCCTTCGAGACCTACGGTGTTGTCACCGACGCTGTGGTCATCACCGACCGCGAAACCGGTCGCAGCCGCGGCTTTGGCTTCGTGACCTTCGAGGAAGCTGCCGACGCCACGTCCGCCATGGGCGAAATGAACGGCGCCACCCTCGACGGCCGCACCCTGAAAGTGGACAAAGCCAACGAGCGTCCCCCCCGCAACAACAACAACCGTCGCTGGTGAGCGGGCTGACGGCTTGCCGTCACATACATTTCTGATTTGAATTGCTCAAGAAGCCTTGGATCCTTTTGGAGTCAAGGCTTTTGTTGTATTCGGGGCGGTTTGGGGCGGCCCTGATGGCGTCAGACACCACAGAACTCGCTTGCAATAGCGCTGCTATGGCTGCGCTCGTCCGTCAGGCGTCTGACATCCATCATTGCTCGCCCCAAACCCGTGGCTTCTTCTTTTTTATTTTTGAATTGCTTGGGTTTGCGTGGGCCTTTGGAGGCTTGGTGGCCTGTGGGCCATCGCTGAGTGATTCAGCGTCTGGCATCTGTTGTTGCTGGTTCTTTTTGAGTGGGTCTTTTTATGCGTTCCAGACGTTCTCGCAATGCCCAATCACCTTGCCCTTGCCACTCTGGCCGGGCTTACAAGCAATGCTGCGCGCCGTACCATAAGGGACAAGCCTCGGCGCCTTCGCCCGAGGCGCTGATGCGCTCGCGCTACGCCGCCTACGCCATGGGGAAGGCCCGGTATGTGATGGAGACGACGGACCCGGACAGCCCGCTTTATGAGCGCGATGCGCGTGGGTGGAGGGCGTCCATTTTGAACATGTCGCGCAACATGCGCTTTGTGGGTCTGGAGATCTTTGAGGCGGGTGAAGAAGGTGACGGGGGCTGGGTGCACTTTCGCGCGGGACTGCGCCAGGGGGGTAAAGACGCCTCTTTTGAGGAGCACAGCCTCTTTCGGCGCGATGGATCGGGGCAGTGGCTTTACAGCGACCGCCGGGATCTGGAGTGATCAGCCCACTTCAGGGTCTTTGACTTTCATGATCGCCACCACGCCAAGGAGCATCAGCAGGTTGAAGGCCAGCAGGACGCCGATGTCGATGGCGGCGTACTTGCCGTAAAGGCGCTGGCCTTTGTCAAAAGCCTTGGTGTCCTTCTTGGCCATCTCGATCGAGCCCTTGTACTGGACCAGATAGACGTCTTCCTCGTGGAAGTACTTCTCCAGGGGGCTTTGAAGCTCGCCAAAGCGGCCCTTCTGCATGGCCTCCTGCTCGATAAGCTCCTTTTTAATGGGTTTGAGGAAGGTTGCGGCCTCGTTTTCGGCGTGCAGCAGCCCCTCAAAACCCCAGCGGGCCAACATCGGGTAGGTCGCCACCTGCATGGGCTTCTTCATGTCCTCAATGGGGACAATCAAGCCGCCCAGGATGACCTGCGGGATGAGCAGCAGCGGGACCAGCGCGATGGCGGCCTCGTTGGTGCGGACCATGGCCGAGAGCACAAGCCCCATCCCCACCCCCGCCAGCGAGCAGAGCACCAGGAAGAAGTAGAGCCACATGAACGAGCCGTGGAAGCCCAAAAAGAGGTCCGTGACGCCCAGCAAGACGGCGCACTGGAGGGCGCAGACCAACCCCAATACGGTGAACTTGCTCATCACGTAGCTGGGGATCTTGAGGTTGACCATGCGCTCGCGGCGGTAGATGGCCTGCTCGGCGACGATCTCGCGGGCGGAGTTGGAGCACCCAAACCAGATCGCCGAGATCGACAGCAGGAAGAAGGCCACCGGGACGTACTCGATGCGGTTGAGGATCTCGTCGTTGTCCTGGAGGTTGGCGCCGGTGCGGCCCCAGAATACGCCGACGATGATGGCGGCGATGATGGGGGCCTGGATGAAGAGGATGAGGGTGTTGGCCAGATCCTTGCGCTTGATGGTGAGGTAGCGCCGGGTCAGCACCCACCACTGTCCCAGACCAAAGCGCCGCGCGGTCTTCTTCTTGGAGCCCGACGAGATGGCCACCTGACTGGTGCCGCTTTCCTGGCGCCGCTCGACGTACTCTTTGTGCAACCCTGATGAGAGGTAGCGCTGGGCGCGCACGGACATGTCTTCGCCCTGGCGCTTGGCTTCGGCCAGCGGCTTGAGCGCGTTGCCGGGGTCGGACAGGACCAGATCGCCCTCGGGCGTGCCCTGCTCGATGTCGGGGTTGAAGTAGGTGATGGACTCGGGATAGGTCGGCCCGTAGTAGACCAGGTGTCCGTCGGCCAGATAGACGATGTTGTCCATCGTCCGGTAGGCCTCCAGCGAGGGCTGGTGGATGGTCAAGAGGATGGTGCGCCCGTCGTCGGCCAGGGTGCGCAGCAGCTTCATGACGTTGATGGTGTCTTCACTGGCCAGACCCGAGGTGGGCTCGTCGAGGAAGAGGAGGCTGGGCTGGGTGATCAGCTCCTGGGCCAGGTTGACGCGCTTGCGCTGCCCGCCAGAGATCCCCTTTCGAGCCGGGGAGCCGATGAGGACGTCGCGGGTCTGCGAGATCTCCAGCCGCTCCAGGATGTCCCCGATGATGCGGGTGATCTCCTTGTGGGTGGTGTCGGGCGGCAGGCGAAGCCGGGCGGTGTAGTAGAGGGCCTCCCAGACGGTCAACTCGGAGTGGATGATGTCGTCCTGGGGGACGTAACCGATGTTGCCGCGGAAGGCGTCGTAGTTGCTGTAGAGGTCGGTGCCGTTGATGAGCGATTGGCCGCTGGACGGGGGCAGGTAGCCGTTGAGGGCCATCATGAGCGTGGTCTTGCCTGCGCCGCTGGGTCCCATCAGGCCCACAAACTCGGTCGGATAGACCGTGAACGAGACGTTGTGGAGGATGGTCTTGCGGCCGCGATCCACCTTGATGGTGATGTCGCGGGCCTGGAGCATGATGTCGCCCTGGTAGGAGCTGTCGAGCGTGCCGGACTCGGGGTCAAAGCGCAGCGTGTGGCTGCCCAGGCCGATGACGTCGTTGGGGCCGATCAGGGTGGGCTTCTTGATCTTGACGCCGTTGATGAAGGTGCCGTTGGCGCTGCCCAGATCCTCAATGTAGAGGCCGTCGGACTTTCGGGTCAGCTTGGCGTGGCGCCGCGAGACCTGGGAGGCGTCGATGGTCAGGTCACACTCGTCGGCGCGGCCGACGATGATGACGGGTTTGTCGGGGATGGTCAGGTCACCGAGCTTGTGTCCGGCGCTGTCGGTCAAAAAGTCCTTCAGGCGCGAGACAGGGAAGCGGTAGGTGCCAAAGAAGAGCACATCCGAGGGCATGACGCGGGCCTCGGAGATGCGGTTGTTGCGCGTGTTGACGTAGGTGCCGTTGGTCGAGCCCAGATCCACCACGCGCCAGCCGTCCCCGTTGTAGCGAAGCTCGCAGTGGCGCCCAGAGACCATGGCGGCGTCCAGGACAATGTCGTTCTCGTCGGGATCGCGGCCGATGGAGAAGACGGTTTTGTCGCCGCTGGGGACCAGCGCGGCGCTGGCGGCGTCCTGGCCGGGGCGCTTGTGGTCAAACTTCTCAAGGAGCGCGGCCGAGAGCACCAGGCGGTAGCTGCCCAGCTCGATCCGGTCCGAGGTGCTCACCGTGGCGCGCTCGATCTTCTGGCCGTTGACAAAGGTGCCCGCCGAGGAGCCCACGTCGTCGATGATGTACTGGCCAGCGCCCTTCCACAGACGGCAGTGGTGGGCGGCGACCTGGGGGACGGGGATGACAACGTCGTTGTCGGCGGCATAGCCGATGCTGATTGAGACCGCCCCTGGGGGCAGCGCCACGGCGCCAAAGCCTCCGGTGGCCGAGCCAGCGGCCAGATCGAGGTCATCGACGGACTGGAGGACGGTGCGCTTGGCGCCTCCGGCGGGCGCGGCAGGAGCGCTCTGGCCAGGCAGCGCGGCTTTGATGTCGTCGGTGGTTTGAAAGACGGTGCGCTTGACCCCGCCGCTGGAGGAGGGGGCCTGGGGGAGCTGGGCTTTGATGTCGTCGGCGCTCTGGAGCATGGTCCGCTTGGCGCCCTGGGCGCTCTTTTGCAGGTTGGGACCTTGCTGGGATGGGATGTTGACGCTGACTTCACCGCCGGTCATGACGCCGGGCGCGTCCTGGAGCATGGTCCGTTTGGGGGGTTTGCTCTGGGCCGGCGAGGCGATTTGCGGGTTTGAGGCGGTGGGGATGGCGTGCTGAGAGGTGTCGAGCCCGCCGAGGTGTTCTGCGGCCAGCTTAAAGGCGTGGGTGCCCAGGGTGATGATGTCGCCCTGTCGAACGGGCAGCGCGCGGACGCGTTGGCCGTTGATGAAGGTGCCGCTGGTGGTGTCGAGGTCCTGGAGGATGAGGCTGCGCCCATCCCACCACACGGCGGCGTGGTAGGGGTCCACGCTGGGTTTGTCGATGACCACGTCGTTGTCGGGCGCTCTGCCGAAACGAATCCTCTTGCTTGAAGCCATACCCTCTCCGTACGCCCACAGGCGCGTGCGGCTGCGGTGTGAAGTTGTGCGTTCTGACAAAGAGGCAATGTACCCGCTTGCACAGTGTCTGACAACGTGTGCAGGGCGCATGGGCGCGGTGGGGTCAGAAGCGGGAGAGGTGAGGCAATGGGTGGGTCAAGAAAGACTTCGGCCCCATGGCTGGTTCTAAGTCCTGTTGCTTCACTTTCCGGCGACGTGGTCGTCCGGAGAATGCGTTTCGCTGCGTGGTCCCAGATGCTATCGCGAGCGCAACCAGATATAGAACCAGCGATGGGGCCGAAGAGCCGTGTGTCGCTGTTGACGGCCAGATACATCAGCAAAGGCCGTACCAACTCGAAATTTTTTATCGACCCCGTTTTGTTCGGGAATTGCCAATTTGGTCCGACTGTCCAACAAATCAATGAACAGTTCACTGCACAGAAATTGAACTGTTCAGCGAGTATTGACGACTCTGAACAGTATGTCAAGCCAAAGCGTCGCGGTTGGCGCTCAGGCGGGAGCGCTTGCCCCGCTGGTTGCTTGTCACTATATAAAAAGACCTGACCCATGGACGCGGGGTGAAGAAAACGCAGCAGACGCCGCAAGGCGCTGGTTGCTGCCGACGTCCATCGTTGTATGAGTGTCTGCCAACGCGCACCTGACGGCTCCAGGCGGCGCGACCCCCTTGGCGACTCCAAGCAGGCCCGAGAGGCCACAGCCGTTGCGAGCGCATGCGCAAGACAGAC
Source organism: uncultured Pseudomonadota bacterium (assembly GCA_937123825.1). Lineage (GTDB taxonomy): Bacteria > Myxococcota_A > Bradymonadia > Bradymonadales > CAKZKQ01. Next base: position 7,216 of record CAKZKQ010000721.1, read on the forward strand.
TCTGCCACCATCTGGTGGCTCACAACATTGGCCCTGACGGTGACGCTGGCGCAGGCGGCGTGCGACGAGCCTTTGACGCCGGCCCAGACGGAAACCTTTGAAGTCCAGCCGTTGCAGTGTGATCCCGAAGATGGGCTGCTGCTCTTTGAATCGCGCATCGCGCCGTTGATGTCGCCGGACAACCCACCAAGCTGTGAGCGCTGCCACCTGTCGGGGACCAAGCTGAGCCAGTTTGTCCAGGGCACGCCGTGCGAGGCGATGGCCTGCATGGAGCTGCAAGGTCTGGTCGATCTGGACAACCCCGAGCAGAGCCACATCCTGGAGTTGATCGGCCGAGGCATTGATCCAGAGGCCTCCGAGCAAGAAAACGCGTTGGCGATGCGCGAGCACGAGGCCTTTCTAGAATGGATCTCCTACAGCGCCCAGTGCCACCAGGAGACCTGCGGCGTGATCAACGACCCTTGCGGCCCCGAACACGAAGAGGTGGTCTGCGCCAGCGACGATCACGAGGCCTGCGGCACAACCCCCAGGGAAGACACCGGCCCCATCGCCGACGACTACGCCTGCGACGAGCGCGGCATGGCCCGGGGCTTTCACGATCTGGTCATGCGTTGGCGCAACCGCTGCAACCACTGCCACGCCCCCGGGGGGGCGCTGTCGGATGTGGGCGAGCCGCCGCTGTGGATGGATCCGGTCCCGGACGAGGATGGGGCGCTGCGCACGATGCGCAATGTGCTGCGCACGGGTCTGGTGGACGTGGACAACCCCGGGCGCAGTCTGCTGCTGACCAAACCGCTGTGGGTCTCCCAGGGCGGCGTCGAGCACACCGGCGGCGACAAGTTCTCTGGGTTTGATGACGACAGTTACCGAGATTTTCTGATCTGGCTGGTGCTCTACTCGCGCTGCGGGGACGTGCCCGAAGATCCCACCCTGGTGGCGCCGTGATGCGACAAAAGCAAAAGGGAGCGCTGTGGATGGCGGCACTGGCAGCGTGCGCGTTCTTGGGCGCCTGCCAGGACATCTGCACCGAAGGCAGCACCGACCCGGACTGTCAGATCGGCCAGGAAGACCTGGACGCGGCCCACAGCGATCTGCCCGAGACCTCCGATGAGTTCACCCCCGAAGAGGACCTCTACTGCCGCTGCATGCTCTTTAGCTGCCACGACCCCTTCCATGACACCTGGGGCGTTGAAGACGTGGACGCCTTTGAGGCATGCCTGATCGAAATCAGCTCGGTCCCGCTGGCAGGCCAGGAGACCTCAACGGGCAACTTTCAAGAGTGTCGCCTCAAAGCCTGCCAAAGCGCCACGCCCGACTGCGACGCCGCCCTGGGATTGTCGGTCTGCCGCTGAGCCCGCATCAAAGGCGCTCAGAATCTGACAATACCAACCTTTCGCTCCAAAGAGACACAATTCATCGAGAATCAAGTTCACAAAGTGTGGCTTTCCAGCCACTCTGAACAAAAGATTCGTTGACCGCAGGCAGCCAAGGTTGTATGCCAGTCATACAAACTGAAGACATGCCACCGTCGAGCGGCAAGGGCGTCTCAAAGTGCCAATTGAACCATTGGTGCCTGGGTCAAATGCCGCGCAACGAAAATCAGGTGGCCACGTCCATTGAATTGAAAGGGGCCCCACGACGCGGTGCTCCTTTCGGGTCCGTTGCCTTATGGAAGGCGGATCCAAAAGACCGCTGCGGGTGTGTCACCTCAACCAAGGGCCCAGCAATCGACGCACCCAAAGAGGACAAGCATAGGAGGAAGAGGGTCATGTCTGATTCTCATGTCGAAGTCGAGAGCGTATCCTTTTTTGGCCAACTCAAGTCGGCCATCGGCGGTGTTGTCACCGGTTTTGTGTTGATCCCGGTGGCCTGCTCGGCGCTTCTGTGGAACGAGTGCCGCTCGGCCGACCGCTACAAAGACCTCGAAGAGGGCGCTGGCGCGGTTGTCTCGGTCGACGGCGGCAAGGTCGACAAAGGCAACGACGGCAAGCTGGTGCACTTCACCGCAGACGCCAAGGTTGACGGCAAGATCAAGGACAAGAAGTTCGGGGTCGAGGCCGAGGCCATCAAGCTGGTGCGCGAGACCGAAATCTACCAGTGGGTCGAGAACAAGAAGACCGAGACCAAGGGCGATAAGAAGAAGACCACCTACACCTACGAGAAGAAGTGGTCCGACGAGCCCGTCAGCTCCTCCAACTTCAAAAAGAAGAAAGGCCACAGCAACAGCAGCGATCGCTTTGTCAAAGGCGAGACCGTCAAGGCCAAGGATGTCACCGTTGGTGGCTATGAGATGAGTGACACCTTCATCTCCAAGTTCACCAAGACCGAGGCCATGGAGCTTTCCAAGAAGAAGCTGGCCAAGATCAAAGAGAAGATGTCGGACGCCAAGCTCAACGGCGACTTCGTCTACCTGGGTGAAGACCCCGACAGCCCCGCCATCGGCGACGTGCGCGTGACCTTCAAGGTCGCGCTGCCCGAGACAGTCAGCCTGATCGGCAAGCAATCGGGCAAGAAGCTCTCTGCCCACAAAACCAAGACCGGCAACGAATTGGCCGAGCTTCGTTATGGCAAGATGACCGCCGATGAGATGTTCGCGGCCGCCGAGTCCGACAACTTCATCCTGACCTGGATCCTGCGCATCGTGGGCCTCTTCTTCATCTTTGGTGGTCTGATGGCCATCTTCCGCCCCCTGACCGTCGTCTCGGACCGCATTCCGCTGATCGGCGGCGTCATCAGCTCCTCGGTCGCCCTCTTTGCCGGTGTGGTCTCCTTTGGCATCACACTGGGCGTCGTCTCGGTGGGCTGGATCATCGCCAGACCCATGCTGGGCCTCGGGTTGTGCCTGTGCTCGCTGACCTTCTTTGGCATCCTGATCGGTCTGGGCGTCACCATGGCCAAGAAGAAGAAAGCCGAATAACCCCCCATCCCTGGCCGTTCCCCCTCTCTGAGCGCCACAGCGCGCCACCAGAGACAGCCCACGCTGACACACGCCGCCGCAGCGCCGCCCACCCCGGTCAGCACCCGGCGGCCGGGAACGACCAGGCCCTTTCAAGGCCGCTCGCCCTTCCCCTGCACAGCGCTCACCCCATGGCACAAAGCCACACTGAGCGCGTCTTCCAGCAGGCGGACTCCTGGCAGCGCCGACCCACTGAGCCTCGACATTCCCAGACAGCCTCTGTATCCTCCGGTGGACGCCAGATCGCTCACCGGGGGCAGGCCCACCGACGCCTGTCCGATGTGAGACAACATCGCGCCGCGTCGACCCACGCTGCGCGTGCTCAATGACAGGATTGAGCCATGGGCCCAGAGTTCTTGACCACCATGGGGTTGGCCTTCGTTGGAGGCATCATCCTCAATGTCATGCCGTGTGTGTTGCCAGTGTTGACCATGAAGGTCTTCCACATGGTCAAGCACAGCCAGGAAGACCCATCCCACAACCGCATCCACGGCCTGGCCTACTCGGCGGGGATCGTGGCCACGCTGCTGCTGCTGGCCATCCTGGTCATCATGCTGCGCGCCTCGGGCGAGATGGTCGGCTGGGGCATGCAGTTCCAGAACCCGGCCTTTGTGGCGGTGCTGACGACCATCATGTTCGTCTTTGGCCTCAACGCCCTGGGCGTCTTTGAGTTCACCATCTCTGTCAGCGGCGGCGAGCAGAAAGACAGCTACTTTGGCTCCTTTATTGGCGGCATCGTGGCGGCCATCATGTCCACGCCCTGCTCGGCCCCCTTCCTGGGCACCGCCGCCGCCGTGGCCCTGGGCTCCGGGGCCCTCTGGTACGAGACCGTCCTGCTCTTTGTCTCCATCGGCCTGGGCCTGGCCAGCCCCTTTATGGTCGTGGCCTTCATCCCCAGCGTCGCCAAGCTCCTGCCGCGCCCCGGCGCCTGGATGATCACCTTCAAGCAATTGATGGGCTTTACCCTGATGGGGGCCACCATCTGGCTCTACGGCGTGCTCCAGAACCAGATCAGCGCCTCGGGCGCCCAGTGGTTCCTGGCCTTCTTGCTGACCCTGGCCATCGCCCTGTGGTCTGTGGAGCACTTTGCCGGATTGGCCGCCAGCACCCGGCGCCGCATCGTTGTGCGCGTGTTGGCCCTGGCCCTGGCGGTCGGCGGCGGCGTCTTGATGCTCGACATGAGCCCCAAACCCCGCAGCGCCCCCGCCGCCGTGGCGCTGGGCGCCCCGGTGGTCGTCGATGGCCACATCAACTGGGTGCCCTTTAGCCAAAAGCGCCTCTCCCTGGAGGCCAAGCGCCAACGCCCCGTCTTTGCGGACTTCACCGCCGACTGGTGCGCCAACTGCAAAACCAACGAAAAACTCTTCATTGAAAAAGAGCCCGTCCGCGAGGCCCTGATGAAGACCCAGATCCTGCCCATGCAGGCCGACTGGACCAATGAAGACGAAGAGATCACCAAGGCCCTGCAGGACCTTGGCCGCAGCGCCATCCCCGTTTACGCCATCTACATGCCCGATGGCACCGTGGACATGCTCCCTGTGACCATCACCACCGAGATGGTCATTGAGCGCCTCCAAGCCGCGTCGGCCAAGTTCCCGCCCGAAAAATTCGCCGCCGTTGAAGACGGCAAGACCGCTGCCCTGACCCCCTGAGGAGGCTTGGCCCCCCAACCTGGCAGCGACCCACCCATCCTCCCCTGGATCCGCTCCGATGAAAGCAAACAACCCAGCCCCTCTTGCTCGCCGTTGGGCGACATTGGCGCTCTTGTGCGCGCTGACGCTCTTTGGCGCCTGCGACGACGACCCGCAAGGCAACGACGGCGTCAGCAACAACGCCGCCAACAACGCCCCCGACACCGGCACGCCCCCCGAGGACACCGGCAACAACGCCCCGGACACCGCCGAGGAGGACACCGGCGATGACCCTGACAGCGTGGACGAGCCCGACGGCGACGAACCCGACGACCTCATCCCGGGCACCATCGTCATTGAGCCCTCGGATCTGACCGTCAGCATCAACATCGGCGAGCAGGAGCAGGTGACCTTTACGGCCATGGAAGTGCAGGAAGACGGCACGCTCCAGCCTGTGACCGACGCCTTCTGGACCAGCGACAACCCCCGGATCGGCCCCATGGACGCCACCGGCGGCGTGCTGACCACCAGCGGGGTCGGCGGCGAGGCGATCATCAGCGTCGAATCGGCCGAGGGTACCGCCCGGACGGACTTTCGGGTTCGCCTGGAGGGCGCGGTGCTGACCGACGGCATCACCCCCGAAGACGCCGCCGCACTGGACCAGGCCGAAGAGCTTGAGGGCGACCTGGAGATCGTCTACCCCGAAGACGGCACCATGTTCCCCCAGAACATCAAAGGCGTGGACATCCGCTGGACGCCCACCAGCGACCCGCTCTACCGCATCACCTTCCAGAACCGCTTTGTGAACCTGACCGTCTACGTGCGCGGCCCGCTGAGCATTTGGGAGCCCGACGAGGAGCTGTGGGCCGCCGTCATCCGCAGCGCCATTGGCCGCTCCATCGACGTCGAGGTCGCCAGCGGCGATGGGGTCGGCCCGCTGACCCTCAGCGCCCCGGTCACCCTCAACGTGGCCGAAGAAGCCGTCTTTGGCGCCATCTACTACTGGGATACCTCGGCGGCGGGGATCATGCGTCTGCCTGTGGGCGAGCGCGAACCCGAGCGCTTCTTCACCATCAACAACCCCCCGGGCAGCCCGTGTGTGGGTTGCCACACGCTCTCCAACGACGGCACCCGCATGGCCTTCAACTCCGGCCCCGTGGGCTTCCCCACCGGCCCGCTGATGGAGGTCCTGGTGGACAACCCCGCCGAGCCGATCATCGACGTCAGCCAGAACATCAACGGCATGCAGCCCACCTTCAGCCCCGACGGCCTCCGGATCGTCTCGGGCTGGCAGGGCACCCTGACCGAGCGCGAGTCCGACGGCCGCTGCCAGTCCGACATGACCGTTTGCCAGTCCAACGCCGACTGCGCCATGAGCGACTGCGTCACCGGCATGCCCATCCGCGACCTGCCCTCCCCCGCGGGCTACCAGGTGGCCTTCCCCAACTGGTCCCCCGATGACCGCTGGCTGGCGGCCGCAGGCACCAACAACCCGCTGGGCGGCCTCCTGCTCGACTTCGCCGTGCCCAACTCCTCCATCATCCTCTACCCGCGCCCCGGCGGAGACTGGGCCAACCCCCTCATCGTCGCCTCGCCGGCCAACGGCAACGAGAGCCACTACAACCCGGCCTTTAGCCCCGACAGCGCCTGGATCGCCTACAACTTTGCCAACGGCCAGGACCCCAACCCGGACGACAACAACGACCGCCCCTCGGCAGAGCTGCGCATCATGTCCCCCGTGGAGCGCACGCCGATCATCCTGGAAAACGCCAACAAAGGCCCGCTGCTGTCCAACTCCTGGCCCAAATGGGCGCCGTTCACCGGCCGCTACCTCTGGCTGGCCTTCTCCAGCATGCGCCCCATCGGCCTGGAAACTCGCCCCACCGACACCCCGCAGATCTGGATCGCGGCCATTGACCCGGTCAAAGCGCGCAACGGTGAAGACCCCAGCTTTGCCGCCTTCTGGCTGCCCGGACAGGCCCTCGACAGCGGCAACCACATCCCTTATTGGGCAGTTTTTGAAAAAGAACCCAATCAGGAGTAGCTTGCCAGCGCGTGAAGCCAGGGTGTGTCATCCCAAAGCCTCGTCCATCCAACGAGGCCCACACTTGAATTGTTTGGGACAACACCCCCACATCCAGACCCGTCCGACGCCGACGGACCAGAACCGATGCAGTCCAGACCCATGCGCCTCAGCCCAAAGAAGCACCTCGCGCCCCTGATCACCGCCGCCGCCTTGTTGGCCACGCTGGCCACCGTCGCCTGGGCTCAGGAAGACCCTGCGGCCCCCAAAGACGACGCCCCGCAAGGCGACGCACAACCCACAGCGGCCGCTGAAGAGCCCTCAGAAGCCGCCAAAGAGCCCCAGGAAGAGCCCGCCGCCAAAGAAGGCAAGGACGGCCGCAAGCTCCTGCTCATTGGGGACTCACACACTCAGGGCGCTTACGGCTGGGCGCTGGATTACATGATGCGCGACGGCATCCAAGACTCCACAGTGGCCACCTACGCCGTGTGCGCCTCGGGGCCGATGTCCTGGGCCCGTGGCAGCATCAAGCACCACTGCGGCAAGCTGGTGCGCACCGAGGACTTTGAGCCCGACGAAAAAGATCCTGGCCTGAAGGCCAAGGGCCTGATCAGCGGCTCCCACAAGGCCCCCAAAGTGCTCGACCTGCTCAACAAGCACGAGCCCGACGTGATCGTGGTGGCGCTGGGCGAAAACCTAAAGGGTTTCAACCTGGAGCGCGTCTCAGAGATGACCAAGGATCTGGCCAAGCGTTTGGAGTGCTACAAGCGCGGCGAGACCAACGAGATGAAGTGCCGGGAGATGGACCTTGAGGCGACCAAGCCGACCAAGGACCTGACCTGCGTCTGGGTATTGCCCCACCACAGCACCGCCAAAGTCTCGCTGAGCAAGCTGGAGCGCCTCTATGAGACCCTCACCGACGCCACGCGCAACACCTGCAGCACCATCGACAGCCGCCCGCTGACCTGCACCAAAGGCCACAAAGACCCCAACTACGTCTGCGACAGCCCCCACAACTACCACCTGTCGCCCAAGCGCTACCGCTTGTGGGCCCTGGGGACGCTCGACCGTCTGGCGGCCATGCTGGAGCTGCCGCTGACCCGCGAAGACTACGTCGACCACATGAAGGCCAACTGGGGCTTCAAACCCTGACTTCACCTCCCAACCTCCTCCCCCTCAAAGGCACCTCGCCGCCAGCCCCCCGCACACACTAAAAGCACTAACAACACTAAAAGCACCACCGGGAGCTGCTCTCGGGGTGCGCCTGGACAAAAAGTCATTTCGCTCTGGGCGTGTTTTCAAAGCCCAAACGACAGCCCTCTTGCCCACAACGTCGACCTCGACACAGTGGGAAATGAACTGGCCATTCACCGTTTTCAAAAAACACAAAAACAACCCACCAAAAAAAACCAAACAAAAATCCAACCAACACCGTCAAACACGAAATCAAGCCAACAAAACTTGCGTTTTCAAAATACATGCACAAACTTTGATTGTCGGAGGGAGCGGACGAGGAATACACGCCTCACGGTGAACCGCCAAAACCCAAAGACACAGACCCACCCAAGGGCCAGGGTCACAACAAAGAAGCCTTCGGCGAAGCACCTCAAAGCGCGTGACACCCAATAAGACACGCCATGACCGCCAAGGCACATCGACTTCGGCGCACTTCCACTCGAAATCAGCCACCTGTTGACCTTGAACCCAGGGTCCAGACAGGTCGCACCTCGACCAGTGCGCCCAAATGAGACAAAGGAAAGAAGAGCACCATGATGAACACCAACACCCATCATAAAGCCCCTCGCCACATCCTCTTGACCCTCGTCTGCGTTCTGGCGCTGCTGGCCTGGACCACGGGATGCACGCAAAACGAAGACAGCAATGACAAGAGCAACGCCCCCGTGGGCAACAACGACACCGACAACAACCGCAACGCTTTGCTGACAGGTCAGGTCGCCGACGATGATCAAAACCAGGAAGGTTCGCTGGAAGGCATGGTGGCGACGGTGGTCCGCATCGAATCAGACGGTTCTTTGACGGTCGTCAGCCCCGAACCTGTGCAGGTCAATGAAGAGGGGCGCTACACCGTCGCCGTGGACATGTCGCTGGCTGCCAAGGCCGACCTCATGGTTCAGCTTCATGACGCCGAAGGGCAACAAGAGGGACAGGCGCTCGTCTCTGACGAACCCAGCCCCGGACTGACCATCACGGTGGCCCCCATCACCATCGAGAGCTCCGTTGAAGCAGACGTCTATGTCGAAGCGCGCCAGTCTGAGGCCTTTGAAGAGGAAGAACCCAACGACGCACAAGAGAGCACGCTGCGGACCATGATCACCGCCGAGCTGGCCGCCGCCGTTGAAGCCTCTGAAGACCGCGAAGGGGAGATCAAAACCCTGGCGCAAGCCTCCGTGGCGGCGATGATCGCCTGGGAAGGGATGCTGCGCGAGCAGAGCATGGGCACCACCGAGGCAGAGATTGAAGCCGCCGCCCAGGCTCAGGCAGAAGCCCAGATTGAACACGACCAGCAGCTTGACCAGGCCCAGGAAGAAGGCGAGGCGCGCGACGCCGAAGAGGCCCACCTCAGCGCCGTCCTGAACGCTTGGGCCGAAGCCGGGCTTGAGGCCGAAGAGATCAGCGCCGCCCTCCAGGCCGCCGCCGACGCCTTTGTCCTCTACACCCAGGAGATGGGCGAAGAAGGCTCCGAGCAGGCCGAACGCGACAGCGAGTTCTTTGTCGCCCTGGCTGTCACCGCCACCGTTGAAGCCAACGCCCAAGCTGCCGGCACACAGGAAGAAGGCCATGACGCCATCGTCCAGGCTGGCGCCGACCTGATGGCCTCCATCGAAGCCAGCGCCGACAGCGGCCAGGAGCAAGGAGAAGAGATCGAAGAAGCCTGGGCCCAGTACCGCGCTGAAGTTGAAGCCCAGTTGACCGCCAACTTTGACGCCGCCCAGCAGGTCGCCTACGAAGCCACCGTCGAACTCATCGCCACGCTCGAAGTAAACTTTGATGCCGCATTGGAGGCTCGCCAGGCCGCCGACGACGAGCAGGAAGCCGCCCTGGAGACCGCCGCCGCCCACGCTGAGCTGCGCCAGAGCTTGATGGCCACGGCCATGCTGGAGGTGCTCGGCGAGTCCTTTGCCAACGCCCAGGCCGAGGCCACCCTGGAGATCATGTTCTCCCTGGCGGCCGCCCGCTGAACCAGACACCGTTGACCGCCGCCCACTTGATGGACGGCGAGGGCCGGACGACGCTGGGCGCGCTCATGCCACATCCCATTGAGAAAGCGCCCCTCGTCTTCCGGCCCCAACGTTGAAAAAGCACCTGGCCTTCGTGCCCAATCCGTGATTGCTCCTTGGCGCTGAACCAAGGTGCTTTTTCCATTTCTTGCAAAGCCAATTATACCCCAATGCCTCCCTTGATGAAGGCAGGACGCTCAGATGCGGGAGCGAATCATCTCGGCGGCATGGGCCAACGTCGTGGGGGTGCAGTCGCGGCCACCGAGCATGCGGGCGATCTCACGGACCCGGCGCTCAGAGTCGAGGAGCATGACGTGGCTGGTGGTCCGGTCGGTGCCCTGGAGCTTCTCGACCTGGAGGTGATGATCGCCGTACGCGGCGATTTGGGGCAGGTGGGTGATGCACAGCACCTGCTTGGAGCGAGAGACCTTCTTGATCTTGGCGCCGATGGAGTCGGCCACCAAACCGCCGATGCCGGTGTCGACCTCGTCAAAGATGTACGTCTCGACCGGGTCGGTGGACATCAGCGCGTTCTTGATGGCCAACATGATGCGGCTAAGCTCACCGCCCGAGGCGATCCGCGCCAGCGGCTTGAGCCCCTCACCGGGGTTGGGCGCGATCAAGAACTCCACGTGATCCAGCCCCTTTTCATTGAGCGCATCGGGGCCTGCGGCCTCAAGCTCCACTGGGTTGCCAGAGCCGTCCTTGTGGGTGATCCGTGTCTCAAAGCGGCAGCGCTCCATGTTGAGCGGCGCCAACTCGCTCTCGATGGACTCCTTGAGCCACCGCGCCGCCTCCTGACGCCGGGCGCTGAGCGTGCGGGCCTGGGCCATGGCCTCTTTTTGAAGCTCAAGGCGCATCGCCTCGGCCTCTTCAATGCGGTTTTCGGCGCCCTTGAGCTTGCGGTACTCGGCGCGCATGTCAGCCTGCTTCTCCACGATCGCGTCAAAGTCGTCGCCGTACTTGCGCTCCAGCGTCTTGTAAGCGTGCAGCCACTCCTGGATCTGCTCCAAACGCGCTGGGTTGACCTCGATGTCGTTGGCGTAGGAACGCAGCTCCACGGCGGCCTCGTCAAACTGCACCAGCGCCTCTTCGAGCATGTTGGAGATGTTCTCCAGGCGCGGATCAATCGACACCAGACGCGCCAGCGCCGCGCAGGCGTTGCCCATCACATCCGAGACCGACTGCTCGCTGTCGTAGAGCATGTACTTGATCTCGTAGGTCTCTTCGCGCAGGCGCTCGGCGTGGCGCAGCAGCTCGATCTCGCGCTCCATCTGGGCCAATGACTCAGGGTCCAGCAACGCCCGGTCGATCTCGTCGAGCTGGAACTTCAAAAAGTCCATCCGCGCCAGACGCTCGCGCTCAGTGCGCTTGAGCGTGCGCACCTCCCGGGCCAGGTTCGCCAGACGACCAATCGACGCCTGGACGCTCTCGGCCAGATCTGGCAACTCTCCAAAGCGGTCCAGGATGTCAATGTGGTTTTCTGAACTCATCAGAGAGTAGTGCTCGTGCTGACCGCTGATGTCGACCAGCCCTTCGGTGATGGCCTTGAGGTTGCTCAGGCCCACCAGGCTGTCGTTGACAAAGGCTCGGGAGCGGCCGTGCTTGTAAACCACACGGCGGATCATCAACTCCTCTCGGACCTCGATCCCCTGCGACTCCAGCAGCTTATCGAGCACCTTGCGGCGCTCGCCCTCAAGCACAAACGTGGCCTCCACCACCGCGCGGCTGGCGTCGGCGCGCACCACATCCACGCTGGCGCGCCCACCCAGCACAAGGTTGAGCGCGTTGATGATGATGGACTTGCCCGCGCCGGTCTCGCCAGTCAACACCCAAAAGCCGTCAGAGAGCTCAAGCTCCAGGCTATCGATGATGGCAAAGTCGCGGATGATAAGGTACGTCAGCATGGGTCGGAGCGATGGGTTTGTGCCCCTGGCGGCGCGCATCGTGTGAAGCGCGCTCAGGTCTCAGATCTTAACCGTGCACTCTAACAACTCACAGCCCCCAACTACAAACCATTGAGGGCCTCAAATGTGGGCTCGAGTCGCTGGCAGGCGCATTTTCCACAGAAAACCATCAAAATAAAAGTGGACCATCGACTGATACACGGTCCAGTAGAAGAACCAGGTGGTCGTCTTGAAGTCCAAAAACCTGGGGCGCTGCTCGTCGGTGAAGATGTATTTGCCGTAATACTTCAAGTAAAAGAAGGCCAACGCCAACACCAACGTAAAGCCCAGATAAGCCACCAATGGATGCCTCAGGATCTGGCCCAGCACAGGCTTGTGGGACAACGGCGCCTGGTAGCGGCGTCGCTGGTAGGCCCAGACAAAGACCATGTACTCAATGGCGTGGCTGACCCCGTAGGCGATGTAGGCCTTGATGGGGTCCACAAAGAGGAACGTGGCCGACAAGAGCGTCGTCCCGATGCCCATAAAGAGCCGGGGGGCGTTGCGCAGCCCATTGGCGCGTCGCTCGTGGTGGACAAAGGCGCCCACGGCAAAGATCACCAGCGCGATCCCCAGCGGAAGCAGCACCGGCTGGGCCATGGTAAAGAACTTCAGCATGGGTTCGACCACGCCGGTGCCCTTTTTAAAGTTCTCCCGGATCAGATCGCCGTAGCGCGGCCCCAACCACGCCATGTAGAGCGGCAACCAGCCCAGCACCAACAAGCGGTCCACCCACCCGGGGACCTTGTCCTTGTTGCCGCTCTTGGCGTTGTACATCCGCATGATGCCGTACTTCTGCATGTAGACATGCCAGATGTTCCAGCCCACGGCGAAGACCACGATGGCGCTGATGATGTTGCGCGTAGAAAGCCCACCCTTGGGCATGTTCTGGCTGATGGTCTGACCAAAGAAGATGGCCGCCAGCGCCAACACAGTGATCAGCAATGGATTGATGAAAGTCGGCTTAAAGAGCCCCTCACCTTCGTCATGGTCACGCCACATGCACCAATCGAGGACCAGAGACGCCACCCAAAAGGCCACCAGCCACAAGAGCCCCGCCGCGTGGCTCATCCACACCGACAAGAGCCCCGCCAGCACACACCCAGGCACCAGCGCCCACCCCAGGTGCTTCCAGGGGATGGGTTTGTCGTTCTGATCGCGCCGCAGGATCTGAAAAAAGACCAACACCCCGGCCACAATCGCGCCGATGGCCTCAAAATCGGCCCGCAGCGTCCAGTGCTTCATGTAGGGCGTGATGGCGAAGCCAACAAACATGGCGGTGGGAAAGAGCACAAAGCGCAGCGGGAAGCGCGCCGTCACCTGCCGGTCCATGTAAACGTACGGCAGCCCATAATGGCGGTGGATGTCGATCAGCACGATCGACGCCATGTAGAGGTAGAGGTAGTCCTCTTTGCGGTCGGGCCCAAAAAAGAGCAGCGGCACCAGAATCCAGACCCAGCTAAAAGCGTAGGCGGCCAGATCCACAGCGGGCGAGACGCTCCAACGGGCGACGGGCTGATCGGCGGGGGGGATGTGCCAGAATGTGCTCATGAACGGCAAATGCTCCACACAAAAGCTGCGGGTCCGGGAGCGCTTTAGACCAAGGACGAAAGGTTGTCCCTTCACAGGGCGGACCGATGAACTGCCTGACTTCGTTGGCGATGCTCGACGAACTTCCAGTTCGCCTGTGCTCGCCGCCTTGTCAGCCAATCCATCTGCCTCGCCCTGCTCGGTCCCAACCTCCCGTCCTTTGGTCTTTCCAGCGGGGGTTTGGGGGCTGGCCCCCATACAGAGACACCGCAGACGAAACAGGATA
>CAKZKQ010000722.1 GCA_937123825.1 uncultured Pseudomonadota bacterium
TTTGTAGCGCTCGCGGTCTTCCTTGTTGGTGATCAGCGAGTGACTCTTAAGGCCCTTGCCCAGCTCGTTGAGGACGATGAAGGGGTTGATGGAGGAGCTGGACTTGTCGCTGACCAGCGCGTTGGAGATCTTTTCCTGGATGTAACGGGGGCTGATGCCGAGCATGCCCTCGCGGTTGGTCTCCTTGCGCAGCTCTTTGACGTTGTCCTGGGTGTAGCCCGGCAGGGTCTTGCCGTCGTAGAGCTTGAGTTTCTGCAAGAGCGTCAGGTTGTGCTTCTTGGGATCCTCAAGGCGCGTCAGGACGGCCCACATGGCGGCCATCTCGATGGTGTGCGGCGCGATGTGTTTGTCGCGGATGCGCACCGGCGAGTAGTCCTTTTTGTAGATCTTCACCTCGGCGTCGAAGCGCGTGATGTAGGGGATGTCGACCTTGACGGTACGGTCGCGCAGCGCCTCCATGAACTCGTTTTTGAGCAGCTTTTGGTATTCGGGCTCGTTGGTGTGCCCCAGGATGACCTCGTCGATGTCGGTCTGGGCAAACTTCTTGGGCTTGATCTTGCGCTCCTGGGTGGCGCCCAGCAGGTCGTACAAGAAGGCCACGTCGAGCTTGAGGATCTCGATGAACTCGATGATGCCGCGGTTGGCGATGTTGAACTCGCCGTCGAAGTTGAAGGCGCGGGGATCGGAGTCGGAGCCGTAGATGGCGATCTTGCGGTAGTTGATGTCGCCGGTCAGCTCGGTCGAGTCCTGGTTCTTTTCGTCTTTGGGCTGGAAGGTGCCGATGCCGACGCGGTCTTTCTCGCTCAGCAGCAGGCGCTTGACCCGGATGTGCTTCATGACCGCCGCCCAGTTGCCCTGGTAGTGGGCCATGAGCTCCTTGAAGATCATGCGGCTGGCGGGGTTGATGTCGCCGCGGATCTTGGGGACGTAGTCGTTGTCCGCGATCCCCAACTCCTGGAAGGCCTGCTTGCGCCACTCCTCAGGGATGAGCTTCAAGGGCTCTTCGTTCATCGGATCGGGGAAGATCGTCTGACCCCCGGCCACGTGCGCCAGCGACTCCGGCAGCACCCACTCAAAGGTGTAAAGCTCGCCCTGGTTGGAGCGGCTGTAGGCCTCGAGGCCCTTCTTGAGAGAGCGGACGATGGTTGATTTGGACGAGCCGACCGGGCCGTGCAACAAGATGATGCGCTTCTCGGTGCCATACTCGTTGGCGGCCGAGCGGAAGATGTTCACCAGGCGCATCAGCGGGATGTCGAGGCCGTAGATGGCGTCGCGGCCACCGTTGTGCTCGTCCTGGAAGAACTTGTAGCGGGTGATCTTCTTCTTGTTGTCGATGTACTCTTCTTTGCCGTACGACAGGACCATGTCGTAGATCCGCTGGTAAGCGGTGCGGCAGACCCGGGGGTTCTCGCGGACGATGTTGAGGTAATCCTCGTAGGAACCCTCCCAGTGCAGCTCTTTATACTCTTCGTAATTCTGCAGAGCTGCGATCCTGTCGATCAGGCTCATCTCAGTCATCCAGCACTCTCCTTTCGTCGGGTTGATGGCGCTTTGTATGTGCTCTATGGCTCGCCCCACCGCACAGCGGCGAGCCTCTTTCTATATGCCGTTGTCCTCTATGGCGTTCTCATTGACCGGTGGCGCAGCAGCGCAGGTGACCCTCTTTGAGGGCATGCCGAAGCCGCGCCCGTCACGCCCACCTGGCCATAACAGGCAAGGGGTGCAACGCACGAACGCTCCGCATACATCCATCAAGATCGATCTCTGTCTCTTTTAGGGCATGTCATCAACTGCTGATCCAGTCGATAATCTAGCACAGTCCAAGGGTGGGGACCAATCAATGCCCTCGTCATCTCTCATGCACGTCGTGCCGGGGCTCCACCATCCCATGTTTGCCGCTCCATCAGGTTGAAAAGAGGCCAAGCGGTTCAAAACACACGGCCTGCCATCAACAGGCGCTCACCCCACCCAAAGCCTTCAAAACCGCCTCCATTTTCGGGGGCAGTGCGGCCTGCCAAAAGAACAGGAGACGACATTTTTGTCGGAAGTTGTTGACAGTCGACCGCTTGATGGCTAAAAAACACTCGTCGGATGCAGTTGACGACATTTTTGTCGGAAGTTGCATTGGGAGACATCCGAAGCTATACAGGGAGTCCGTGGTCTGTCCCGGTTCCTTGTAGAGGTCTGGGAGACAGCCACCGTTGTTGCAGACAGTCCCCGGTTGGGGTTGCCAAAGTGAGAGAGTGATGTTGAAGGCGCCAGAAGGTCAGCAGGAGCAGGAAGAGGCCGTGGAGAACACGTTCCTCGAGTTCGTCAGTCGAATGATCTATTCGCTGTCGCTGCCCTCGGTGCGTCTGGCGGACTTGCAGTCGATTCCTTTTAAGGACCTGACGGGTCTTGTGCAGCGGGCCTACTACCAGACCAAGTCTGACCGTGGTTTGACGCACAAGGAGATCGCCAAGGAGCTCAAGACCAGCACGCGGACCGTGGATCGGTTGGCCAAGGCCACCCGTCAGAACTTCTTTACGCCGGAGCGCGAGCACGCGTTGCCGCGCCGCGTGGAGTTTCTCTTGTGGTCGGGCCCCAAGAGCGCGGCGCGTTTGGCGCAGTTGCTGCCGGACGTGGATGAGGCGTCGGTGGCGGAGGCGCTGGGGACCTTGATGGCCTCGGGGCGCGTCGAGGAGATGCCGGGCCGGACGGTCCTGTATCGCGAGACGCGGCGCGCCAACCGTCTGCCAGACGATTCAATGGCGGCCAGGGTCGATGGGCTCAACAACATGCTTGAGACGATCTTTGAGACGGTCTGGATGCGTTTTTTCAAGACGGATCCGCGGGCCGGGGCTCGAACGGTGGGTTTGCGCGTGCGTCGCGAGGATCTAGGTGAGATCGAGCGCCTCTACGAGGAGACGATGTGGCCGGTCCTGTTGGAACTCGATGAGCGGGCAAGAGATGCAGAGGATGTCGTCGAAGTGGGAATGGTGATGTGCTGGTCGCCGATGGGCGAGCTGAAGCAGAACAAAAAAGAGTGAGGCGGCGATGAAGACGAATCATTGGGTGCTCCTGGGCGGGCTGATTGCGGTGTTTGGTGTGGGTTGTGGCGGCGGTGAGGCGTCGACGCAGTTGTCGATCCTCTGCGGGGATGGCCAGTGGATGGACGTGGGCCAGCAAGAGGTCTGCGTGTATGAAAATCCGATCACGGAGACCCGTTTTACGTGCCCACCCGAGCTGCCCTACCTCTATGAATTTGAGGAAGGGGTCTTTGTCTGCGCCCCGGCTGAAATGGCGGGCGGGGACCTGGAAGACAGGCTTGAGCAAGAGGGATTTTTGCCGCCCCGCGACGAGCCCCCCGTGGATGAACCGCCAGTGGACGAGCCGCCGCCCGTGGATGAGCCCCCGGTGGACGAGCCTCCCGTGGAAGAGTTGTGTCAGGAAGGCGAAGAGCAACGTTGCACGTGCAACAACACGACGCCTGGGTGGCAGACCTGTGAGGGCGAAGGGCAATGGGGCGCGTGTGAGTGCCGGGACGATTGGTCGGCACCTGGGGTCGATGAGGTGCAGGAGCCGGGGATCAACTGCGACAATCCCAGCCTGTTGACGCAGTTCCCTGCGGACATGAGCAACGAAGCGCAGGCGCCTGGGGCGTGCTTGACCGAGGTCTTTGTGATGGGCTGCCCGATCACGCGCACTGAGACCGATTATGAAGGTCAGGAAGCGGTGCGGCAGGAGTTGTCGATCGTCAACCAGGAGGCCTTTGAAGGCTCCTTTGAGCACTACATGGGTACCCAGCCCTACACCAGGACCTGGGAGTTGGGCGAGAGCGGCTTGCCGCAGGCGTTGGAAGAGGACTTGTTGTCGGACGATGTGCTCGATGCGCGCAGCACTTTTGAGTACGACGACCAAGGCCGCCTGGTGCACACCTCCCTGGAGCACACGCTCTACGAGTACACCTCGACCTCAAGCTGGACCTACAACGATCAAGATCTGCTGGTGCACTACGAGACCAGCTTTGTCAGCGAAGAGACCCAGCGCGAGACCGTCACCACGCTGACCTACACCGAAGACGGCAAGCCGCTGGAGACGCGCACGGTCAGCAACGGAGAGGCCGCCTCGGAGGATGTCTGGACCTACAACGACGCTGGCCAGCCCACCTCCCGCAACCTGGAGACCTTTGACGGCCAGCGCACCTACACCGAGTACCGCTACCGCGAGGACGGCTCGCTCTTGCGCGAGGACATCGTGGAGTACGGCGTGGGCGTTGATGAAAACGACCGCAACTTCCGTTGGACCAGCGACATCATCAAGCGCTACTTTGACGAGGAGGGCCGCGAGGTGCGCTACACCCGCACCAACCCCGCCAACATGGAGATCACGACCATCTTTGAGTGGGACTACGACGAGCGCGGGCTCTTGATCGCCCATCGCTACGAGAGCCCGGTCAGCGGCGGCCTCCAGCGCGAGACCACTTACGAGTACAACGACCAGGGCATGATCACCGGCACCGTCACGCGCAACGTCCAGCCCGGACGCGACCAGTTGACCCACGTTTCCTACGACGAGTTTGGTCAGATCACCGAAAAACGCACCCTTGAAGAGCGCACCGAGCGCCTGCTGTCCGTCGAGCGCAACACCTGGGCCGGTGAAGGCCTTCAGACGGCCCACGAAATCGACCGCGACGGCGACGGCGAATGGGACAGCCGCACCACCTGGACCTACGACGCCGCAGGCCAGCTCCTGGACTTCCAGGCTGACCAGAACGCCGACGGCTTCATCGAAGACCGCACCATCCACCGCTACAACTGCGAGAACTGACCGTGTATTGAAGGCCTGACCTTCAGAGCAAGTTCGGCAAAGTAAAAGGCCAGCTTCCTTGTTTGGGAACGCTGGCCTTTTGGCGTTTTTGCCCTCCAAAGCTCACTCAACCCTTTGGCTCTTTTTGTCGATGATCCAGTCCATTTGAGCGTGGACCATGATGAAGGAGATGCGGCCAAGGCCATCGTTTCTGAACTCGATGATGGCTGGGCCGTTCATCTCGACAACTGGCTGCTCAAAGGCGTCCATCTCGACGATGCGCCACTGGCCCATGATGGATGGTTTCATGGTGGTTTGTCTGTGAGGGGTTTTGTGGTCAACCACGTTTCATAAAGTGATGGCTGCGGTCCAGTTTATAGGGCTCACCATCGGGAGAATGACTTGGTATAAAGGTCTGTAGACAATGCTGCCCGGTCCAATGGTCAAAGCACCCATGCCTTCTGTCCCTCTACAGCACCGATTGGCCAACCCGCCAGCGCTTTTTCAAGGCCGCAAGGTTGAGATGCGTTGGATGACCCGAATGCTCAAGCGCAGCCCCATGGTCATCATCGCCGGGCTCGGCGGGCTTGGTAAGACAGCGCTCGCTTTGGAAGTGCTCCACAACAACTTTAAGGCGCAGCTCCCCCAGATCATCCACGTTCGGCCCAGGGCCACCGGCGAGGGCTTGCTTGGCCAACTGTGGCGAGCGTTTTCCAAAGTTTTGTCGGTTCAGATCCAGGAGAGCGTCTTGCGCTCGGATCCCGATTTTGCCTTGGCGACCCTCATCGATATGGCCGACGAGGGGCCTTGGTGGGTGGTGCTTGAGGATTTGCATCGCCTTGGTGACCCCCAACAAGAACAAACGCTGTTGAAGATCGCGCAGTATGCCCGCTCCAGTCGGTGGATCGTGACGACCCGTGTGGCGCCAGGGGCTGCCTTGAATCAGCACGTGCTGCGCCTTGAGCACTTGCGGCCCACTGCGCTGGAGGCGATTGCAAAGTCCTGGGCTCCAGGTCTGCAAGCTGCAGAGCGCCAAAGCGCTTTGAAGGCCTCCGCTGGTTCCCCCTGGCGTCTTTACCAGGCGTTGTCGGGCGATTCGCTTGAAGATCCAACGCTCCTGGAGGGGGTCACCGAGCCGCAGCGCCAACTGCTCCAGGCGTTGTGGGTGTTGGAGAGCGCGGTTCCCGTGCCACTGCTTCTGGACGCTTGCCCAGGGGCAAAGGACTCTGACTGGCAGGCGTTGGAGCGTCGGGGTCTGGTGGTGGGCTCCCGGCAATCGTGCCGCCTCCATGATCTGACCCGCGAAGTCTTGCAACACTCCACGGTCTCCCAGGAGCGTCACGGGGCGTTGTGCGAAGCGTTGCTGGCGTCGCCGTCGCCCGAGTTGAAGTTGGAGGGGCTCAAGCTGGGCAGCAGGTTGGGGCGCTCGGTGCGGGAGCTTTTGGGAGAGCCCGACACGCCTGTGGAAGACAACGGGATGGTTGGGCAGCTCATTGACGCAGGGCTCGGTCTGGAGCTTGACGCGATTCTTGAGGGCGATGGTGCCGAAGGGTTGGCCACTGCGCGTTTGCTCGTTGCGCTGCGTACTGGAGCGTTCCAGAGTCTGGAGGGGGCGTCAGCGCCCGGTGCGGACAGCTCTGTTTCGGCGCGTTTGTTGTGGGCCCGGGGTTTGTTTGTCCGCAACCTCTTTGCTCAGGCGCTGGAGAGTGTCCGTGGGTTGCTTGGTGAGGTTCAGAGTGAGGAGTTGAGCCTCTTTGAGGCGTCGTGTTTGGCGGCGCAGGGCGAGATGGTTCAAGCCGAGGCGTGCCTGCGTGGGTTTGTGGCGGCGGACGATGGGTTGGAGTGGGATCGGCAGGAGCTTTTGGCGACGGTGCTTGCTGGTACTGGGCGGCATCAAGGCGCGTTGGCTCTTGCCGATGGGCTGCGGCTTCGCCTGTCGCAGACCCACGGGGCGGCGCTGGCGATGCGCGGCTTGAAGTTGGTCAGGGCCTATTACCTCTTGAACCGGCTGGAGCAGGCGCAGCAAGTCTTGGATTGGGTTGTGGCGCAGGTGGGCGAGCGCGCCATGGCGCTCTATGCCGGCAGGGGGGTTTTGGAGTACGGGGCGATTCTGGCGTTGGGGTTGGGGAGGTTTGATCAGGTGCGGGACATTCAGGCGCGTCTGGCACCCTTTGATCGGTCTGATCACGCTGTGCTCAGGAGCGCGCTGAGGTTGGCCCAGGTCCAACTCGATACAGGTCAGTGGGATGGTTTGCGCGGTCATCTTTTGGACCTGGTCGCGCGCGCCGATGCGTTGTGCTACGGGGATGCTTTTTACAGCGCCACGGACAAGCTGATGCAACTCGACATGCTGGAGGGCTTGCCGTGGGAGGCGCTGGAGACGCTGGGTTTGTCCGCAGAGATCCCGCAGTTTGAACATCAACGGCGGATCCGAGACCTGCGCTGGCAAGTCCTGGAGGGTTACCCGTGGGGTGAGGTGGCCGATGGCTTGCTGGAGGGGGTGGGGGACTACACGCAACAGCGCTGCTTTGTGCAGATGACGCGGGCGATGGCGCTCGGGATGGGGGGTGAGCCGGAGCGGGCGCGTCAGTGTGCGTTGGAGGTCCTTGAGGAGCTGCGCCAGACCGGCCACAGGGTGTCGCTTGTGGAGTGTTTGATGCAGGCCTGCGATCTCTTCTGGATCTTGTCTGAGCATGAATTGCACGCCCGACTGACCAGAGAGTTTGGTTCGATGAGCCGCCTGATGCCGTCGGCCAGGTTTGAAGCCGCTGTGGGGTGGCACCGGGAGTTGCTCCAGGCACCCAGGATCCGCCCGGAGATCATGGAGTCGCTCGGCGCAGGGCGCGATCCTGTGGCAGGGCGTCGGGCCCGTGCCCTTTTGGGGGATGGTGCACCGCTTCATGCGTGGGATCGTCGCGTTTTGGACCGTGTTTTGGGCCTGGAGGGGGTTTGGAGGCCTGTTCAGACGCGTTCATGGACTGAGCAGGGCCCTGTCTGGGGGGTGGATTTTCAACGCCAGGGGGTTTGGGACCACACAGGGTGTTGGCACGACTTGCGCCAGCGCGCCGGGCTGCTTGGATTGATTTGGCATCTTGTGGTTCAGGGCGGCGAAGCCTCCAAGGAAGCGTTGGTTTGTGGTGTGTGGGGTGAGGATGAATACCACCCGCTCAAACACGACAACCGGCTGCGTTTGACCGTGCGCCGGTTCCGGGCGCTGATTCCATCTGGAGACCCGCTCCAGGCCATGGGTGACGGTTACGCGTTGTGTGGGCGCACGAGGCTCTGCGGCGACGCCTGAATTGAATTTTGAAAGTTCTATCACATTGATTTTATTGATGTTTTTTCTGACATCGATCGACATCGGCTGACCGCTGACGCGGGTCATTGGCCGCCCTATGTTTTGGAAGAGCCGGGCGGAGAGCTTTGAGCGTTTGAAAGCTCTCCACTGACCGATCATACCAAAGCCAAGAGGGTAGGAGCGAGCCGTGATTGAGATTCAAAAAGCGATGATGTCGGGGATGGGTGTGTTGGCGGTGGCTGTGCTGATGGCAGGTGGCCTGACCGGGTGCGGTGATGATGGGGCCGGCGGCGGTGCAGGGGGCGGCGACAGCGCCGATGGCCCAGCCAACGAAGTCAGCGCCAGCGTGGAGGGCGGTGAGTCTGCCGGGAGCGTGGAGGGGGCCTCTGAGGAGAGCGAGCAGGGGCTTTACCACGGCGCGGTGCTTGGTGGGCAGTTGATTGTGTCTTTGGCGTCTGGCCAGGGCGACGTTTTGTTTTTTGAGTTGGACACGGCCTTTGGGCAGGCCCCAGGGGGTTTTCGGGCATCACGGCAGTCGGATGGCGCAGCGTTCC
The DNA here is from genome assembly GCA_937123825.1 of uncultured Pseudomonadota bacterium. GTDB lineage: Bacteria > Myxococcota_A > Bradymonadia > Bradymonadales > CAKZKQ01. The sequence goes on from CAKZKQ010000722.1 coordinate 8,641, forward strand.
TGACCTACACGACGGCCTCTGGCACCCCGGCGATTTACGAGAGCAACGGTGGTCAGATTACCGTGGATCAATGCCCGAACGAGGCGGACTCGATTGTCACGGGGTCTTTTGATGACGTGGCGTTGATCAACAGCCTGACAGAGGGAGACGGAGGCGTCTTGAACGGGCAATGGCGAGTGGTCGTGGTGTCGTCGGACGGCTCGGCCGATTGTGTGCCGGAGCCAGAGGACAACAACGACGCCAACAACGACGTCAACAATGGTGGGGACGACGGGGGCAACAACGATTCGGGTGGTGCTTGTGAAAACGACACCTGTGACGGGCCTTGTTGTCCTTACCTGCCTGCTTTGGAGAGCTGCGTGCAGGGCTGTTTCAGCGATGAGTGCCTGGGCTTTGATGCCCAACTCTGCGCCGACTGCCTGGATGGTTGCTACGAAGAGTCGGGGATGCTCGGCGATCCGGCCTGTGCGACACCGCTGGAGGCGTTGCTGGAGTGCTCCGAGGCCAACCAGTGCGATGATGGGGACGCTTCTGGAGAAGCTTGCGTCGCCGAAAACTGCTGCGAAGAGGATCAGGCCGCCTTCTGAGCGAGGCAGGGCCTGGAGCCTGTGTGTATGAGCGTGGGTTTCATGTCGAGGTGGTTTGTGGCTGTCTGACAGCGTTCCACATGAAACCCACGCAGCGATTGGCAGATTGTTTTGTGTGCATCCATGAGGATTCCCGGACATGAAATCCCAAAAAGCCAAAGCCCCTGGCCAGTCCTCGCGCATCGCCGAACCGTACTCGGGTCAAACCGTGTTGGGGCACTTTGTGCTGGAAAAAGTCCTTGGCGATGACACCTTCGCCACGACCTGGCGCGCCCAGCAGACCGGAACAAATCGCAAAGCTGTGGTCAAAATCGCCCACCCCCACCTGATGGACGGTCAGGAGCGACACCGTGTAGAGGCGCGCTTTGCCGCTGAGTTCACAGCTGCCTCTGAAGTCCAGCACCCGTGTTTGGTGACGGTCTACACCTTGGGCAAGGTCAACCGACGCTTGCCCGCCATTGTTATGGAGCATCTTCCGGGCCAGACCATGGCGCAGGTGCTCCAAGGACGTGCTCCACTGGCCACGGCGACAAGCCTCAAGTTGGCCGGTCGCCTGGCCAGCGCCCTGGTGGTCATCCACAAGGCCGGCATCATCCACCGCGACGTGTCCCCCCAAAACATCATCCTGTCGCGCACAAACCAGGGCAACGTCTCATGCAAGCTCACAGGTTTTGGCGCAGCCCGCATCAAGGGCGCGCCCGACGCGGCACGAAGCCCGCTGGGGTCCCCGCTCTACGTGGCACCAGAGCAACTCTATGGTCAGTGCACGTATGCTTCAGATGTTTACAGTCTGGGCGCCATCATGTGGTGGATGCTCACCGGCAAAGAACTCCACCATGACCCACCAGGCGCGTTTGACTCAGACGCTTACAGCCCAACGCCAGACATCTGCCAGCATGTCTCCGGGTTGCCCAAGAAAGTGGGCGACTTGATGCGCGCCATGCTCTGGCCCGATCCCAACTGGCGCCTGAGCGCCAGAGAGTGTGTGGAGCGCCTGGCCCTCATCTTGAACAGCCTCTCTGACACCTCCGACCTCCGCCCCTCGTTGCTTGGACAGACCCCCAAACCCAGCGAACAACCCAGCACCCGACCCAAGAGGCGCACCACAGCCTCCCAGAGGTCTTCAACCTCACCGCCGAGCCACAACCCTCATCCCTCAAAAACCACCAAAGGCACACTGCCAGGCATTCGACACACCGAGGCACCGCCAATCCCCCCACCAAAACTCGCCCCCAAAGACATCGAGCGCTTCACCAGCACGATCCCCAACCTCTTGTCCGCGCTGGAAAGAGCCCTGAATCATCGCCAGGACACGCGCGCATTGGGACTGGCCGTGGAGATCTCTCGAAGCGCGCAGCGCCTCCAATCCTCTTCAGTTTCGCAGGCGGCAGAGCTCATCATTGAAATGAAGTGTGCCGGACAACACACCGAAGCGGCCAGGATGCTCCCCAGCCTCAAAAAGGCCTGCGGCGCGCTGGTGGTCTCGGTTTCGCGCGGCTGACCCCCTGTCTTGGATATTGGTGCTGTGTTGGATGGAGAGCAGGCATTCTTGAACGCTCTGCTGCAGGCTGGCGTTGATCCCTTTTTGATTTGGGGGGAGTTCACCCTGCTCTCTGTTGCTAAGCTCCACGCATAAATGCGGTGGTCTGTCATTTACACCAACGGTTCATCTCCGAAGCGCCAAGCGGCTCGTCCATCGTCGTGCAAAACCAAGGCGTGGATGAAAGAGGGTTCGTCTTCGTCCTCGCCTATCAAGAGCAATTTGTCAGCGCCAATCCCTTCGGCGGCCAATTGTTCGTCTTGGAGCCACCTTCCAGAGGCGTTGTGGGGTTGTGGGTTTCGTTTAAAGAAGCGCTCAAAAGCCTCAAAACCATCAATGGGCTCAAAGCTGCCCTTTGCCCATGGAAAATCGCTGTCTTGGCCCCACCGAACCACTCCGATGGTTTGCCCGTTGACGACGACTCTTTGTGTTTTGCCCATCAATTGTCCTGTTGAGGTGAAAGCCGATTGTTTTGGTCTTGTGTCCTTGGTTGTTATGCGGCGGGGTAGGGTGGTGGGGTGCCGTACTTTGATTCAAAGAGAGCGGCGAGGAATCCCGAGGCGCCGTTGAGCTGATCGAGGGCGCAGCCTTGCCCGTGGGCTGAGTGCCAGGAGTCAAACCCTGCCGGTGGGCGAAGGACCTGGAGGATGGGGGCGAGGTATTTGGGGTCTTCGTTGGAGAAGATCTCGATGCCGCCGCAGATGAGGGCTCTGGCGAGGTTGTCGATGGACATGCTGGTCGTGTCTCTGGTTGCCGGGTCCTCGATTTCAAAGCTGGCTTGGCCCATGCGCAGGTGGAAGAAGGGGTTTCCGACCACGTGGCCGACGTCCTTGAAGATGTTGAAGATGGTGGCGCCGGTGTCGAGCGTGTCTTCAAAGTCTCCAAGGCAGAATTGTGCGTTTGCAGAGCGCATGAGCAGCCAGAACGCGCCCTTGGAGGGGTATTGTTGGTCGTATTGGGCCAGTGTTCCGTTTTCGGCGGCGGTTTTGCGGTCGGCGGCGTGCTTTTCCCACGCGTTGCGGTAGCTTTTATGGGCCGAGCGGGCATCGCCAGACCGCATGAAGGCGTCGCCGGGCTGCCAGAAGCTGTCGAAGTTGGACATGGGGTTGAATGCCTTGTGAGTGGTTTGGGTTGAGGGGTCGATGTGTGCGGTTGTCTTGGAGCGGCCTGTGCCGGGTTGGCGCACTGAAACGCACAGGGGATTGGCTCAACCCGCACACTCTTCTGACTCGCCGACCAGTTCGAGCGTCCATTTTATCTGGAGGTCGGCCAGTTGTGGGTCGCCAAGGTTGGGGTGTTGGGACAGCTCAATGGCTGCGCACGGGCCAGAGCGGCGAGCGGCGGCCCAGATTGTTCCGTTGGGGAGGGTGTCCAGGACGTCCTGGCTGATGAAACCGGGGCCGTGCAGGGGGCAAGACCATTCCTGGCTGGTTGGGAGCCCAATGCCGGACCACTGGGACCTGACCGAATCGGTGGCGGCAGTGTCCTTGAAGGTCGTGAACGCGTAGACGGGCAGGGGTTCATCGCCGTGCCACTCATCGTGCAGCGCGATGGTCGCTCTGGGCTCCCAGTCGACGATGTGTTGAGCCAGGGCTTGAAGGATTGGGTCTTCCCCGCCAAACAAGTCGACGCTTTGACTGCCTGGCGGCGAGTGGATGGGGCGTTGCAACACTTTCCAGTCTGGCTGTCCGTCCACGTCCACCACGGGAACCACGATCCAGTCTCCTGGAGCCTGAGAAGCGAGCTTAGACCGAGCCCACCGGAGCACACCAAACGCACCGAGCGCCTCGCCGGGATCCGGGAACCCGTAAAAGAGGAGCGGTCGAGCTTTGCCACATCTGAATGCCTCGACGGGACGGCCGAGCTGGCTGTGCCCGATCTCTATCCGGCGCACCCGGGGATCTTGTGCTGCGAGTTGGCGCCACGCCTGGAGGAGCGGACCGGGGGCAAGCGGTGAGTTCAAAGTGGCCTCCGTCGGGGAAAGGGTCTTGAGATGGGCCAAATTAAGCAGCAACCCGTTTCGGGGTTCAAGTCGGCAGATGTGCAGCAGGTCTTGTGTTGATATTTTAATGGTAGTTTTTTATTGGTTTGGTTGAGGTGCTCGTCAGCCTGACATCTGCGCTTTGTGGTTGTGCCGTGTGCCTTTGTCAGAGTCCGACTGCTTCGCGGATATGGCTGACATCAAGGCCGTGGTATTCGGCCTGATCGAACATCTCTTGTGCGTAGAATGGATTGGTCTCGACGCCATCGCCGGTGGCGTAAATCACGGCGAGCCCGACCATCGCGGATGGGTTTCCGGCGTCGGCGGCGCGTTCGTACCATTTGATGGCTTCTGGGATGTCTTTTGGCATCCCGCGTCCAGCGGCGTTGAAGGCGCCCATGTTGTACATGGCGCGTGGGTGTCCTGCGTCTGCAGCGCGCTGGCAGGCTTGGAGCGCGCGCTTTTCATGGATTGGAACGCCGATCCCCTTGGCGTGGTGGATATAAATCTCGAAGAGCGCGTCGGTGTTTCCAAGCGCTGCCGATTGCTCCAGAAGCTCAAACCCTCTTTTTGGGGAGGCAGTGACGCCAAAACCATGCGTTGTGAGCAGCGCGAGGATGTAGAGCGCGTCGGCGTTGTCAGGATCGGAGTTCACCACCTCTGAAACGAGTTGATATGCCTCGTTCTCTTCGGGTTTTGTCGCTGTTTGTCGTTTGAAGAACCAGCGCATCTTGGCCAGTTCGAGTGTTGCGGTGGCGACGTTGGCGTCAATGGCCGCGCGCATTGCCTTTTCGGCTGCTTTAAGATCAGCGTTGCCAACATCGGGGCGAGCATGCCACCACGCGAGGGTTATCCAGGCGTTGGGGTCACCTTGTTGGGCGGCGGTTTGGTAGGCGGTGGGTATTTTTAACACCTCATCGATCGAGAGAAGGCCAACTTCCATTTCGCTGCGCGCAATTCGATCGCGCGTGGCATCGGCCCACGCCACGAGTTGCCCGGCGAGCGCGGTTGAAGGTGGCGACTGCAAGAGGGCGTCGATCTTGGATGTACGGCTCATGTTTGTCTCTTGCTGGGTGTGTTGGAGGGCAGCTTTGGAATGCTGGCATGGGTTCTGGACGCTCAATTGGTACCAGGTTGTAATCCTTAAAAATTGTCGCACGTGAAACAATTCGGCTTTTAAATAGCCTTAAATTGGCGCAAAGACTGCGCACCGAGACCGTGTTATTTGTCGAGGAAGTCGATGTGGTGTGCGAGGCCAATTTGGTCGATCACTGTGGCTTCGGCGACTTTTTTGGGGCCTTCCATGAACCAGCAGCGTTTGCCCGGAAGTGCCAGCTTCCGGTGGTGGTGCCATCTCTTTTCGAAGAAGAGGATCCACATGTAGGCCCTGCCTGTCCACGGGACCATCTCCTCCATGTCGAGTATCACCGAGCCGTCCGTGTTCAGAAACTCGGGGTAGACCATGTGGAGTCCGTCTTTTTGAATGTCTTCGCCGTCGTAATGCAGGTCGGAGCGGTATCCCTGGGACGGCCTTTGGACTCGGCCACCGTCTTCGTAGGGGATGAAGCGGTACTCAACCAGGAAGTCAGGCTTTCGGTTTCGGATGCTTTCGTATGGTGTCCACATCGCTCGTCTCTTTGGGCGCGCGGTGTCAGGGGTGGTGGTCATCTTCTGGCGTCATCGCTTGCTGTTGTAGCGAAGGGGAGGGCGCTGCTCACGCAAACGTTGGGTGACTGTCTCGGTGGTCTTGTTCTGTGGTTGAGTTTGCGGCGTGTTCTGACTTGAGCCGTTTCTTTTGCGCGGCTTTGACGTCGCTCCAGGAACCGCCTGTTTCGATGGCGTGTATCCTCTCCTCGTATTTGATGCACGCGCGTTTTAGGACTGAGTCCATGGAGATCCCGGCCTCTTTTTCCAGCGCCAGGACCGAGTTGAGGTAATCCCAGAGGATGTCTCCCAGCTCGTCTTCCAGGTAGGGCTTTCGGCGTTTGGGGATCTCCTGCTTCACCTCTTCGACCTCTTTGGAGATGCCAGAGAGATAGGTCTCAGGCCCCTTGTACCAGGGGTTGTTCTGGTCAAACGTGGATTTTCGTTTGGCGATGGTCAGCAATTTTTCGAAGTCTTCCATCTTTCAACCAGGCAAGACATGAGGGCTTTTGAGCCCGAGACGTGCGTTCTTTATTGATACGACAAACTACCATGGTGTGGCGGAGCGTCGCAATGTGGTGTGGTCGATTCTGATGTGGTGCGGCCCATCACAGTGCGTTGGAGAGGTTGAGTAGGAGGTTGACCGCTTCTTGGGTTGGGATGGCCCGGCGAGTTGCGGTTTGGGGGTCGAACTCCTGGCTGAACATGAAGGGGTAGAAGCTGAAGATGTGGTTTGGAGCCAGCGATTTGGTGTCGTCGCGCCAGCTTGGCCAGCGGTGGTCTTGGTAGAAGTCGGCGACCCCTTCTTTTGTCATCGACCATGAGAGGAAGCCTGTGTATCCGACCTCAAGGGGCTCAAATTCGAGGGTGTCTGGCGCGAAGTAGAAGACGTCGCCGGGTTTGCCTGGCAGCGCGGCGCCGCCAAGGACAAAAAGGCCGCCCAGCACGTCGTAGGCGATGACAAGCAGCTTGGGGGTGGGCTGGGGCCAGTCGAGTTGCTGGGTCCATGTGTGCAGTTGCTGGGGAAGGCGAGCATGGCCGTGGCCGATGATCCTGATCCAGCCGTCTTCGAGCAGGAGTCCACCTGTGTGGTGGGCGATGGCGCCCATTGGAGAGCTGGTGGTGATCTGCAACCGCTGGAGTGTCTCTGAGCCCGCTTGTGTGGAACCTTCGAGGACTTCGATGTGATTTTCTGCTTGGGTGATGAGGGCCTTGATCATTGGCAAGGCTGATTCGCCGGAGAGCAGTTCGTTCAGTGTGCGCATGTGGTCTGCGGGGGTGGGTTGTGGCGTTGTGCGGGGAGGGATCAGGCGTGCGGTGCAGTTGGTGGGGGCTGTCTTGGTGCACCTTGTGCTCAATTGGCAAAGAAGAGCACATCAGCTCCGGTGCTCTCAACCTCGTCCATCCACTTTGACGCCTCGTCGTACTCCCACAACTCACTGACCCCTGGACAGGCCCGGATGTGCTTGAAGATGGTGCGTGCTTCCTCGTGTTCCAAGAGGGCATAGAGTGTCCAGGAGGAGTTCATCTCGTCGCCAATTTCGGGACGCCCCTCGAAAAATGGAGCCCATAGATTGGGACTCTGGCGACTGTTGTAGACAAGGTTGAGGAGGTCATTCCAGAAGTCGGTGTTTGAGGTCTGAAGCTTTTGTTGGGTTTGGGCGATGCAAACCACGACCGAGGCCACAACGTCGTCTTCAACACGGATCTCTTCCTGACCTCGAAGCACAGTGGTTGCGATCTCCGTGGCTCGTTGACGGGCTGTGGCATCAAAGAAGGTCTTTTCAATCCGCTTGAGCACGTGGGCTTCAAGTGCTGGATCGCCGTTCTGTAGCGCAGCCCGCAGCTTTCTGGCGTTGATTTGGGCCATTGTCGCGCGAAGTGACATGGGGGTTGTCCTCTTTTCTTCAACATCTGCGCCTTGGTAGGCCGTGTTCTTTGGCGGTCAAGTCCAAGAACACCTCCAGATTGGTTGCGATGCTCGCCTACGCGCTGGGTAATGTGAGGATCATTTCTTCGATTTCAAATGGCGATGTGCTCTCTGCCACTGAGGTGATGCCCGTGGGTTTGAAGCTCGCCTTTAAATAGAGTGATTTTGCCCGTGGGCTGTGAACGGGGACCCAAAGGCGAACGGCGTCAAAGCCTTGCGATGTTGCCCAATCCACCACCGCTTCCAGCAGCGCCAAACCCAGTCCTCGCCGTCGATAAGCTGAATCCACCCACATGCCGCCGAGCCTGCCCCCGTTGGGGTTTCGGTCATCGCGGATCCCAAACACAGAGCCTCGGACCGCTCCTTCCACGGTGGCTGTGAACATGGCGTGCTTCTTGGCGAGCGAGTCGGTGAGTTCTATCCAGTACTCATCTGGCCTCTCCATGGCGTCGTTCAGCGTTTCGCCAAATGCGTCGGGGGCGTCGCGGAGCGCAGCGAGTCGAAGTTTACGAACCAGTGTGTGTTCGGTTGCGAGGGTTCTTTGGATCTGCACAGGCGCAGTGTGGGCAGAGTTGTTCGGCAGGCCTTGAGGTCGGTTTCCACGCTGAAAGTGGCGGCGAATGACTTCGGATAGGGCCTCTATGCCTTGGACTTCGTATTTGCCTGCGTCTGTGTAGGGAGCATCATCGCCGGGCTGTGGTGGAAGCTCCAGGCTGACCGAGTAGCGCCCGTCGGGTTGGCCATAGGTGGACATGTAGGCCAGGACGCCGTGGTTGTTGGGGCACGCGATGCCCACGGCGAACAAATCGCTCTTCCAATGATCGACGATGTCGAATGCGTGCGGGCCAAGAGACGCTTTCAGGGCGTCGAGCAGGCGGATGATGGATGGGTCTTTTGAGGCGTTTGCGTCCACAGTGCGCCGCTTTGGCTGTGTTTGGGCCATAGGAGCGAGCCACGGCGAGCGGCGACGTCGAACGATGGCCGGTGACGCGCCTGGGCGTTGTCTGGGTGATGCCTGAGCGCTTTGGTATTGCCACCACAGACCTCAGAGACGGTGTGGTGGATGGCAGCGCATCGCTTTGGGATGGCGTTGGTGATGGCCATCCACTGTGGGGATCACTTGGCTTCGGCTTTGGCCTTGGCTTCGGCCTCGCGTTTGGCCTTTTTGCAGGGGCAGTCTTCGTCGGGGGGGCAGTCGTCGCCTTCGACGGCCTCTGTTTTTTGGTCACCGCCGACAATCGCGGCGTCAGAGGTGGCCTCACAGCCCGTCAGCGCAGGCAGCGCGAAGCAAAGGACGGCAAAGAGGGACAGGGAAGTCTTGAGCATGCTCTTCATGGGTAAAAACTCGCGTGGTTATGGGGGCTGTTCACGAACAGATCGAATTCCAACATTCGGCAGCATAAGGCGCCGAAGGCCAGTGTAGGCGATTGGGGCGCGGTCAACCAAGGATAACGTGTGGAACGGTGGGTTCCTCTCCTGGCCCATCTAAAGCGTGTTTTAGATTTCTTTGATGTTCAGGGCCAGGGGACGAGGTGTGAGGCGAGGTGGGGTCCGTGGTCGCAAAGGCCGTGGGTTTTCAGGTCCTCTTGGCGGAAGAAGATGGTGATGTGGTCGGCCGCATAGATTGGCTCCGAATCGTTGCGGAATTCCAACACTGAGGCCACGATGGACGCACCGCTTTCAAATCCGATTTGGACGTCTTGTGGGAAATACTTCCGAAAGAAGACGCCCTTCGAGTCTGCTTGCGTCCACCACGACCAATAGAAGCAGACGCTCTTGATGGGGACGCCAAGGACGTGTTGCCAGCACTCCGACGCTGGCCAGAATCGGACTCCTTCTTCTTTCAAGTTTAGAGAGCCTTTCTGCAGCGAGATTCCGTAGTGGGCATACTCCGAACCCCACTCAATGGCCAGCGTCTGGCCGTTGTCCATGGTCAGGTTGACGCCAAAATCCAGCGAGTCGAACTCTGAACTTTCTGCCGACCACCCAGGGTGTCCTGTGCTGTATTCCATCTCGGCATATTCTACCTTCTCGATCCGGCTTCCTTTAAGCCGCTGCCACCGCTGCTCAAGCTCTATGGGAGCCAATAGTTGCCGCTTTTTACCCATGGATTGTCTGCCCCTCGCCGTTTAACGGCAGATCTTGTGCAATTTGGTATGACTTGGGATCACTCCGAGTCGGGGAGAGAGCCGTTGTTCTTGGGTCGGAAGAGCCAGCCAACATAGTGCTCATTGGAACAAAAGGTTTCAAAACGACCGTGCACTGTTTCGACACGGATCCCCGAGTGACTCGATGCTCCACACACTGCGCACTTGATGTTGTCCACGAGCATTGGTGGATACACGCCGTTCCATGGGATTCGTTGGTGATTCAGTCCCAGAGCGTGGATTGCGCCCACGGCCGTTGGATGTTTGGGCTGCCCACCCCTTCCCTGTGGGTAGAAGTTCCTACAGTAGGTATAGAATGGGTCCGGTATGTTGGTATTTCTAATGGTGCATAAACTGGCCTTCACAAATTGTTCGTGATCGGTGCAGCGATCAAATGCACGCCCAATCTCTGACTGTGCTTTGTTGTAGAAGCAGTTTCCACAGTTGTCGGAACCACCGTTTGGCATGAATGCCCCTCTTGGCTTGGTGAGCGAGATAGAGGCTGCGGGTGCTGCAGCGATCCAACTTCGCTGTGTCTTCGATGATGAGAAGTTTATCATCACAAGATCGTCTGAGATACATTCGAGTGTGTCTGTTTATGGGTTGTCTTGGTCGCTTGGAGGTCTTGAGGCTTTTGGGTTTGGTCTCGTGGGTAGCGAGTCTTGAATGGTGACACGTGAGCCACCAGAATGGGCGGCGTTTGGCCAGCCTGTGGGGTCTGGCCTTTTTGTGGAGGTTCCATGAAGAGTCTGATGGGCGTGCTCCTGGTTTTTGGGTTGATGGCGGGGTGCGGTGACGGCTCGGCAGAGTCTGAGATGCAAGAGACCGTCAACAACGGGCCAACGCCCGCGCTCCATGTGCCTTCAGAGGTCGCTCGACCGATGCAGCCAGCAGCCGTGCCGGTGGTCTCGGACGTGTGTTTGGGGCTTGAGGGGTAGGCGCATGTGGATGTGGCGATGTTGGATGAGGCGGTGGCGTGGATTGAGGCCAATTCGGAGCCGACCGACAGCTTCATTGTGAGCCATTGTGGCCAGACGTTGGTGTCCACCTACCAAAATGGCTTTGACGCCGACATGCTTCACGAGTTGCAGTCGGCCACCAAGACCTTTTCGGCGGTCTTGGTGGGCATTGCATTGGATCAGGGGCTGATTGAGAGCGTCGACCAGCCTTTGGTGGAGCTGTTGCCCGATTATGCGGACCTTTTGACGGGCGAGAAGGCCGAGATCACGCTGCGCCATGTGTTGACGATGACGACTGGGCTGCGGTGGGTCGATTTTGGGGCCAACAACTCCTTTGTGCAGATCGGTGCTGCTGAGGATTCGGTGGTTTATGTGCTGGAGCAGCCTCTTTTGGCCGCGCCTGGGGAGACCTTTTTTTACAACACGGGCAGCTCGCACCTGCTTTCGGCGATCATTCACCACAATTCGGGCATGACCACGGCCGAGTTTGCCGAGGCGCACCTCTTTGAACCGCTGGGTATTGAGGCGTATCAATGGCCCGCGCTGCGAGATGGTGTCCAGCAGGGTGGGTGGGGCATGTATATGAAGCCCGCGGATTTCCTCAAGTTTGGTGAGCTGTTGTTGAACGGTGGGCGATGGCAGGGGGAGCAGGTCGTGTCCAGGGCCTTTGTGGACGACGCCACGGCCTTTCTGGTGCCCAACGGCATGGGGGGAGGGTATGGCTACCAGATGTGGATCGACACCAACACCTTTGACGTGGACGACATCGCTGGCGCCCGAGGTTACGGCGGCCAAGACTGTCTGGTCATGGCCGAGTTGGGCCTCGTGGTGGTCTTCACTGGCGACATCATTGCCCCGGCCCAGATGGCGCAGGACGTGGCCACGGTCGTCAACCGCTTTGTCATCCCTGCCTACACCGGTCCGTGAGCCTTTGGTTGTTGTGGGTTATGCCGTCGGTGACCCGCGCTCTTTGTCCACGCGTGTGCGGTGACGTGCGGTTTGGCCGCGTTCAAGGACCGCCTTGTTCAATCTGCCCGTCCTTGTCTGGAAAAATCAGTATTGCGCTGTTGATGGGCATTTGTCCTTGTCGCATTTGCGGTGGCCCTGTGGGTCCCTTTTGAACGTCGATCGGGATTTCGACAAAGCGCTCAAAGAGTGTGGGCACACCATCACACTCAAGGCTCGACGGTCTGTCACAGGCGTGGAAGTGCAGGTGCGGTTCTGAAGAGTTGCCCGAGTTTCCTATTTTGCCGATCATCTGCCCCGCTTGGACCATGTCGCCGTTTTTGACCGGTATCGAGCCGGACTGGAGGTGTGCGTAAGTCACAAAGTAGTCTGGCGCGACTTCAAGGACGACCTTGTTCCCCGGCAAGGTCTTTCGGGTCATGGGCACGGCATGTTCGCTCTTGCATCCTATCGGTCCTGTTTCCAGGCAAGCTGGGGGGTTGTCGGGGATTCCGTCGGTGACCTCGACCACTTTGCCGTCTCCCACGGCGTAGACGTCTGCTCCGTAAGCAAAAAACGACTCGTTCTTGCCTGGATCTCCCGAATACCGCTGACCCGACCGATTTGTGCGCACAAAGTCAACGGCGAATCGCTGCGGCAACAACCACTGCGATTCAACCTGGTAAAGTGACCGTCGATGCCGCGAACGATTGGAGGGCGCTTCAAATGAAAACCATCCACCGCCCTGCAACGGGGCCTTGATCACGCGTCCCTGTTCCGCAGGCAGCGCCACGTTGATCGAACTCGACAGCGGTTTGCCCTTGATGGCGTAATCCACGGTTACTTTCAGTGCGTTTGCTTTGCCAGCGCTCCAGCCAAAGAACACAAGGCGACCGTTCGCCGGGACAATGATCTCCGCGTCCGAATCGATGGGGCGTGTGTCCAATCCGCTGACTCGCGTGTCGGAGGGTTTTGCAAGCGCCACCTGGCTGGAAAGCTCTTTGCCCATCAATCGAAGTTCGGCTTGATTGGTTGTGGTGCTGATGCTGCGAACGCGTGCGGGTTCTGGACCCACATTGGTCAACACAAGATCGTACACCGCAAATTGACCGCTCCCGTTGTTCAAGACACGCGGGTGTCCCAATACGGCCACTTCTATTTTTCCAACAGACGGTTTTGGAACCGGTGTTGAATGATTGCCCGCGCACCCAAGAGCAAGCGCGAGCAACAACACTCCGAGGCCTTGTTTAAACCCCATCAATGTTCCCTCTCCAGGCGCTGCCTGGCCCAATTGAATGGCTTGGAGCTTCGCGGCAAGCGAAATAAGGCTCACCGCTGAATGCTCTGCGTATTATCATCAAAACCTACCAAGTTCGATGGTCACGGTCCAGGTGATTTTGTAGCCACGAGGGATGGTCCGGCCTGGCGGTGGTGGATCACCTTTGTGAATTGCTCGATGTCCAGTAAGGGCGACCCAACGCGCCTTTGATCCCGAGGTTTTTCACGTCTATTTTTGGGGTTGGAGGAGGGCTGGGCGCTGGGGTTGGATCGAAGCTGACCGTGATGCTTGAAGTGTCCTCTGGGAGCGTGAGGTCGTATTGGGTGGTGTCGTGGTGTTCCTGGTTCGACGCCAACGCCAAGATCGTGGTTCCTGCCAAAGAGGCCGCTTTGAGGGCAGCCTTTTTGTGGATGAGCCAGTCGACAAAGAGGCCTCCCTTCCAAGGCGATCGGGGATCGCTCAGTTCGACGTGGCCCTGGGCGTTGGCACGCAGGCGGATGCAGACATCTTTGGGGAGTTGCTGCTCAAAGAAGGCCCTTGCCTCTTGCGGTGTCATTGAAGAGACGTCGTGGACCCGATTGGAACAACGATCGCAAAACTTGCCGCAGGGCTCGTCTTGCATGGAGTTCCAGTCTTCATCGCAGTCAAACACCATGCTGATTGTGAATTGATTGCTCATGGGTTCCCATCCATCCGTGGTGTGTTGATGGGTGAGACACTTGTTTGGGCGACAAGTTCCCATGGATCGTTTTGGCGATACAGTTCGACCGCGACAGCATCGAATTTGACGGGCCTCGGCTCCAATGGTCAGACAAAACCTGGTTTTGGTCTCAAGGTCCGACCAGGCCCGTGGTGACGCTGTGCTCCTTCACTTTGTCTTCTTTGTCCAAGACCAGGATCACCTGCCAGCGCCTGGCTACAGGAGAACCTTTTTGCTTATCACACCACACAAAATCCATGGGCCCGGCCACGCCAACAGGAGAAGTTCCTTTTGACACGGTGAACTTCGCGTTGCGTTCGATATTGCAGGTGAAACCTTCATCGGACATAAGCTCGATCGCCATGGAAGCGTCGGTTCTGGTGGGGACATGGGATTGAATGGCGGCAACGTTGCTGGCGGTGTTGTCCGACAGGCTGAGCTGTGGGGCGTTGCATCCAATCACGAACAATGCCCCGAACAATGCGCATTTGATTTTCATACTTGATGGGTGGGGTGGTCAGCATGCTGCGTTGTGCAGCATTGGCTCTTTGTTATAGGGATTTTAAAACCGTTTGTGGTGCCATTTAAGGCCCCATCGTCCCCAGGCGCTCTTTTGGGCGGTTTTGTGTCTTGCTCGTGTTGGCAAGACGGTAAGTCATGTGGAACGCAGTATCCTTTGTTTGAGAGAACAAAGTACGATTGCCCGACCCTGCTGTATGGAGGTGTTAAGCCTGCTGGAGAGTTTGGTATTCCACCAGGTCAATGAACCCTGTCTGGCAATGGTCCTGTCGGCCAACAGTCGATTTTTAAGGCTGCTTGGATGTGGTCGGACTGGTCTTTTGGGGCCAACGCACATTCTCAACCCAAACCCAATCTCGCTCGGGGCCCAAATCGGTACACACCCCCCTTATCGGGTGTTTCTCAGGGTCATACTTGCCAAGTTGCACTTCCACGGCGTGTGCCTTTTGGCCGGTGGGCAGAAATTCAGCGGGAATCCCCACGGCATTCCAATCCCCACGACCACGACCGGTTGTGATGCTCTCAAGGAAGCCTTCGGGGGCCGCCTTCGTGAGACCAAGGAGTGGCACACCGCAGTCTCCTCCTGTGCTGATGACCGCAGAAAACCACGGTTGAGCCGTGCTGGTGTTCACCGCTCCATGCTTTGGTGGCACGGTCGAAGGCGACGCGCAACCCACAAAGGCCAGCGCAAGAAGTGCGATTGTGCGAAGGGTTTTGGGGCAAGCTGCGTCGTTCAAGGCGTCACCGTTCATTGCTGTTGTTGTCTTCATGAACGCGTGATGGCTTTGCCGCTTACGCTTTGGGTGGGTTTGCCCTGCGGCTTGCGCGTTCTAGGCTCGACGCAGCACCCACATCCATCAGCTCGCCCCGCATTATGGATGCTTGTTTGGTTTGTCAGGCGGTTGGCGCTCTACGGTTGGTCCTTGATCAACGCATGTTCCCATTGGAACGGTGGGCCAGGCTTGGAGGGCTCCCAGCCGTTTGATAGAGCCTCTTGAATGATCGCGCGGACCATCGCTGGTTTGAGCGCCGTCTGGTGTGGCGCCAGCCAGTTGTCGGGCCGAGACACACGCAAGTTCACATAGAGCGTGCACGGGCGCCCTTGTCGTTCGATCGCCACGTGCATTGACGTTTCAAACACACCCTCACAGTACGTCGGCTTGCGGCGGATGTACCAACCGTACACAACGCCGTCCACCTCGATCTTTCGCGTGCCTTTTTTGGGAAGCGCCATGTTGTTCCGTTTGGGCTCAAGCCGTTGCGAGGCGGCAGAATGTCAGTCCCCGTCTATTCGCAAACTGGTGATGCCGTTGGATATCTCTTGATCCAGAAACTCGGTCAACGCATCGATGGCCTCCAGGACCGGATTGTTCGCCATCAGGCTGGCCAAGATGGACTGCCTCACTTCGGGGTTGTTGGTCCTTATTGTTCTCTCGACAGCAAGCTCCTGCACACGAACATCGTGGTAGTTTGCTCGGAGCACAGCGAGCTTTGCCCGGTACTCGATGACGTCACGCTGGGTTTTGATCAAGACCGTCCTGTATCTGTCACCAAAGTACTCTCTGGTCTCTGCTCCCGTTGAAGCAAACGCCCGATCGAGTTCAGCGGTCACTTCATCAAAGGTGTCTTCGAAACCGAAGCAAGCCCCGCTTGAGGCCGTGTACGATAAGCCCATTGTTGAGTCCATCCAACCGTTGTGCGACCCGGAGCGGCGAATCCGAGTCAAAGCGAAATCAGCGCGTGACACCGTCACCCATTCTCGCCGACCGCCACACGGTCCCACGTTCGAGTTCTGCATGCCAATACAAATTCGCCGTGCAAGCCACACGGCGTTTCGAGCGCCACCCAATCCCCAATGGAGAGAGCCAACAAAGACCATACCCAAGCGACTCAGAGCCCTTGAGAGTCCTGGTTTTTTACGAAAATCGAACGGTTGAGGATCAACCGACGCTTTTTGTGGGCTTCAGGGGGCTGACAGCTTCGACGCCAGCCCATTTGGTGAGCAGGTGGGCGGCTCCGCCATCGTGGTTGTAAATCCGATAGCCAGCGAAGTGAGAGCCATACGCATCCAAGGACACTCGCTCGATCTTCTCCTTGACCTGGTTGAAGCGCGCGACTTCGGGCAGGCCCAACCAATCGCCACCAGCGGTTGCTCCCAACAGATATTGCTGAAGCCCAACCCCCGAGTTGGTGCGAAGGAACATCCCAGGGCGAGTGGCCATCTCTTCGAAGAGGTTCTCCATTTGGATTCGCTGGTTTTGGGCTGTTTTGTACTTTGTTTGGTCCGGTTCGTTCTCTTGTGCCCACAGTTCGATGCGCTGCTTGAGGTCTGTCAAAGCGTCAGACATCGAAAAGTGGATGATTTCCAGGGCAAAGGCCCATCGAATGGCCAGCGTGGGATGTCCGGTTTCCTTCAGGATGGGTTCATCAAAGCTGGGCTCACAAAGTGGCCCGTAAATTCTCCACTGCTCGATCCTGGACCCACTGTAAATCGCCCTATCGGCAGCGCCCGAGAGGAAGATCGCCAGGTTTTGTGGAGAGGGTGATCCAAGCCATCGGGGAGCGTCACAAGCCACAACGTAAGCAAGGCACTCCTGAAGCCACTGTGTTGGGGGCTGTGTCATGTTTCGATCTGCCGTCATCATTGGAGAGTGATTCGCAACGGGTGAGCGAACGCGATCAGGGAGCTCGATTGTAAACACGGCCTGGATTGCCGCTACGATCGAGGCGTCCTGAGGCGGTCTTTCTTGTGCGGCTTGGCCACGATCTGCCAGCCGTCCTCGTAGAGAATGGTCCCTGGGTCCCGGGTCTTGGTCAGTTCGATCTCAATGCCTCTCTCTCGCAGCAGGTGGACGAGTTGCCACGCATACTCGAGCGGGCGCTTGGCAGCCGGTTTAAACCAGCAGATGGCACGCTCATTGCCTGGCTCTTTGAGAACCGGGGGGATCTTTAGATGCATTCGAAACCAGTCGAGGGCTCTTTCCAGGGTTTCGACTTCATGCTGTTCCAGCTCCGCGGTGTCACGGATGTCGTAGGCGTGCGTAAACACACCGACGAGTGAGTGAGACGCAGCATCCTGTTGGCTGGATACGAAACGCAGATACACGTCATTCTCTCGTTGGTCTAACGGTTGCGAGTTCTGCGATGAGCCGACTTCGTTGTGTACGGGATGGCTTCACCGGTCATCAAAGTCTATGTCCCTCAAGGCTTATGATGGAAAGGAGGGTCATGGGCGAACAAGAGAAAGGACAAGCGAGGAAAGCAGGGCCTTACCGCGTCTGCGAGCGTTGTGAACGAACTCAAAGAACGCCAAGTTCGTGGTCGATGCCTTGACCCTTGGCAAACTGCTCATCTGCGATTTGCATCTCTCGGAGGAATTCCAACTCTTCAAGGAGGCTGTCGTATTGGGCTGGTTCAATCAGGACTGCGCTGCTCCGCCCCTGCTGCGTCAGGACCATTGGCCTGCCTGTCTCTTGGATTTGCTGGATGAATGAGGCCGCGTTGGCCCGAAATTCACTCAGCGGCCTGATGTCCTTGTCAAATCGGATGTGCTTCATGGCGTACTCCTGGGTCCATGCCCACGGCGGCGTGCTGCTTTCTTCCGCTGCTCAGTGCGCTCTTGCAGGGAGGGGAGGTGTTCTCGGATGTTGAGCATCTCTTTGAGCGCTTTGTATTGGGCCTGCCATCGTGGGTCAGACTTGAAGAAGATGTGCTGGGCTTTGTCGAGGGCTTCGAACTCTTCGGGCATCAAGTCACTGCTTTCAGGAGCATCTTCGAGGCTGAGCATCTTTTGGCGCAGGTTCTTGCTCTTCATCGTCCTCATCCGAGCAGGCCTGAATGCACAATAGAAGGGCCATGCCGACAGGTAAGCCGTGTCTGGTGAACCAACCCCTGTTGCCGTTGATTTGATGATTGCTCTTGGATGTGGGTGATGCCATTCGACGCATACTTTCTGCAGTTGGCCAACACGTGACGGGGTGGATGGTGTGCCGCTTGATGGTCCCGTCAACGGCTTGCTCAAAGCCATAGATGTATATGAAAGACTACAACCAATGAGGTCGCCGTTCAATACAACGCTGCTCTTGAGTGCTCTATCAGCCTATTTTTAACGTTTGCTCTCAAGGGTATGAAGGCATGTCGTGTTGGGCGCTGGATTACGGTCCGATGACAGCTTTGTGGGGGCAGGGTGGGCGGGGTTTGATGGGAAAATCGTCTATTTTTTTCCCGGCTGTGGGTTTTGGGGGTTGGATGGGGTTGGATGTGGGTGAAGTGCTTCCGCTTGACAAGTGTTCAAGTGTGATGCTAAAACCCATGAAAGACTGGTCAGTGGTGTGACCGAACAGGACTCTGTGTCCGTGTCAGACTTGTTAGCTTTGTGAAGGTTCCATGGCAGAGCAGATCAACTCCATTGCGCTCCATGAGGCCGCCAGTGAGCGGTATCTCAACTATGCGCTGAGTGTCATCACCAGCCGCGCGCTGCCAGATGTGCGCGATGGTTTTAAGCCGGTGCAGCGGCGGATCCTCTATTCGATGTTTCACGACCTGCGCCTGACCCACGACTCCAAACACCGCAAGTCAGCGGCGGTGGTGGGGCGCGTGATGGCCAACTACCACCCGCACGGTGATCAATCGATCTACGATGCGATGGTGCGCATGGCGCAGAGTTTTTCGCTGCGCTATCCGCTGGTCGATGGTCAGGGCAACTTTGGTTCGTTGGATGGCGACGGCGCGGCGGCGATGCGTTACACCGAGGCGCGTTTGCAGTCGATCTCCGAGCGGTTGCTAGAGGAGCTTGGCAAGCGCACCGTGGCCATGCGCCCCAACTACGACGGTCAGACGCTTGAGCCGGTCGTGTTGCCCAGTCAGTTGCCCAACCTGCTGCTCAACGGCGCCACGGGCATCGCCGTGGGTCTGGCCACCAACATTCCGCCCCACAATCTGCGCGAGCTGGTCAAGGCCTGCATAAAGCTCATCGACGACCCCGAGTTGGACCACGAGGGGTTGATGCGGATCGTCAAAGGGCCCGATTTCCCCACCGGGGGGCGCGTGCTGAACGATCCCGAGAGCATCTCGGAGATTTATGAGAAGGGCTCGGGGTCTTTTAAGATCGTGGGCGAGTATGAGGTGGAGGAGGCGCAGGAGAAGGGTCAGCCGGATTTGCTGGTGGTGACCTCGATCCCGTTCACGATCAACAAGGCCACGTTGGTGGAGAAGATCGCTGAGCACATCCGCACCGGAAAGATCCCGCAGCTGGTCGATATCCGCGATGAGTCGACGGACGAGGTGCGGATCGTGATGGAGCTGGCCCCTGGGGGCCGGGCGGACGCGGCGGCGGCCTTCCTTTACAAGAATACACCGCTGCAGAGCCGGTTTAGCCTCAACATGACCTGCCTGATCCCGCACATGGTGGAGGGGGAGGAGGTCACAGTCCCGGCCCGGGTGGGTTTGCGGGAGGTGCTGGACCAGTTTTTGAAGTTCCGCCACCAGGTGGTGACCCGTCGGCTGCGCTACGATTTGGAGCAGCTTGAGAAGCGGATCCACTTGTTGGAGGCCTTTGAGCTGATTTTTGGTGCCCTTGATGAGGCGATCGCGCTGATTCGGGGCAGCGACGGCAAGGCCGACGCGCGCCAGAAGTTGCAGGAGCGCTTTGGGCTCGATGAGGTCCAGTCCAACGCGATCCTGGACACACGGCTTTATAAGCTGGCGCGGATGGAGATCGAGCAGGTCCGTCTGGAGTTGGCCGAGAAGCGCAAGCAGGCCCAGGCGCTGCGCGAGTTGTTGGGCAGCGACGAGGCGCTTTGGGCGCTGATCAAGGACGAGCTGCGGGCGCTGAGCAAGAAGTACGGCGACAAGCGCCGGACCACCTTTGGCAGCCCCTCCGAAGAGCTGGAGTACAACACCGAAGACTACATCGTGAAGGAAGAGGCGGTGGTGATCGTGACCCGCGAGGGTCGGATCAAGCGCCAGCGCTCTTACAGCACGATCGATCGGCTGCGCGTGCGTGAAAACGATGAGGTCGGCTGGGTCTTCAGGGCCAGGACCGACCACGCGGTGTGCTTTTTCACCAACTGGGGTCAGGTCTACACGCTGCGGGCCGAGACTTTGCCCTCCACCAGCGGCTACGGCGACCCGATCCAGGCGCACTTTGATTTTAAAGATGGCGAGCGGATCGTGGGGGTCGCGTGCACGGATCCAAGGTACGCGCCGGGGGCGACGGACGCGCACTGGGAGGGATCCCAGGACGATCCGCCGGAGTTTTGCATGGTCGCGCTGACGCGCGCGGGCAACACGACCCGGTTTACGCTTGAGGCCTACGCCGCGCCCAGCAACCGCTCGGGGCGCAGCTACATCCGTTTGCTCAAGAAGAGCCCCGACGGCAGGCCAGACCAGGTCATGGGCGTGAGCCCCACGGCGGGCAACGAGAACGTCTGCATGATCAGCCACCGCAGCCGCTGCCTGATCTTCCCGGTCTCGGATGTGCCTTTGGTCAAGGGCCGGGGCAAGGGCGTCAGCGCCATCTCGCTTGAAGACAAAGATTTTGTGCTTGGCTTTTGCCTCTCCACCAGCCGCACCCAGGGGCTGGTGGTTCAGACCAACCGGGGTCGTGAAGAGATCGTGCGGGCCACCAAGTTCCCCATCGCTCGTCGCGGCCGCAAAGGTCGCCCCATTCTACTGCGTGGATTCATCGCTGAGGTCGCCAACACCACGTTGGAGATCAGGCCACCCGGCGAGGAGGTGCCCAGCAAGCCCTCCGAGAAGCCGTCACAGAGCGCCAGTGGGCCCGAGGAGCAGGAACGCACCGACCTGCCGTCCGAGCCCCCAGACGCCCCAGGTGAGCCCGAGGCCACGCCAGAAGAGGTGGCCCCTTGGCCCTCGATCGAGCCTGCAGAAGCAGCGACAACGGCCCATGTGGTGTATGATGCCACTTCGGCCGGGCCTGCAGACGGGGCAGAGTCGGGTGACGGTGAAGATCAGATGACGCTCTTCTGAAGGTTATGGACGAAAATCTCATGAACAGCAGCAGTGGCAGTGCGGAGTATTCTGCCAGAAACATCGCCGTCCTCAAGGGATTGGAGGCGGTCCGTCACCGCCCCGACATGTACATCGGGGACACCGACTATACCGGCTACCATCACCTCTTGTGGGAGATCGTCGACAACAGCATCGACGAGGTCATGAACGGCCACGCCACCACCGTCGAGGTCACCCTCCACAAAGACGGTGAGAGCGTCACCATCAAGGACAACGGCCGCGGCATCCCGGTGGACGAGCACCCCGAGGAGAAGCGCTCGGCGTTGGAGTTGATCCTGACGACGCTCCACGCAGGCGGCAAGTTCGACCAAAACTCCTACAAGACCTCGGGCGGTTTGCACGGGGTGGGCTCAAGCGTGGTCAACGCGCTGAGCGAGGAGATGATCGCCACCGTGCGGCGTCCCGACGCCACCTACCAGCAGACCTACCACAAGGGTCTGCCGCAGGAGCCGGTCAAGCCCATTGGGAAGGAGCGGGGCACGGGGACGACGATCTTTTTCCGCCCCGACAAAGAGATCTTTGGCAAGCACCGCTTTGACAGCGCCTTCATCAAGCGCCGTCTGGAGATCAAATCCTACTTGATCCACGGCGTGCGGATCCTCTACCGCGACGAGTCGGCGGGCACCTACAACGAGTTCAAGAACGAAGGCGGCCTGCAGGACTACCTGGTGTCGCTGATGGGCGAGCGCCAGGCGGTGCCGGTCCATGACCAGCCGTTTAAGCTGGAGTTTGAGGACGAGGGGGTGCGCGGCGAGCTGATTTTGCAGTGGAGCCGGCACAACAAGGAGCGCCTGTTGACCTTCGTCAACGGCATCCCCACGCGCGACGGCGGCACCCACGAGCAGGGCATGCGCGATGGTGTGGTCAAGGCGCTGCGGCAGTACATCGACACGCACGACTTGTTGCCGCGCGGGGTGTCACTGACCACCGACGACATCCGCGAGGGGTTGTTTGGGTTGGTGAGCATCTTCATGGGCGACCCCAAGTTCCAGGGGCAGACCAAGGACAGGCTCAACAACCCGGAGATCCGTCAGGTGATCTCTTCGGCGCTCTGGATGGGGTTGGAGCAGTATCTGCACGCCAATTCGACCACGGGCCACTCGATCGTTGAGCGGATCATCCAGGCGGCGCGGGCGCGCAAGGCTTCGACCGAGGCGGTCAAGAAGGTCAAGCGCAGCCGGTCGGTGTCGAGCCGCTTGAACCTGCCTGGGAAGCTGGCGGACTGCTCCAACAACGACTCGGAAGGCTCTGAGATCTTCATCGTCGAGGGTGACTCGGCCGGTGGCTCGGCCAAACAGGGTCGAAACCGGCGCACGCAGGCGATTTTGCCGTTGCGCGGTAAGATCTTGAACACCGAGCAGGCCACGCTCAAGAAGATCGGGGCCAACAAGGAACTTCAGGACATCATCTCGGCGCTGGGCTGCGGGTTTGGCGACGCGTGTGACCCGTCCAAGCTGCGCTACGGGCGCGTGATCCTGCTGATGGACGCCGACAGCGACGGCCACCACATCACCACCTTGATGCTGACCTTCTTCTACAGGCACATGCGCCCGTTGATCGACGCGGGGGCGGTCTTTATTGCCCAGCCGCCGCTCTACCGCATCGACAGCGCCAAGAAGACGTGGTGGGCGCGCGACGACAAAGAGCGGGCGCGGATCATTGCTCGGATCAAGAAGAAGAACCCTCGGGCCAAGGTCGACATCCAGCGCTTTAAGGGTCTGGGTGAGATGATGCCCAAGACGCTCTATGAGACCACGCTCGATCCCAAGCGTCGCACGCTCCTGAAGGTGGTCATTCCCGACGAGCACCGCTTGGACACGGACAAGATGATCACCAACCTGATGGGCAAAAACCCGGCGGCGCGCTACGAGTTCATCGTCACAAACGCCGGTGATGCGGCGGCGCTGGACGTCTGACAAAAACCGCGGGTCTGGGCCCGCGGGCCCAGTGGGGGGTTTGGGGGTCAAACCCCCATCATCCAGCCTCTCAAACCGCCCCAAACCATCATCTGGGCGCCGAAACCGCCGCGAAGCGGCCTTAATCCACCACTTTCGTCATTCCCAGACCCTTCAAAAAGCAATCGCGCAGCGGCTTGGCGGCCACTGCGCGATTTTGTTTCTATGGGGGCGCTGCCCCCTCATGCCCCCTCTGGGCTTTCAAATGTGCGTTTTGAGAGGCTTGAGGATGGGGGTTCTACCCCCAAACCCCCGCCAGGACCCGCGGGTCCTGGACCTGCGGTTTTGTGGGCTTGTTGGGGCCGTCAGCTCTTCTGGCGGCGCGCCCACTCTTTTTCCTGCCACTCGATCCACTTGTCGGAGTAATTCTCGGCGTCAAACCGCGACATCTCCTGGATCCCGGTGGGGGAGGTGACGTTGACCTCGGTCAAGTACGGCCCCAGGACGTCGATCCCCGCAAAGTAAATCCCGCTGGCCTTGAGCTTGGGCGCGATCGTGCGGATGATCTCGTGCTCGCGCTCGGTGATCTCCGTCTTGACCGCCTTGCCGCCCACATGCAGGTTCCCCCGCAGCTCGCTGGCCTTGGGCACCCTCAAGACCGCTCCCAGCGGCTCGCCGTCGATCAAAATGATCCGCTTGTCGCCGTCGCGGGCCTCGGGCACAAACTGCTGCGCCATCACGTAGCGCGTCCCCAACCGCGTAATCACCTCAATGATCGTGTTGAGGTTCAAATCATCCTCTTTCAGAATGAAAACCTCGGCCCCACCGTGCCCATCGAGCGGCTTGATGACGCAGCGACCATCGTGGCGCGCCATAAAGTCTTTGATGTGGTCCGAGTGGTGGGTCACGATCGTGTCGGGGATGACCTGCGGAAAGTGCAGGATAAAGGCCTTCTCGTTGGCGTCGCGCAACCCTGCAGGCTTGTTGATCACCCAGCAGTCGCCGCGCTCGTCGGCCAACTCCAGGATGTACGTCGAGTACAAATACTCGGCGTCAAAAGGCGGATCCTTGCGCATCCAGCACACATCCAGGTCCGCCATCGGCATCTTGCGGCGCTCGCCAAGCGTAAAGTGGTCGCCGACCTGACGGCGAACCTCAAGGGGCGCCGCCCAACAGTACGCGCGGCCCCCTTCGGCGGCCAGATCCTGGGGTTGGATGTAAAAGAGCTGATGGCCGCGCGCGTGCGCCGCCAGCAGCCAGTCAAAAGTGGTGTCCGCATCGAGCCCGACGTGCTCGATGGGATCCATAACGCAACCGATCTTCATAAGTTGATCAAACCTTCAGCGCCTTGCGGCCAGGGTAGCGGGCCTGGGAGCCCAGGGCCTGCTCGATGCGCAAGAGTTGGTTGTACTTGGCGGTGCGGTCGGAGCGGGAAAGCGACCCCGTCTTGATCTGGCCAGTCCCCAAAGCCACCGCCAGGTCCGCGATGGTGGTGTCGGCCGTCTCGCCGCTGCGGTGCGAGATGACGGCGGTGTAGTTGTTGCGGTGGGCCAAAGTGACGGCGTCGATGGTCTCGGACAGGGTCCCGATCTGGTTGACCTTGACCAGGATGGAGTTGCCGACGTTGTTGTCGATGCCGCGCTGGAGTTTCTCGACGTTGGTGACAAAGAGGTCATCGCCGACAAGCTGGATTTTGTCGCCCAACCGCTCAGTGATGCCGGCCCAGCCAGTCCAGTCGTTCTCGTCCATGCCGTCTTCGATGCTGACCAGGGGGTACTTCTCGACCCACTGCGCGTAAAGATCGATCAGGGCGTTGCCGTCCAGTTCGCGGCCCTCGCCGCTCATCACGTAAAGGCCCTTTTCGGCGTCGTAGAACTCACTGGCGGCCACGTCCAGGGCCAGCAGGACCTCTTCACCGGCCTTGTAGCCCGCTTTGTCGATGGCCTCCATGATGACCTTCAAGGCGTCCTCGTTGGAGGAGAGGTTGGGGGCAAAGCCGCCTTCGTCGCCGACGGAGGTGGACATGCCCATGCCCTTGAGGACCTTCTTGAGGTTGTGGAAGATCTCGGAGCCCATGCGCACGGCGCCAGCAAAGCTCTGGGCGCCGACAGGCATGATCATAAACTCCTGGATGTCCACGGAGTTGTCGGCGTGGGAGCCGCCGTTGATGATGTTCATCATCGGCACGGGCAGGGTGCAGGCCGACACGCCGCCGATGTAGCGGTAGAGGGGCATGCCCAGGCAGTCGGCCGAGGCGCGGGCGATGGCCATGGAGACGCCCAGGATGGCGTTGGCGCCCAGCTGCGACTTGTTGGGGGTGCCGTCGAGCTTGAGCATGATCTCGTCGATGTAGCGCTGCTGGGTGGCGTCGACGTCCATCAACTCGGGAGCGATGACGTTTTGGATGTTCTCGATGGCCTTCAGGACGCCCTTGCCCAGGTAGCGGTCCTTGTCGCCGTCGCGCAGCTCAATGGCCTCGTGCTCGCCGGTGGAGGCGCCGCTGGGCACCGCCGCGCGGCCAAAAGAGCCGTCTTCAAGCACCACGTCCACCTCAACGGTGGGGTTGCCGCGGCTGTCCAGGATTTCTCGGGCGATGATCTCAATGATGCCGGTCATGGTCGTCGTCTCCTCCGTGTGGCTCGCTGGACTCTGTGGCCAGTGCCGTTTGTGTGTGTTCAGCCAAGTCTTGCGTGGGGCTGGGTGTTACCACAGCCTCCTTGGCGGAAACAACCTCCTCCGCAGCCCCCTGCTGGGGCGCTTCAGCGACATCGCCCGGGTCATCCTGTTGGACGTCCTCGCCGGCGTCCTGCGCGGGCTGGGGCGGCGCGGCGGGCGCTGGCTTGGTCTTGGCCAAGGCCTTGGCCCACATCTTGGGTTCGTCTTCTTGAACATCGGCGTCCTTTGAGGGGGCGATGCGGATGAGCTTGAAGGCGACGTTCTTGAAGTGGCCATCTTTGCCCCGGCGGTAGAAGCCCAACTGCTCTGTGATGGGGTCCATGATGAGGCAGAGTTGGTGGGCGAGGTTGAAGAAGGTCAGCTGAATGAACGCGGCGTCGGGTTCGAGCTTGGCGCCTCCGTCGGGCATGCCCAGGGACCACCCGAGGACGACCTGTTTGTGGTCGTTGTCGGCCAGGTCCTGGCGAAGCCGAGGGTAGTGGCTGCCAAAGAGTTCGAGGGCGTGTTTGTAGTCTTCGACGTAGGTGGCGCGGTCGAAGCCGCCGATCTCAACCCAGAGTTGTCCCGTGGGGCTTTTGTGGAAGCCGCCAAGGAGCAGTGTCACGCATGGTTCGGGTCTGTAGACGGCCTGGAGGAGTAGCTCATCGAGGACGTCTTCAAAGACATAGATGTGCAGTTCATCGTCCCCGGCGAGTTCGTTGGAGCCATGCGGGATGATCTGGACGCGTTTGGAGGACTCCAGGGGAGCCTTTGGGGTTGGTTTCATGCGTGGAGGGGGTGGTGTGGGGCCTGATGGGGCCAAATCTGGGGAGCTTTTGGGGCTCCGGGCCACGGTCTAGGCCGTCGTGGGCGGTCGCCGTGGTGGGTTTATTTGGGGGCAGGCGAGGAGGAGCGCTGCTTGGGGTGGACGGCGAGGAACGCCATCTCGGAGATTTTGTTTTTGGGGATGATCTGGCGTTTTTTCAGATCCACTTCCCAGGCCACCTTCTCTTCGCCCTTCATGTCGAGGTCGTAGAGGTACTCGATCTTAAAGAGGTTGTCATCGTCGGTGGTGGCGAACCACTTGCAGCGCCGTGCGTTCTGGCAGGCCTCAAAGGCTTGCGGGTCTTCGGCCAGGACGGTCAGCAGCCATTCGACGGCCTCGATCTGGGCGGCGTCCTGAAGGACGGTGGCCATGGCGTTGCACTGGCGGCGGTGGTCTTTGGAGCGGCACTGTTTTTTGGCGGGGCCGGTCCAGCGGTCTTTGAGGCGCTCGGCCTTGCTGTCGTAGGACTTGGGCAAGATGGCGACCTTGTTTTCGGAGGAGATCTCAAAGTCGCGGCCGAGGTTCATGAAGTTGGCGGCCTGGAGGTTGCGTCCGCGCAGTGCGCGCTTGGAGAAGTCGTATTCGAAGTCGGCGTAGGTGGCTTCGCCGTTTTCGATCCACTGGAAGTAGGCGCGGTAGTTGTTGCCGTAGTCGTGGACGATGGTCCAGCCGACGATGCGGTCGTCTTCGATCTGTGATTCGAGCGTGGCAAAGTGGATGAGCATGATGCCGCCGAGCTTGACCCCGCTGGGGAAGCTGTGGTTGGCGATGGAGCCGATGATCTGGCGCTCGCGCTCAAAGTGGCCTTTGGGGTTGATCTGCTGGGGGTTCATGGCGGCGCGGGCCATGGCGTTCTTGGGCAGGATCTTGCGCTTCTTGACGTCCACAAGCCAGGTCGGTCCCATGTTCACCAGTCCGTCGGCGCGCTGGTAGGAGACAAAGTAGTAGGACTGCTTGAGGAAGAACGCTCGCCAGCCGACGCCTTCAAAGTCGGCCAGGCCAAACTTCTGCTCAAAGAACCCATCCTTGACCAGCTTGGCCATGGCGATTTTTTCGGGTTCTTCGTTCTTCTTGCGCCGCTTCTTTTTGTCTTCTTCGGTCAGCGGCGCCAGGACTTCGAGATCCATGACCATCTTGATGGCCTGCTTCTCTTTGCCTTCCCACTTGCCGCGCTTGACCTTCTTGGCAGCTTTGGCTGGCTCGGTGCCCTTGGTCCAGACGACCTTGACTTGTGGCTTGTCCAGCAAGAGCACCGTCAGTGCGACGCCCAGCAAGACGACCATCGTCACCACAAAGCTCAGCACCAGATAAAGGATCTGTCGCTTGTTCATGATCCCTCTTTGCGTTTCCTACCTTGGTGGGGGAGGGCAGCGCCAGGCGCCGTCACCCCCGGTGGGCCTCCATGAGGGGGCCCAAACGTTTCACGTGAAACATGATGGCCTCAACTCTCGGCCAACACGTCGCAAAAATCTGTCAGTGCCTCAAAGTCGGTCTGCGCGCCTCGGCGCAGCGAGACCCCAAAGCCCGCAGGATAAGCCCGGCGGCTGGCCGGGATCCATGGGGTGGACCATACCACCGGTCCTTCAAACTCCAACAACACGCCCATGTTGCGCAGCCGAAAGCGCAGCGCCACGTTGTGGTTCTGACGCGGCGGCGAGATGGTGCGGATGTAGATGCCGTGTCGGTTCATGTTGTAGGTCTGGGCTTTGTGCCAGCGTTCCTGGCCTCGGTCCAGCAACCGGTATTCGCACGGGACTGTGAAGAGATAGCGGTGCGAGCCCTGCAGGCGGCTGTCGGCCCGCTGGAAGATCTCGTAGATGCGAAAGATGAGGTCCTCGGCCTGAGTCTCCGAGCTGACCGAGGTGTAGACCCCGTGGCGCAGGTAGGGCGCCAGCAGCTCCAGGTCCTCGTTGCTCTCGGCCAGCACCAGGACCGGCAACTGTGCAAAGCGCCCGTCGCTCTTGATCTGACGGACCAACTGGAGCGACTGCGCCATTGAGGCTGCCATCGCCACCACCACAAGATCCAGCTTGCCTTGGAGGAAATCCGGCAGATTGGGTTCCTGGTGGGCCGCCAGACGCTGCATGAACTGCGCGGCCATAAAACCGCTGTCAAAGAAGCTGACGTGGTAGCCCGCTTTTGAGAGCGCCTCCTGACCCCCCAGCCGATAATAAGGGTGGTTGGAGATCAGCAACACGTGCGCGCTGCCGTCCTCGCCGCCGATGAACCGCTGGGCCGAGCGCAGCGTCAACATGCGGTCGCTGCCGCCCAGGCTGTGTGCACCCGCCACCGTCGCGTCTGGCACCGAAAACCAGTGGCCCGATGGCGGATTGAAGCCGTGCTTCTTGTGGTAGCGCCGGATCGCCTTCAGCCGCATCATCAAGCCGCTGATGTCCGAGATGTTCACCACCACCACGTCATCGCAGCCCACGCGCGTGGCGTGGCGATAGACGTTGGGATCCGCTCTGGGGGTCAAGAAGATGACCGGCACGTCCCTGAACTGGGCGTCGCTCTTGAGCACCTCCACCGTGTCCAGGTGATCGGGGTGATCGACCAAAATGGCGATCGTCGGCACCGTGGTCAGACGCTCAAAGAGCTGGCGACGGGTGACCCGCTCCAGAGCAAAGGTCTCTGACCAGAGCGTCGCACCCTCCTGACCCTCTTCGGCGGGCAACTCCCGCACCAGAGCCTCGACCTGCTCCGAGATCAAACCCAGCACGCAGGGACGCTCGACGTCTGAACCCGAGCGCGCCAACCCTTGATCGTACGAATCGCTGGCGTCTTTGTTGTCCGATGGAACTTGAGTCATGAGCCCAACATATCCACCCAAATTCGGTGGATCCAATCACAATGCCTGCCGATGTCCACACCCCGTGCCATGATGCCTGACGGCACCCCCTCAACAACGCCCCTCATGTCGGCACACGGCCACACCTTCTTTGGACAATGCCCGGTGTGGGAGACCGTCATACAGACGCTGCTTGCGAAACTTCAGCCGGCTACATTTGCCACCCACCAACATAGGTGAGGGCGCGCAATCTTGTAAAGTCGTTCATTGCCAACGGATTTTTTGATCGATGAGCTTGTCATAAAGCCCAAAAACCTCGTCACAAACCGCGTCGCGGCTGAACTGCGCCTGCGCCTTGGCGCGCGCCGCTGCCCCCATCTCACGACGACGAGACGGAGACCGGAGCAACTCCACCGCCGCCGTCGCCGCCGCCTCCACTGCCCCAAGCTCCACCAAATGGCCCGTTTGACCGTCGTCCACGATGTCCTGCGTCCCCGCAATCCGGTACGCCACCGCCGGCACGCGCATCGCCGCCGCCTCCATCAGGACCGTGCTGGCCCCCTCGCGCCTGCTGGGCAACAAGAGCACGTCCAAGGCCCGGTACACCAAAGGCATCTCGTCGTGGTCGCGGTCCCGAAGCACCACAATTGAGCGACCCTCTTCCACGCGCTGGCGCAGCCCCTGCTCCAACTCCGGCTCGCCCTGACCCAGCAAGACCGCCAAAAAGGTGGCCTCGGGCAAGGCGCGCTGGATCCGGTCGGCGATCTTGAGCACGTCGCGCGCCTTGTGGTCGATTAAACGGCCCACAAAGCCAAACACGCGCCGACCCTCCAAACGAAGCCGCCTGCGCGCCTCCTGGCGACCCGATTGGCCCCCAAAGACGCCAAGCTGCACGCCCACGCCGCCGCGCAGCCACACCAGCTTGTCCTCGTCCACAAAGTCCTGCGCCCAGCGCGCCTCATGGGAGTTGATCACGATGTAGGCATCGACCAATTTGGCCAATTGCTTGTAATACGCGCCGCAGGCCCATGACACCGGCGCGGCCAACGCCCCAGGCATCACGTGCTCCAGGCCCGTCTGGAAGTGCCCGTGCACCGTCGAAACACACACCGGCACACCCGCAGCCCGGGCGGCCATGGCGGTCACCAGATGCACTGTCGTTGTCTGGCTGTGCACCAGGACGGGCTTGCGCTCTATGAACTGGGTCGTCAGCAGCAACCACGTCACCGCCGCCACGCCCACGTCCGTGGTCCGTCCCAGCGGGATCCTCACGTGCTCCACGCCCAGCGCCTCAAAACGCTCCATCGGCCCGTCTTCGGGGCTGATCAGCACGACCTCAAAGCCCCGGCGGACCATCGCCTCCAGGCGCTCCATGAAGAAGCTCAAGAAGACGTACACGCTCGAAGAGACGTAGATGATGCACGGACGCTGCCCAGAGCCTTCTATGGGCTCCTTTGGGCCGCCATCGGGCAAAAGCGATGTCATTCCATACCCTTTTGTGTCACGAGGCCCCTGTCTGTCACACCGAGTCTTGGCACCTGGATCCGGTTTTGTCCATGGCCACAGACAAAGGCCCCAGGGCAAGGGTTGGATGACCGTCCCAGGCAAAAGGTACGGCGCTGCTTGGACATCATCGCGGCAGCACCACACTGGGATTTTTAAGGGAGAGAGAGGGTAAGGCAGCAGAGTTGCCAGGGGATAGCGGTCGATGGGTCAGACAAGGCCACATCCTCTGGCGGAGAGGTCACTTGAAGGGATAGTTCTCGACTTCGATCGTGGCGGCCGCCAGTTGGCGCTCCAGGCCGATGGCGTCAATGCCGCTGCGGTAGGAGAGCTTGTCCAGGACCGCCAGGTGTTTGTCGAGCTGGTTCTGATCCCCGGCGGCCAGGTGGGTGTAGAGCCGCTCGGCCTTGCCCACCACGCTGGCGTAGTGGTGCGCCACGGCGGCGCGGGTGGCCAGGAGCTTCAAACCGGTGCCCGACGCCTGCGGATCGAGCTGCAAACCGCGGCCCACCACCGAATCCAGCGCGTAAACGTCGATCAGCATGTCCGCCATGACCATCAGCAGCTCCTGCTGGTCTTTCAACCCCGCCATGTGCTTCTGAATGGTCTGGTTGGCCGCGTGGATGGTCAACTGCTTGGCCTTCTCCACCAGGAAACTCTCCCGGTCCAGCCCCTCACCCAGCGCAGGCAGCGGCGCTTTGTCTGCCCCCAGCACCGTCTCAACCTTGGCGATCGCCCCAAAGAGCGGCAACTGGCCCTTCATTGCCCGCTTGAGCAGGATCCCCGGGATCAACAGGCGGTTGATCTCGTTGGTGCCCTCAAAGATCCGGTTGATCCGGCTGTCACGGTAGGCTCGCTCGGCGGGGTACTCGCACGAATAACCATACCCGCCAAAGACCTGCATCGCCTCATCGACCACAAAATCCAAAACCTCAGAGCCATGGACCTTCATGATGGAGTCTTCAACGGCGAACTCCTCGATGGCGGCCATGACCTGCTGGGCGTAGTCGGGCGCGCTGGCGTCGATGGCGCTGATGGTCTGATCCATGTAGCCGGCCACCCGGTAACACATCGACTCCAGCGCATAGCACTGGATCGACATCTGGGCCAGCTTCTGACCAATGGCCCCAAAGCTCGAGATCGGCTTGCCAAACTGCTTGCGCTCATTGGCGTAGCGCGCCGCAAACTCCAGCGCCGTCTTGGCACCGCCCAGCGTCCCCACGCCCAGCTTAAAGCGACCAAAGTTCAAGATGTTGAAGGCTATCTTATGGCCCCTGCCAATCTCGCCCAACAGGTTCCCCACCGGCACCTTGACGTCCTCAAGGATCAACATCCGCGTCGAAGAACCCTTCAAGCCCAGCTTCTTCTCCTCGGTGCCGGTCGAAAGCCCCTCCGAGCCCGCCTCCACCAGAAATGCCGTGAACTTGTTGCCGTCAACCTGGCAAAAGACCGTGAACACGTCCGCAAAACCCGCGTTCGTGATCCACATCTTGGTCCCGTTCAGAACGTAGTGGCTTCCATCCTCCGACAACACCGCCGTTGTCTTGGCCGCCATCGCGTCCGAACCGCTGCCCGGCTCCGTCAACGCGTACGCCGCCAGCTTTTCACCCGTGGCCAGCAGCGGCAACCACTTCTCCTTCTGTTCGGTGGTGCCAAAAAAGGTGATCGGCAGCGTGCCAATGCCCGTGTGCGCCCCATACGTGACCGCAAACGACCCCTGACGCCCGATCAACTCCGAGCAGAGCATGCTGGTGGTCTTGTCCAACCCCAGACCCCCATACTCCTCCGGCACGTCCGTCATCAACAGACCCACCTCGCCGGCCTTCTTGAGCAAGCCCACCAGGACCGAAAAATCCCCGTCGGGGTGATCGAGTTCCTCGGACTTCGGCTCCACCTCCTCATCCATGAAGCGCTTGACCGTCTCGCCGAACATCCGCTGCTCGTCCGTAAAGTCTTCCGGGCTGAAGATGGTCTTGGAACCGACCTCGTCGATCAAAAATGCCGAACCCATGGGCTTGTCTGTGCCGCTCATCTGGACTGACCTCGCGTCCTGGCGCCCGGCTCTCCCCTTGTTCGAAAGCCAGTGCGCATTGTGTCTCTGCCGCCCTGTTTGCCCCGACCGCCACCTATGGGTCAGAGCACAAAGTGCGAACCATGTTCAAAAACATAGAAATGAATGGGCGCTCAGTCAATTCCAATTCTGTCAGAGGTTCTAAAAGAGGCCGGGACAAGACAAAATGGGGCGCGCCTCTGGACGAAGCTTCGGGCATCTGACGTTGATAAAAGGTCCACAGGTGTGGCATCGACAAACGACGCCGCAAGACATCAACCCACACCCAACGCCATGAAAATCGCCTTCAAGCCTTCGACCTCAGCCCGTTTTCGTCTGCTCGTGCCCATGGTCATGGCAGCGTTGGCGACGATCCTGCCTGCCCATCAGACCGTGATGGGGCAAGACGTCAGCCCCGGCCAGTTTGACCACCTCTTTGACGACGAGGGGGCGTTTCAGGTCACCATCGAGAAAGAGGTCAAGGAGGACTCCACCAGGCCTCCCATCGCGGTGCCAGCGGCGTTGGGAGCGGACAAGCTGCCCGGTGAGCACGGCGAGTCGATCGCAGAGATCCTGCGTTTTGACTTTCAGATTTCGGGGCAGTTTTCCAAGTTCCCCGCCAAGAAGACGCTCTTTGACGCCGAAGAGGGGTTGGAGGACGAGGACGTCAACTTCAACCGGTGGGCCTCCAGCGGCGCCCAATACCTGGTCAAGTCGCGCTACACCGTTCAGGACGACGGGATGATCGCGCTGGACATGCGATTTTACGATGTCCGCAAGCAAAAGACCGTGGAGTTGAAGTGGACCCCGAAGCCTTTTGAGGTCGATGCGCTGCGGGACAACGTTCATGCCTTCGCCAACGCGGTCATGGAGTACATGACGGGCACCTCGGGGCCTTTTGGGACGCGTCTGGTGCTGGCGATCCTCGAAGGGGACGAAAAACACATCTACACCATGGACATGGACGGGGCCAGACGCACCCGCGTCACCCAGAACAAGTCCATCAACGTCCTGCCTTCATGGTCCAAAGACGGCGGCGTCTATTACACCAGCTACATGCGGGCCAACCCTGACCTCTACCTGTCTCACAACGGCGGGGCCAAATTGATCTCTTCGGTCCCTGGGACCAACCACGGGGCGGCGGCCTGCGGTGACAAGGTGGCGTTGACGCTCTCGATGGGCGGCACCAACACCGACATCTACGTCTTGAATGCCACCAGCGGCCGGCTCAAAGCGCGCCTGACCGATCACTGGGGCATCGACACCAGCCCCTCCTGGAGCCCCGACTGCAAGCGGCTGGCCTTTGTCTCTGATCGCTCTGGAAACCCCCAGATCTACACCATGAACGCCGACGGCTCCAACCAGCGGCGGCTGACCTACTCGGGGCGCAACAACACCACCCCTGAGTGGTCGCCCAAGGGCGACGAGATCGCTTTCACCGGGGTGACTGGCGGCGGCGCGGACATCTTTGTCGCCTCGCTCGACGGCTACATGCGGCGCCTGACCTGGGGCAGAGGCACCAACGAGTCCCCCACGTGGGGCCCCAATGGCAACTTCATCGCCTACATCTCCCAGCGCCGCCAGGATCCGCCCCAGCTCTACATCATGCCCATCAACGGCCAGCGCCACACCCTCATCACGCAAGACGGCGGCATCTACGCCACCCCTTCCTGGCGTCGCTGAGCCAAATCCGACCTCAAAATCCGCTCCACAGATCCTTTCGAGGTGCTTTTGAGTCCATTTTTGGTGTTTGGGTGCCAAAACCCCCTTTAGCACACCGCCACATGCGCCGATGTGCAACTGGACCACGGTCTGCTGCGTCAAATTGGACCTGGTGTGGTTGTGGTCTGGATCGATGTCTTGTTGGGTTGTCTCAGCGCTGACACGATCAACTTCAGGGGACCACATCTGGATGCACCATGAGCACAAGAAAGGAGCGCGTTCACTCCGGCGTCATCGAGCTTAAGTTGGCCCGTTCATCGCGGCCGAGCCTTCGTTTGACGGCGCCCACCATCCAAATCCACAACCAGCGGCCAGTGGTCCGCGCCCAGACCTTTCCTTCCCGATTACCCAAAGGTGCGATCCTCAACGGCCGCTACGTTGTGGACCGTTATCTGGCCAGCGGCGGCTTTGCCGACGTCTACGCCGGCGAGGATCGTGATACCCGGGATCAAGTGGCTCTGAAGATCCTCAAGTGTCTTGGAGGGGGCGTCGACATCCAGCGCAACGCCGAGGAGCGGTTTTTTCAGGACGCGCGTCTGGCCTCGCGCATGCAACACCCCAACGTGGCCCGCACGCTGGCCTTCAGCGCCCATATGTTCCTCACAGACCCGCAGGGGCAGTCCTCTTCATTCAGACGCCCGTTCATTGTCCTTGAGCTGCTCCAAGGCGACACGCTGGCGCACACCATCCAGGCCGAAGGGGCGCTTCACCCCACGCGGGTGGCCCACCTGCTGCTCGGCGCGCTCGACGGTCTGGCCGTCGGCCACCGGCTGGGCGTGGTGCACAAGGATCTCAAGCCCGACAACCTCTTTGTCACCCACCCAACCCAGCCCAATGAGCACCTCAAGGTTCTGGATTTTGGCACAGCGAGGATCGTCGGTGAAAACTGGCGCTCGCTGACCCAGCCTGGCGGCATGTGTTTCACGCCCCGCTACGCCGCCCCCGAGTACCTCAAAGATGGCAGCGCCAGCCCCGCCATAGACGTCTACCAGATGGGTCTGGTGATGATCGAAATGCTCACCGGAAAGCCCGCCATCGATGCCTCCGACCTGATGACCTGCACCCAGGCCCACTGGGACGGCATCAACATCCCCCCAAAGCTCGGCCGCAGCACTTTCGGCCCCTTGCTGCGCCGCGCCCTTGCTCGTCGTCCCGAAGATCGCTACCCCGACGCCTCCAGCTTCCGCGACGCGCTGCGCCGCCGCTGCGCCACCATCTTCAAAAAATAACTCCCCCAAAAAAGAGCGCTGGCAAGCGCCAAAAGGGGCCCCAAAAACGCCCCAAAAAAGAGACTCTGGCGAGGGTCAAAGGGTGCAGATGTGAACTGGGACGAGAGAGGCTATAGCAGCGCTATGCCGAACGAGTCACAGGAGCATATGCGCCCTTTGAACCCGCCAGAGAGTTGACCGGGGTGGTGGGGGGAGTGATATATCTTGGCGTGCGTTCAGGTGAACTGATGTATCAGCAAGGAAGCGACCTGAGTTATGGATGCAGCACCCCAACCTTTGCCGTCGGAGCCTTCGACGGAGCAAGATGCCCCTGAAGAAGGGCTGATTTGTCAGTTTCGCATGCTGGCCAGCGGTTCTTCGGGCAACGCCATCTATGTGCGTGTGGGGGATGTGCGTGTGTTGGTGGATGTGGGGATCTCTCGGCGTCGAATCGTGCGCGCTTTGGGGGAGTTGGACGTGTCGATGGATCAGATCGACGCGATTGTGTTGACCCACGAGCATTCGGATCATGTCAGTGGCCTGCCGATGTTGCGCAAGCACCACCCGGGAATCCCGATCTTCTGCACTGAGGGGACGGCCAGGGGTTGCGTGCGGCGCAAGCGTTGGGATCAGGAGAACCATCACCCGATCGAGGCGGGGGACGTGTTGCGGTTGGGGCACATGCGCTTGATGCCCTTTGCGACCTCTCACGACGTCAACGAGCCGGTGGGGTTGCGGATCGAGGGGCCGGACACGGCGCTGGGGATCGCGACCGATCTTGGCCGCTCGACTTCGACGGTGCTCAAGGCGTTGGAGGATTGCCGGGCGGTGGTGCTGGAGGCCAACCACGATGTGGAGAGGCTCTGGCGAGGACCTTACCCGCTGCACCTTAAGCGCCGGGTGGTGTCGCCGCGTGGGCACTTGTCCAACGAGCAGATGCGGGATGTGCTTGGCGAGATTGCCACAGAGAACCTGCGCAGCGTGGTGTTGGCGCATTTGAGCGACAAGAACAACACCCCGGAGCTGGCTTTGGGGTCATTGGGGACCAGCCTCTCCAACGCACCCAAGGCGTTGGTGACGGTGGCCGAGCGCGAGTCTCCCAGCCCCTTGATGGCCTTCTAGAAGGCTGTCACAGCCTCCCAAATCCCTTCAAATCCTGGTTTTTGCGTCTTTCAGGGACTCTAAAAGGCACAGATGTGCATCGGTGTGGTCTTTTTGAAGCCGTCCGATGTTGGTGTGTTGGGGTGGGGGGAGAGAAACGGAGGGCACGGGGCAGAGAGGGCAGGGCCGTTGGTTTGCCCTGATGGGCAAAGCCCGGCCCCTAATGGCTCATACCAAGCTGCAGACGTCCGACTTCATTTGTGACGGCCCTTCGCCACAGGTTTGGGACGGCCCTGATGCGCTATAGACCACAGAACTCGCTTGCGGTAGCGCTGCTACAGCTGCGCTCGTCCTGAAGGCCTCTAGCATCCATCATTGCTCGCCCCAAACCTGTGGCTTATCACTGAGAACTTCGGCTGCTGACATCCGTTATTGCTCGTCTCAAACCAAGCCTTTCAGCTGCAACTTGGTATCACTCGCTGAAGTCCACGGCGTCGAGGACGATCATCGTGTTGGTGTCGTTGTAGATGAGGACAAAGGCGGTGTGGAAGGCGTCGACGCCGGCAAAGGGCGTGTCGAAGGCAGTGGCGGTGCCGATGATGAGGTTGTCGCTCTGGGCCAGTTCGTTGCTCAGGGCCAGGAAGTTGACCATGGAGCGGAACTCCATCTCGGTGCACATGTCATCGACGCTCATCTCGCCGCCGACGGAGTAGAGGATTTCGTCGTTGAGGACCTTGGCGATGGCGGCGTTGGCACCGGCGCCGGTGGTCAGGGGTTGGCCGTCGGGGGTGGCGAAGGTGAAGGCAAAGACCTCCATTTCGCAGAAGCCATCGCAGGTGTCCATGCCCACAAAGACCTCTTCGTCCAGCTCGCTGGAGACCTCTTTGCGGGTCAACTCGACGTCGCTGGAGACGGTCAACTCTTCATCAATTTTATCGACGCAGTTGGGTAGGAAGTTTTCGGCGAAGGCGTCCTCACCGGCGGCGCACCAGGCCGGCGCCTGGGTGAAGGCGTCTTCAAAGCACAGGCCCTCGAAGGTATCGACGATGTCCATGTTCTCAAGGCAGATCTGCCAGGCGTCGCTCAAGCTGGTGTCAAACTCAAAGATGGTCTCATCGACGCACTCGCGCAGCAGGTCCTCAAGCTCAGCCGGGCACTCGTTCAGGTCCACGTCTTCAACGGGAGCCTCACACTGTCCCTCAAGGCAGGAGGCCATGACGCGGTAGTTGCCGCGTCCGGCGGCGTCGGCGGTGCCCACGACCACCAGATAGCGGCCCGCTTCGAGTTTGATCTCTTTGAGGCGGCTGAGCTTGCCAAAGCCGTCATCGTCGTCCCGCATCAGGAAGGCGTCGCCAAAGCTGCCGCTCTTCTCGGGGCCGTAGACAAAGAGGGTCGTGTCGAGCCCGCGTGAGCTGCCCTTCTGGGTCACCTCAAGGGTCAGGGTGCTGGTCTGGGCGACATCGAGGGTGTACCCATGAAACTCAAGGTCCTTGGTGAAGCTGTTCTCCAGGGCCTCATCATCTCCGTAGAAGAGGCGTCCTTTGAGCGACACCTGGTCGGCGGCGTCCGTCTTGCCGTCCAGGTTGGGCTCTGCAAGTTCCTTGGTGCTCTGGTCGCTTTCATCGGCGCTGCAACCTGCAAAGAGGAGGTTGGCGGCACACAACGCAATCCAAACAAATCCAGCTTTACGCATCATCGATCCTCTCCCCATTGCCAAAAGGTGCGCCGCGTCGGGAGCAATACCCAATTCCAAACGGCATGTTCCCCGTGAAACAAACGCTCTCACAGGAACCCCACATGTGAGCAAAGTGCAGGCCAGTTTCCCCTTTGAATCCTCAACTTTTTGACCCCAAGGACCGTGAGCCAGATCCAAAGCCGTTGCCCACGGCCCGCATGTCCCAAAAGAGCTTCTG